>DASZII010000080.1:0-7631 GCA_035949275.1 Minisyncoccota bacterium | reverse complement strand
CGCCGACGATCGCCACGTACATGGCAGGGTCGTTCTTCGCCTGCTCGATCAGCGCACGCTGGTTCTTGTTCGTCGTCAGTTCGCCGATCGTGCCGGTTATCTTCGCACCGGCAGGGAATCGAGAACGGACGATGTCGCCTGAACCGAATTGCATGTCGAGATCAATGCCGTTGTAGATGAGATGTTTCTTGCGCGAGCCGATGCGCTCGAAGTTGTTCTTCGAATTCGCGATGATGTTCGTGCACAGCAGGAACGTGAATCGGGTCACAAGTCTGATGAGCGCACGCGAAAGGGGGGCACGGGCCTCATCCTCCGGCAGCCCATGTATGGTGAACACTATCTTTCGTACGCCGGCAAGACGAGCGGCCAACGCACCGAGCGCACCGGCTTTCGAAGAATTGAGGTGCACGACATCGGGGCGTTCGCAGCGGAAGATACGCCGCAATTCGAAAAGCGCCCGAAGTTCGTCCGCCGCATGAACATCTCGCGCGAATGACCGAATGAAGATCGTTCGCACGCCCGCTTCTTTCAATCGATCAGCAAGCTCCCCCGCAGCCGCCCGCCGCCCGCCGCTTCCGCCGAGCGCGACAACGACATCAAATGTTTCCTTCGGCAGGCTTCTCGCGAGATCATAAACGTACCGTTGCGCGCCACCCCAGTTAGACTTTGTGATGACGTAAAGGATTTTTCGTCGAGCTTGATTCATGGCTTATTTAATGGCAAAATACTACCACGTATGACTCTCATGCCCAAGCGCGAATACCTAGCGCTCTTGATCGGCGATATCATTGTTTTCACGGCCGCGCTCTGGCTCACGCTCGCGCTACGCTACCTCTCGCCGCCTTCGCCGCAGCTGTTCCAACTACACTTCGTGCCGTTTTCGATCCTCTTCGTCGTCTGGGTCATCGTATTTTTCCTCGCCGGTCTGTATTCGCGCCACACGCCGCTCTTCCGGAGCCGGCTGCTTTCCACCATTATCTATACGCAGGTCATCAATGTTCTCCTCGCCGCGCTCTTTTTCTTTTTGACGCCGGTCTTCGGCATCGCGCCGAAGACCAACCTCGTGCTCTACCTGTTCGTTTCCTCCGCGCTTATTTTTCTCTGGCGGGTGTCGCTGTATCCGAAGATCCGCTCGGGCAAGAAGATCCGTGGCGTCCTCATCGCTTCGGGGCCCGATGTCAGGCGTCTCGCCGACGAGGTCAGAAAGGGACAGTTCGCGTTCGCGTTCGACCACGTGGTCGACACGAAAGAAGCACCGTCGCATGAGGTCATCCAGCGGGCCTGCCGCGTCGCGGTCGACACCGGCGTTTCGTTCATCGTCGTCGATCTCACTGATCGCGCGGTTTCCTCCGCACTTCCGATAATCTACGACGCCGCGTTCCATAAAAAGCGCTTCGCGCTCATCGACGCGGTCGACCTGTACCAGGAAGTTTTCGAGCGCGAGCCGCTTTCGCTCATCAATTACGAATGGGTGCTCGGCAATATCGGCGTATCGCGCATGTACGACGTGCTGAAACGCGGGATGGATATCGCGGTCGCCCTCGTCGCCGGCGTCATTTCGCTCATCCTGTATCCTTTTGTCATTCTCGCCATCAAGCTCGACGACGGCGGTCCGATATACATTACACAGGCGCGCGTTGGCCGCTACCAGGAGCCGATCCGCATCCTGAAATTCCGCAGCATGAGCGGCAATGACGAAGGGCAATACGGAAGGAGCGGAAAGAGCTCGCTCGTCGTCACGCGCGTCGGGAAATGGCTGCGGCTGCTGCGAATAGATGAACTTCCGCAATTGTGGAACGTTCTGCGCGGCGACCTATCGCTCGTGGGGCCGCGGCCGGAGCTGCCCGCGATTGCAGGACTCTACAGCGCGAAGATCCCGTATTACAACGCGCGCTACCTTGTAAGCCCCGGCCTGACCGGTTGGGCGCAATTGAAGCACGACCGCGATCCGCACCACGGCCACGACATCGCCGAAACGAAGGAAAAGCTTTCGTACGATCTTTATTACCTGAAGCATCGGTCGCTCTTCCTCGACCTCTTCATCATTTTGCAAACGGTCCGACTTTTGGTCACGGCGCGCGGTTCGTAGCGCTATTCACATGTACCGCGAACGCGGGCCCTGGAGGTCTCATACTGAAGGGATGTTCCGCGACATCGGTGCGGTTTCTGCGATTCTCTTCCTGGCGCTTTGTGTCGCGACCCCGATATACCTGAACGCACAAACGAATGCGGCTGCGCCGCAGGATGCATCCTGCCACACGAAGTGCATTCAGGCGCATGAACGCGCCGTACAACAAAAGAATCCGCAACTTGAATGTCCGCCCACCGGACAGACCGTCATAAAGTGTACCTATATCCAGCCCGGAGCGCCGCCCCAGCCGGGGCAGTGCACGACAGAAAAAGGGTATGTATGTAAGGCGATGGGCGCTGCCGGGTCGCCGAAAGGCGGTAGCCCGCCGAGCCCCCCGAGTCCGCCGTCGCCGCCCCCTAGCAGTCAGCCGCCTCCGAGCTCAAATCCGCCGACAACACCGACGCAACCGCAAACGCCCCTCGATCAAACGCCGACGGACCAAACACCGAGTGTGAGTCCTACTCCGCCACTCACGCCGGATCAGACCCAGAATCCTTCTCTCACACCGAATACGGATCAGACGCCGACGCCGAACTCGTCGGCAGAGCCTCAATTGCAGATTGTGCAGGATCTCGTTCCGGGAGGATCCGGTTCCGGAGCACCGGGGGATACCGGCGGACAATCGAACGGGCCGGGTGCCGCCGATACGTTCGGTACGAATAACGGATCGGGTCAATCGAACGGGAACTCCGGTTTCGGTGAGATCGGCAGCCCCGCTTCGGACGCGGCGCGAGCGATAGCTGCGGGATTTGCCACCGTGGTCGGTACCGCGGAGAGCATCGTGTCCGATGCGACCGGCAATGCCGCGGGGAATTCAGATTCGGGAGGGACTCCCGCGTACGGCCCTTTGGATCAAGGTTCGCTATCGCTCTCAGGAGAAACTCCTCAACCTGTACCCGTCAGCGAAGGTGCTCCGGCAGCCGCGCCCGCATCGAACGCTCCGCCGGCATTAGATAGCTTCAGCGCCGCGTCCCCACCTCCCACTTTTTTGCAATCAGCGGTCGATTCGCTTTTACCC
This sequence comes from Minisyncoccota bacterium, assembly GCA_035949275.1. GTDB lineage: Bacteria > Patescibacteriota > Minisyncoccia > Phycocordibacterales > UBA2100 > UBA10103. Next base: position 4,482 of record DASZII010000080.1, on the reverse strand, counting down.
GGTGCGGGAGATTCCATACGGAACTTTCTGGACGGTGTCGATTCTGCGATATTCGCCGTTTTCGGGCATATTTTCTAGCGGTTCCAAATTCCACCCCGCTGCGCTACAATGCCCCGATGGAAAAAGTCGTCGTTACAGGGGGAGCGGGGTTCATCGGTGCAAATCTTGTGGATGCGCTGGTCGGGCGGAAGTTCGACGTACACTCGATCGATCAGGGCGTCGAAGTGCATGTGATCGACAACTACGCCGGCGGAAAACGCGATGATCGTATCAATCCAAAGGCGACCTATCACGATGCCGACATCCGAGATTTTGAAAAGATCGCACCTATCATCAAAGGCGCCCAGTACGTCTTTCACGAAGCCGCGCTGCCGCGCGTGCAGTTCTCGATAGAGAATCCTGAGCTCACGTTCTCGGTCAATGTGCTCGGTACCGTTTCCGTGCTTCGCGCCGCGCACGAAGGCGGCGTTTCGCGCGTCATCTATGCCGCATCGAGCTCCGCATACGGCGATCAGGTGAAAATGCCGCTCTCGGAAGACCTTCCCGCAATGCCGAAAAGCCCGTACGGCCTGCAAAAATACATCGGCGAGCTCTCATGCAGGGTCTGGAGCGACGTGTACGGCCTGCCGACCGTATCGCTGCGCTATTTCAATGTGTATGGGCCTAAGTTCGACCCTGAAGGCGCCTATGCGCTCGTCATCGGGAAATTCCTGAAGCAAAAGAAAGAAGGGAAGCCGCTCACCATTACCGGCGACGGCACGCAGACGCGAGATTTTACGTACATTTCCGACATCGTGCGCGCGAACTTGCTCGCTGCCGAGTCGCCGAAGGTTGGCAAAGGCGAAACTATCAATATTGGCGCGGGGCGCAACGTTTCGGTCAACGATCTCGCCGCTTTGATCGGGGGGCCGAGCATCCACGTCGAGCCGCGGCTCGAGCCGCATGACACGATGGCGGATAATCGCAAAGCCAAAGAGCTACTCGGCTGGGAACCGACGATCAAGCTCGAAGAGGGGATCGCCGAATTAAAGAAACTCTGGAACATCGAATGATCATCGACGGAAAGGCGCTTGCCGAACAGGTCTACGAAGAACTCACCGCGCGGCGCGCGGCTTTTTCGCGCACGCCGCGTCTCGGTATCGTTGTCGCGAGCAAAGATCCCGTTATCGAGTCTTTTGTCGCGATCAAAGCGCAGATTGCACAGCGGCTCAAGGTCGAATTGATGCGCGCCGATCTGGAAGCCGCCGCCGGAACAGCCGGGGTCATTACGGCAGTACAGCGTCTCGTGGCATCGGCCGACGGCATTATCGTCCAACTTCCGTTGCCGGACAGCGTTGACGTGAACGCTGCGCTCTCTTCGATCCCCGATGACAAGGACGTCGACGCGATCTCCACCGCGACGGACCGGCACGTAGTCGATGCTCCGGTCGCGCGCGCGGTCGCGCTCATCCTGCAGCACGCCGGGGTCGACCTGAAAGGAAAACGCGCGGTCGTGGTCGGCGCTGGCCGGCTCGTCGGCGTCCCGGCCGCCGCGCTCCTGAAAAAACTCGGGGCGAAGGTCTCGATGTTCACGCTCGAGGAAGGTTCCATCTATGATCTCAAAACTGCGGACATCGTCGTATGCGGCGCCGGCAATCCGGGATTCATCAAACCGGAACATGTAAAGAATGGCGTGGCGCTCATTGATGCGGGCACGTCCGAACAAAGCGGCAAGGTCGTCGGCGACTGTGATTCTGCATGCGCGGACGTGGCATCCGTTTTTACGCCCGTTCCCGGCGGCGTCGGCCCGATCGCCGTTGCGATGATATTCAAGAATTTGTTCGATCTGATAGAGAAAAAATCATAAATCCCACTTTGAAAGCAAAAATGGCAAGGTTCAACTTGCCATTTCTGGTCGTCAGGATCGCAATGATCCGAAGACGAAGTTCCGTTCAGGTGACGCCGCTGGCGAGGCTTTCGAGCGCGAGCAGTAGACCCGTCGTACTGCTCGGTGAGACAGATCCGGGACTTTGGATGCTGGTTATCGCCATCCGCAGTAAGTGGACGACGTCGCTTTTGGTCGTATTCCCGGGAAGGGTGAGCGTATTCTGCGCTCGCCCTTTCGGTTTCGTAGTCGGCTTCTTGCCTGACATCGGTTGCTCCAAAGATCGGGTTTCGGTGCCGGGATTTTATGATACAAACAGGGATTTGTCAATATGAGCAAATACAGCGCACACGGGTATACTACCCGCCATGCAAGGCAAACGCCTTTGGGCGCTTGTGATCATACTTCTTGGAGCCGGCGTCGGCTTTTTCGTGTGGCATACGCAGACGACGGGTTCCTGGCCGTTCAAGCTCGGGCTCGATCTCTCCGGCGGCACGCAGCTCGTCTACCAGGCGAATTTGAACGACCTCCAACAGCAGGACGTTTCCGGCTCGATGTCGGCGCTGCAGCAGACGATAGAGCGCCGCGTCAACCTCTTCGGCGTCGCGGAACCGCTGGTGCAGACCGAAGTCTCCGGCGGACAGCAGCGGCTCATCGTCGAGTTGCCCGGCGTCACCGACACGCAGAAGGCGATCGCGCTCATCGGGCAAACCCCCGTCCTTGAATTCCGATTGCTCAAACAGGGCGCGAGCGTTCCGACCGACAATTCCACGACCTCCATCAACGCGGCGTTCGAGCCGGCGATACTGACGGGCGCCGATCTCACGAGCGCGAGCCTGCAGTTCCAGGGCGCGAGCGGCATCGTGCAGCAGCCGACCGTCGTCCTGCAATTCAATTCGCAGGGCGCACAAATCTTCTCGCAGGTGACGAGCGGCAACGTCGGCCGCGTGCTCGGCGTTTTCCTCGACGGCGCGCCGCTCACGACGCCCGTCATACAGCAGGCGATCACGAACGGACAAGCCGTTATATCCGGCAATTTCACTGCGGAGCAGGCCAAAGAATTGGCCAATAGCCTGAACGAAGGCGCGCTGCCGGTCCCGATCGAGCTCATTTCGACCGAAACGGTCGCGGGAACGCTCGGCAGCCAGGCGGTCCAGAACGGTCTCGAAGCAGGGCTCGTCGGCGTCGGGCTCGTCATGATCTTCATGGTTCTCTGGTACCGGCTTCCGGGCCTTCTCGCTTGCATCGCGCTCACGCTCTACATCGCGGTCGTGCTTGCGCTTTTTAAGGTAATTCCGGTGACGCTCACGGCCGCCGGTATCGCGGCGTTCATCCTCTCGATCGGCATGGCCGTCGACGCCAACATCCTTATTTTCGAGCGCATGAAAGAGGAGCTCCGCAGCGGCAAGGGAGCCGAGCAGGCGATCCGCGACGGGTTCGCGCGCGCGTGGCCTTCGATCCGCGACTCCAACATCTCGTCGATGATCACGGCGGTCATCCTCTTCTGGTTCGGCACCGACATCATCCAGGGATTCGCGCTCGTCTTCGGGCTCGGCGTATTGGTCTCGATGCTCACGGCGATCACGGTTTCCCGCACGTTCCTCTACGCGCTCGGCATCAAGGCGCAAGGCGGCATTTCGCGATTCCTCTTCGGGAGCGGTATTTCTTCCTGATCTATGTTCATCATTCGACACAGATACTGGTTCTTCGGGCTTACGGCGATCATCGTCCTGCTTTCGATCATTTCGCTCGTTGTCTACGGGCTGCATGAAAGTATCGACTTCACGGGCGGCACGCTCGTCGACGTCACGTACCCCGCGGGCTTGCCGGATGCGGCGACGCTTCAAGCATCCCTGAACTCGGCGGGGTTCTCCGGCTATTCTTTGCGGGAAGTCGGGACGAACGATTACGACCTACGCTCCGGTAATCTCACCGACACGCAGCGGAGCGACCTGACGCAGATCCTTTCCGTGAACGGCCGGTATCCCGCGACCGTCGTTTCGCTCAATGAGATTGGTCCGACCATCGGGGCACAGCTCAAGACGGATTCCATCGAGGCCATCGCACTCGTACTCCTGTGCATTCTTCTTTTCATCGCGTTCGCGTTCCGCAAAGTTTCAAAACCCATTTCTTCCTGGATGTACGGCCTCATGGCGATCGTCGGGCTCTGCCACAACGTGCTCGTCACGACCGGCTTCTTCGCGCTCCTCGGGCACCTGACCGGTGCGCAAGTCGACACGCTCTTCGTCACGGCGATCCTCACGGTGCTCGGCTTTTCGGTGCACGACACCATTGTCGTCTTCGACCGGGTGCGCGAGAATTTGCGCATCAATCAGGAGAAGGGAAGGCGCGAGGATTTTGCGGAGACCGCCGGCCGCGCGCTCGGGCAGACCTTCACTCGTTCCGTCAACACCTCCCTCACCGTACTCCTCACGCTCCTCGCGCTCTACATCCTCGGCCCCGCTTCAACGAAAGTCTTCTCGCTCACGCTCCTCGTCGGGATCATCGCCGGTACGTACTCGTCCATCTTCCTTGCGACGCCGCTCCTCGTCGTCATCGAGGCGCGCCGCCGGAAGAAGTAAGGTAATCCTTGCAAAATATCCACTTTATGCTATCAT
>DASZII010000079.1:0-3069 GCA_035949275.1 Minisyncoccota bacterium | reverse complement strand
AAAGATCGCGCGCCGCAGCCTGGATCGCTTCGGAATTTTCGGCGTTCACGTGAAGCATGAAGCGCGAGCCGGCTTTGAGCGCGAGGGTCGCGTAGGCGTGCATACGGACGCCGGGCGCAACTTCGGCGCATGCAACGAACGCTTTTTTTTCTTTTTCCAATTCGGCTGCCGAAAGACCATTCATGCTCGGTTCCGTATCGAAAAAAAGGTAGCTGTGGAACGGCATCTCGCGATTATATACCGCCTTCACCGTATGGAAACGTGCCTGAATCCCGTTTGACGCGCTGTGCGCGCGGTCGTTTTCCCTATGCAACGTACGCGTATCGAAAGAACGACAGTGCGCTCCTTGCCCCGGAAATGACGGAGCAACCCTTCCGCTCCCGACGGGCTTTTGATATACAAGCGTTTGATCGCGCCGCTCAAAAGCTGTTTCTTCTCCGTGCGCGAAAGCGGTACCCCTTTGACCGTATAGAGCGGCATGACGCGGACCGTCACACCCTTTGCACGGAGCTTGCGTACGATAGCGAAAGGCGCGATCTTCGAGCGCGGGAAAAGAATCCGTTGTCCTTTAAGTTCGAACGTTAGCAGATCAGCGCGGGGACCGACCTGGATGATACGCCGGGGTCGCGGGAGACATCTTTGCCGCAACTCCTGCATAAAAAACTTTTTTGCGTTCTTGCTCGTGAGGATCACTGCGTCATAGTGGTCGAGGTGTCGCATCGCGCGGACCGACGTGCGGGAAAGCGGTAATTTTTTTAGATCGATGCGAACTTCGAACTCGCTTTTCATGCCTCGGAGGAAAGCAGCCTGTCCGCAAGTCGCTGACCGATCTCTCTCGCGCCGCTCGCAGTTCCTGCATCGGAATCCCATCGAATCTTGCCGCCCGTTTCGTCGGCAAACATGCCAAAAACTTCGAGTAAGTCGCCGCTCGCTCGCGCACAGGCGCCGACCGGACTTTTGCAGCCACCGCCTATTCTTTCGACGAATGCGCGCTCGGCTTCGGTCTCCATGGTCGTCGACGCATTCTGCAGCGCCGAAAGCAATGACAGAATTTCCGTGTCGTCGGTACGCGCCTGTGCGGCGAGCGTCGCCTGCCCGGGCGCGGGAACGAATGTGCGGATGTCAAAAAATTCGGTCACGACATCGAGAAGCGATAGTCGGGCGAGCCCCGCCGCGGCGATGACGATCGCGTCGTAGTTTTCTTCACGCAATTTGCGCAGCCGCGTATCCACGTTGCCGCGAATGCTCTCGACGCGCAGATCAGGGCGTTTCGCAAGAAGCTGCGCCTTGCGCCTCGAGCTGTCGGTCCCGACGATGGCTCCCTGCGGCAGCTTTTCGAGCGTCAGCCCATGCTTGCTTACCAATACGTCCCGCGGATCATCACGCTTGAGTACCGGCAGCACGATAGAGCCTTCGTGTATATCGGTCGGCACGTCTTTGAGCGAGTGCACCGCGATGTCGATGGTCTTCGCCATGAGTTCTTGCTCGATCTCATCGGTGAACCATGCCTTGCCGATCGTATCGAGGGGGATCGGCGACGAGTTCACGTCTCCTTTTGTCGTGATGACCTTCGTTTCGACACGTATATCCGGGAATTTTTCCTTGAGCACCTTCCCGACAAGCCCTGTTTGTATCAGCCCGAGTTTGCTGCCCCGCGTGCCGAGAACGATTTTTCTCATGGCGGCAACTATAGCACGCGGGGTGGTACACTATTCTCATGATCGAGCTCGATACTCGATACCGCACGGGCACGCGTACGTTCATCTATCTGTTCTTTCGCCGCGGCTGGTGGCTTATCATTCTCGCAGTCTTGCTTCTGTACCTCTCCTACGAAATGTACCTCGGGCAGCTGCAAAACGGGGCCGCGCAATTCCTTGCGGCCCATCCGGATTGGTACGTTTCGGTCGGCATGCTGTCGCAGTGGTCGCTGTACGCCGGGCTCGGCTTCCTGCTGATCGCCTACCTGCGCGCGTCGATATTGTACAGAGAATATTCGTTCCACGTCGACGAACACGCGCTCCATTTGCGCCGCGGGCTCATCCGGGTGCAGGAGATCACGATCCCCTTTCACCAGATCAGCAATATCCATATCGAGCAGCCATATCACTGGCGCTTGCTGGGGCTGGCGGAGCTCGACATAACCATTGCCTCGTCCCGCACTGCGCTCAGCAAGGTCATGAAAAAGCAGGATTTTCTCATCCCCTACATCGATAAGTCCGTCGCGAAAGCGCTTTCGCACTTCCTCGTGCGGCAAGCTTCCGGCGAAGAGGACGATACCGACGACGAATGGGAGGAAGAGGATGACAGCGAGGATATCCAGATCGAGCAGACGGAGTGAATACCAGTGAGTATCAAGGGGAGCCCTTGATACTTCGGGACTACTCGACGATCTTGAATTCCCGAAACACTTCTTCGTACAGCCCGATGACGCGGCGTGCTTCGCGCGCGTTCAAAAGATGTGCGGAGCCCTGGTGCGCTATCTGATTTCTCACGCGATGCGCTTCCCATGCCGCATCGATCGAATGGAAGGTCGCGCGGTCGGCCTGCTTCATTTTCTCCGCCATCGTTTCGCCGCGATAGCCCTGCACGTCGAGCAGCTCATTGAGCATGATATCCGATTCCAGTATCGCGAGCCGCCACTTGCGCTCGTCGTCAGAATGCACTTCCTCCATAATGCCGTTCCACCGCAATTGTGTGCGCGAGACGTCACCCGCCGCTACCGGATGGGCCGCCGCCTGGAAGCGCGCACGCTCGTGCCGCCGCACTTCGATAATGCGCATCGCGCAGTAGATGACGAGCGCCGCAAAAAGAAGGGAAAGCACGATTGAGACCGCGACGAGTTCGGCCCAAGAGCGGTATAAAGCCGCATATTCGGCGGGCGAGGCGCTCTGGAGGAACGTGACGGCGTCGGCGGCGCTCACCGGCTGCGAGATGAAGCTCAGCGGGGGCGGCGCGCCCGGCGCAGTGCCGGTCACGGTCCCGACGGTCGCCGGCACCCATGTGAACGCCAGCTGGCCGAGGAAGTAAAAAATATTGCCGAACGCCCCTGAAAACGTGTCGACCATGCGG
>DASZII010000078.1:0-20756 GCA_035949275.1 Minisyncoccota bacterium | reverse complement strand
CATCAGGGCGATCCTCGAGGTTACACCCGAGGCTATCGACTTGCTGCACGCATGCAGGCTGCGGATCGATCTGAAGCGTACGTTCGTGCGCCCGGATTTTTACACGGGCTCGGACGGGTTGAAGGTCTATGTCCACGGTCCTGTGCGCGATCGCGAAAGCAATGATCCGGACTACGCATATTACGTGTCTGCGCGGATCGTGGCAGGGAAGAGAACCGGGCACGTGCTCTGGATACCGATCTTCGGACCGGACGGCTTTTTTGAGGCGTACCGCTAGCCTCATGAACCCAAACGACCCCGCGGCAAGCAACCGCGGGGCTGAGCTTTCATTGGAGGATAATAATTCTACAGTACAATGAACAATATGAATATCCGGGTCAAAACGAACGAGTATCAGCTGACCCCGGAAGCTTCCGAGTATCTTGACGACAAACTCGCGCAGATCGAAAAAAATACCGGCGTCGACTCACTTCAGGCACGCGTGGAGGTCGAGCTCGGGCGCGCGGCCGGGCATCATAAGCACAGCGACCACATGTATTTCGCGGAGCTCCAGCTCGTGCGTCCCGGTATGGCCCGGCTCATCGCTCGCAACCACGAACCGACCATCAATGCTGCTATCGACAACGCCAAGGACGAGCTGTTGGTCCAATTGCGCCGCGAAAAAAGATTGCACAGCCGCCTGTGGCGCAGGAGCGGAGCATTTGCAAAGCGACTGCTGCGGCTTGAGTGAGGTTAGATCGCTTTTGCGCCTGAGCGGAGAAAATCAGCGTACGGCATTTCGCGTTTGCCCTCGGGTTTTACGAGATCGATAACGAGGTTGCCGTGCCCGAGATGCGCATCGAGTATCTGCACCCGCAGCCGCTTGCCTGCTCGTTCGAAAATGGCGTACGTACCGGGCCAACTCTCGAATGCGCGTATCTTGAGAAGATTGGCATAGGCGTCGGCATCGAGATCGAGGAGGCCGTCTTCCTTCGTAAATTTTTTGGTATAGGTCGCGACGTCATGGTTCTGTTCCTGCGGCTGGATCTTTTTCTTAAGCCACAGCGGCATGACCTGGGCCAGCAACTTGCCGCCTTCGTGCGCGAGCCGTTCATCGAGCTCTTTTCCTCGCGGCGGCCAAGGCTCTATGGGAACCTTTTTTTGCGCCAAGAGCGGCCCGTGGTCCATTTCTTCGTCCATGAGCATGATGGATATGCCCGTGTGTTTTTCGTCGTTCAATATTGCGGAGCGCATCGGCGAAGGGCCGCGCAGGCGCGGCAGCAGTGACGGATGGACGTTGAGCGTTCCGCGCGCGGGGAGCTCGATGAGGCGCTTCGGGAGGATTTTGCCGAACGATGCGACGACGAAAACGTCGTACGCGCCGTTCGATAGTTCGTCAATGAATTCTGGCGTTATCGGTTCCGACCCGATGATCCGTTCCGGCTCGAAGCCCGCCCGCGCAAGCTCCGCCAGTACGCCTTCCGCAAGCGGTGTCGTTCCAAAAAAAACGAAGTTCACCCCGCCGCCGGCAGGGCGCGGGTTATTCTTTTTCATCCGGTTCGTCATCATGCAATTCAGTCGCCTTGTCCGTGTATAAAATGCCGTCCAGATGATCCATTTCGTGCTGGAATACATGCGCGAGGAATCCCGAGGCGCCGCGGGTAAACTGTCGGCCTTCCTCATCGTACGCGCGGATCGTTGCTTTCTCGGCGCGCGGCACGACGCCCCACTTGCCGCGGATGGAAAGGCACCCCTCGTGCTTTTCAGTCTTTTTGCGCGAAAGTTTAAGGAGTTCCGGATTGATATAGACCTGGTCGGGGAGTGGAGGAGGTTCAGGGGGATCCTCGTCTCCCCCTTCTTTCTCAGGCTCGTCCGGTGCATTGCGGGCATCGCGAGCGAGCGCTTTACCGGAAACGATGAAGATACGGAGCGGCTCGCCGACTTGCGGCGCCGCCAGCGCGACGCCGTATTTTTCCACGGCGAGGAGCGCTTTCATGTCCTGTATAAGAGTACGGATTTTTGCACTCGAAATGTCATTAATGGACACAAGCTCTGCGGCTTTTCGCAGCACGGGATTTTTTTTGTGCGGCACAATGCTTCGCATACCGAGCAGTGTACAATACCTTCGTGGAACATATCAAAACGCATATCAAACGGAATCTTTCGAAGGCGAAAGAGACCGAGCGGGGAGAGTTGATGAAGTATTTTTGCCAGCGGCTCAACGCCCAGCGGATGCGTGACAATTATCCGAAAATATCGATGCCGCGGATGGGGAAGATACTCCAAAATATCCCGACGAAAGACCTCTACTATCTCAAGCGGGTTTGCGACGACGCAAAGAACTTTTCCAAAAAATTCTGGTGGGAAGTCGATCCGAAAAAGCACGAAGATAAAGAATGAAGTCCGAGCGGAAGGGGCTCTATTTGTCAAAGCGGTGCGAAACGATACAATGCCGAAGCTATGGCATTTTCGTTCTCTCCCAAGCTCGGCATCGACCTCGGAACAACCACGGTGCTTGTCTTCGTTCCCGGAAAGGGGATCGTGCTCAATGAGCCATCGGTCGTCGCCGTTTCGCAGCGTGACAACAAGATCCTTGCGATCGGCAACGAAGCGAAGGAAATGATTGGCAGGACACCCGGCGAGATCATCGCGTACCGCCCGATGAAGGACGGCGTCATTGCCGATTATCGCGTGACCGAGGCGATGCTGCGCTACTACATCCGCAAAGCGCTCGGCAAATGGAGCTTTTTCAAACCGGAAGTGATGGTTTCGGTTCCCGCCGGCGTCACCTCGACGGAACGTCGCGCGGTCGTCGAAGCCGCGACGAAAGCCGGCGCACGTGAAGCGTACGTGGTCAAAGAACCGATCCTCGCGGCGATCGGCGCAGGGATTCCCATCCATGAAGCGCGCGGCCACATGATCGTCGACATCGGCGGCGGTACGACGGACGTGGCCGTCATATCGCTGGGCGGTATCGTCGCTTCGACCTCGGTGAAATGCGCGGGGAATGCCATCGACCACGCCATCGCGGACTACACCAAGAAAACGTTCAACCTCGGCATCGGCGACAAAATGGCGGAAGAAATAAAGATCCAGATCGGCTCTGCGGTGCCGGTCGACGAGGAGCTTACGATGACCGTGAAGGGCCGCGACCATTTGACTGGGCTACCGCGCTCTATTGAACTCGGCACGAATGAGGTCGTGCGGGCCATCGGCAAGGAATTGCGTACGATGGTGCAGGCGATCAAGGATGTACTGCAGGAAACGCCGCCCGAGCTCGCGGCCGATATTATCGACAACGGCATCACGATGACGGGCGGCTCCTCGCTTCTTCGCAACCTGCCCGAACTTGTCTTCCGTCGCACTGGCGTCAAAGCGAGGCTTGCCAAAGACGCGCCCTACTGCGTCGCCAAAGGTACCGGCGAGGCGCTCAAGCATCTGGATACTTATAAAAAGGCAATCATCGCGAAGCGGTAGGGGTTCATGGAGGTCGGTCCTGTACGCGGCTGCCGGGCAACTGTTTATTATTTTGCCTGCAGGCGCTCGATGTCTTGCATCAGTTTGCGCAGGTCGGTCTGGATATCTGAGAGTGTTCTTTTCTGCTCAGCTTTGTGGGCTTCCTCTGCCTGCTCTTCTTCTGTCATCTCTTCAACATCCTCCTGCAACTCATCGACGTCTTCGCTGATCTCCCCAACATTTTCTTGTATCTCTTCGACATCTTCCTGGAGTTCGTCGATGTCCTTGCCGACGGCATCAATACCCTCGTTGGCATAATTGATCGCGAGCTGGTTGAAAAGAGCCAGATAAATGGCCTCCAGAGAAACGATAGTGTTCAAAATAAGAAGCAGCGTGACCAGCGGCAGTATATTGAAGAATACCGTGGCAAAACCGAGAACGAAGATGATCGTATGCGCGATCACCGACTCGGCCGATCCGATCCAGGTGACAACAGCGAGCGCGATCTTCTGGAGTCCTTGCGGTTTGCGCATGGTACTTCGCAGTATACTGTATGGGAATGAAATTGTTCGGCAACGTACAGCTTGTTGCAGGGAATTCAGCTGTTATGCATGAGGTTTTCGAATTGCTGAAAAAGGAAGGCGTCGATCCACGCGGAAATCCGGACGTGTATGTACAGGAGTATGCCAGCTTCGGTGTCGAGGAGGCGAGAGAGCTTGCACGGCGGGCAAGCGCGCGCGCGGTGGCATCTTCCCGCCGGGTATTCATTATCGTCACGCCCACCATGACCGGTGAGGCGCAGAATGCGCTTCTCAAAACATTCGAGGAGCCCGCGGGCGACGCGCTCTTCTTCGTGGTCGTTCCGTCGCCGCAGATGCTACTGCCGACTTTGCGTTCGCGAGGGCAGGTGCTCGTTCTCGATTCGAGCGAGGAGGAACTGTCGATCGATCCACGGCAATTCCTGAAAGCGAAGCGGGAGAAACGCGTGGAAATGCTGAAACCGCTGCTCGACAAAGGCGAGGACGATAAACGTGACGTTGCCGCTTCGATCCAATTTCTCGCAGCGCTAGAGCGTGAACTTTCAAGAGCCCCAGCGGCGAACGAGGAAAGTATCCGGGCTGTGTACCGTGCGCGCAAATATATCGGGGACAAGGGCTCGCTCGGAAAAGCCTTGTTGGAGCAAGTCGCATTATTGATTTGATATACTGACGACTATGCCGTTCGACTTCAAATTGTTCGAGACGAAGATCGCAGCCGCCAAGGACTGGCTCGCCAAAGAGTTCCGCAGCTTCCGCACGGGGCGCGCGAACACCGCCATATTGGACGGCGTGAGCGTTTCCGCCTACGGTTCGATGATGCCGCTCAAACAGGTCGCGCAGATCGGGATAGAGGATGCGCGCACGATACGCGTACAGGCGTACGACGCTTCCACACTGAAAGACATCGAGCGCTCCATCGCCGCCGCGAACCTCGGTGTCGGTACGTCTTCCGACGGGCAGGTCATCCGTGTGACGTTCCCGGACCTGACCGGAGAGCGCCGGACAGAGCTCATAAAGATGGCGAAGGCGAAGCTCGAAGAAGCTCGCGCGGCGGTCCGCGTCGCCCGCGACGAGGCGTGGAAGGAGATCCAGGAACGCGAACGCGAGAAGACAATCACCGAAGACGACAAGTTCTCGCTCAAGGACGAGCTGCAGAAAAAAGTGGACAAGGCCAACGGAGAGCTTGAAAGCGCCTTCGAGGCGAAAGAAAATGAGATGGGCGCATGACGATCCTCGTCGTTGTCGTCATCCTCGTGTGCCTCATCCTCGTGCACGAGTTCGGGCATTTCCTTGCGGCGAAACTATTCCGTGTCCGAGTGGATGAGTTCGGCATCGGCTTCCCGCCTCGCGCACTTTTGCTCGGGAAGCTCCGCGAGACGGAGTACACGCTCAATTGGATACCGTTCGGCGGGTTCGTTCGGCTCTACGGAGAGCAGGAAGACAGCGGCCAGCACGGACGCGGCAGCTTTATGGACTCGCCGCGCTGGAAGCAGGGCGTCATTTTAATCGCTGGCGTCGCCATGAACGCGATCGCGGCGTACGCGCTTTTTGCCGTCGCGCTCGGCACGGGGGTCCCCGCTATCGTCAATCAATTGCAACCCAACCAACACGCGGAACTCCTCGTTTCAGAGGTCCTCCCCGGATCGCCGGCGGAGGCCGCCGGCATCGCGCTCGGAGACCAGATCGTTTCGATGCAGGATGCAGAGGGGAGCGTCCCGGAAGCGCTGACCCCGAGCGCGATGGTCGCCTTTATTTCGGATCACGCCGGGCAGCCTCTTTCTGTGACTTACGTGCACAGCGGAGCGACGACCACGGCCACCGTCATTCCGGCCAACGGCGTCAACACCCTGAATGCAGCGCAGCCGGCGATAGGGATAGGACTCGTCCTCGTCGCAAACGTTGCGCTGCCTCCGCTCCAGGCGATGCAGGAGGCTATCTACACGACAAGAGAGTCGTTCGTGCTGGTCGGGCAAGGTCTCTGGGAGATCGTTAAGACGGCAGCGCACGGAACACCGGACCTCACGGGCGTGGTCGGTCCGGTCGGGCTCGTTTCCCAAGTTGGGCAGGCCGAGCAGAACGGGCTCGGCGAAGTGCTCGAGCTCGCCGCGTTCATTTCGGTCAACCTCACGATTGTAAATTTGATACCGATCCCGGCGCTCGACGGGGGCCGCCTGCTCGTTCTTCTCGTCGAAGCGATCATGCGCAAGAGCGCACCGAAACTCGCGGTCGAGCTCCTCAACACCATAGGTGTGGCACTCATTATTCTCCTCATGGTGACGGTGACGTATAACGATATTGCGCGGCTCCTCTTCGCGTAAAAAAGATGGCCGGCCAGCCCGTGTGGGCTGGCCGGATCGTCGCTGTTTGCGGCAGCCGTTCCCTTCTGCACTTGCGTTTGAGCGGTATGCCTCCTCCCTGGTCGAAGGGTCCTCTCATTCGCCAATTGGCGATGAAAGGCTCAATGCCGTCAACCTTGCTCGTCAACCTCATGCGCTGACCGCGCAGTATCCAAGCCGCCACGTGTGGCACCATAGCGGCTCGAGCCGGGCACACGCTTCGGCAGTCCTATCGGTTCCGATGTCACGATCCGTTTCAAGGATGTCCTCCCCGTCGACTGACATGCACAGTTCGATGTTCACATTTTGCTACGCTGCCGGTGAACTGAATGATGAATCGCGACGGGCGCCAGTTCGCCTCTCTTTATTTAAACTGTCAAGTATTGTACATGCACGGATACGATACAATGCGCAAACCATGCGCCAATCGGAGCTTTTCACGAAAACACGAAAGAGTGCTCCGAAAGATGAAGTCGCGAAGAATGCACAGCTTCTGATCCGCGCCGGATACATACACAAGGAAATGGCGGGCGTGTATTCGTTCCTGCCGCTCGGCCTGCGGGTGCTGGAAAAAATAAAACGCATAGTTCGTGAAGAAATGAATGCGGTCGGCGGACAGGAGATCATCATGACCGCGCTGCAGCGAAAGGAATTATGGGAGATGACGGACCGATGGGACGACGAAAAAGTCGATGTCTGGTTCAAATCGGAATTAAAGAGCGGCGGGGAAGTGGGTCTCGGTTGGTCGCACGAAGAGCCCGTCACCGACATGATGAAGCAATTCATCGCAAGCTATCGCGATCTGCCCACATACGTGTACCAATTCCAGACGAAACTGCGCAACGAGTTGCGGGCGAAGTCCGGCATCATGCGAGGCAAAGAATTCGTGATGAACGACATGTATTCGTATTCGGTGAGTGAAAAAGCGCACAAAGAATTTTACGAGAAGGCGACAGCGAGTTACTTGAAAGTCTTCGAACGGCTCGGGCTCGGAGACCGGACGTTCCTCACGGTTGCGTCAGGCGGCGCGTTCACACAGTTCAGCCATGAGTTCCAGACGCTCTCTGACGCGGGCGAAGACACTATCCATCTGCACCGCGGCAAAAAAGTCGCTATAAACAAAGAGGTTTTGACTGACGATGTCATGAAGCAGCTCAGCGTTGCACGCGATGAACTCGAAGAGGTCCGTGCGATAGAGGTCGGCAATATTTTCAGCTTCGGTGACTCGAAATCCAAACAGCTCGGCTTGTTTTTCAAGGACGAACATGGAAAAGAGAAACCGGTCATCCTCGGCTCCTATGGCATCGGCATTACGCGGCTTATGGGGACCATCGTCGAAGTGCTCTCCGACGAAAAAGGTATCGTCTGGCCGACTGAAGTTGCACCGTTCGATGTGCATTTGGTCGCGATCTCCGGCGGCAACGGAGATGTGGTCAAGGAAGCGGACCGTATGTACGAACTTTTGCGGGAGAACAACATCGACGTCCTCTATGACGACCGCGACGTTCGCGCCGGCGAGAAGTTCGCCGATTCCGACCTCATCGGCATTCCGATCCGGCTTGTAGTATCTGAGAAGACCATGTCGGAAGGCGGCCTCGAACGCGTCGAGCGGGGGAGCGGGACCACGAGCTTCGTCTCCGATTCGGAAGTTGTGCAAGCGCTCCAGAAGTAGTATGAAAGACCTCATGGACACCCTGCGACGCTGGAAAGACTCGGTTCTTGGGTGGTTCTCGAACGACATCGGCATCGACCTCGGTACCGCTAACACGCTCGTCTGGGTAAAGGACCGCGGCATCGTTATCAATGAGCCGTCGATCGTCGCCATCAACCAGAAAACGGGGCAGATAGTGGCAGTGGGGCAGCAGGCAAAAGACATGCTCGGCAGAACGCCGAGCCACATCGTCGCGGTGCAACCTGTCGTCGACGGTGTCATTTCGGACTTCGAGATCACGAGCGAAATGCTTGCATATCTCATCAACAAAGCGCAGGAAGGCCATACGAAGATGCTCGGACCGCGCGTCGCCGTCGGTGTGCCTTCCGGTATCACCTCGGTCGAAGTGCGAGCGGTTCGCGACGCGGCAAGAGCGGCCGGGGCCAGGGAGGTGCACATTATCGAAGAGCCGATGGCAGCCGCGATCGGCATCGAGCTCCCGATCCACACGCCGACCGGGAACATGATCATCGATATCGGCGGCGGCACGACCGATATCGGTGTCGTGAGTCTCGGCGGCCTCGTGAACTCGCGCAACGTGCGCATCGCGGGCGATAAATTCAATCAGGATATCGCCGCGCATATCAGGAACGAGTTCAAACTGCTCATAGGCGAAAAGACCGCAGAAGAGATAAAGATCGCGATAGCCAACGTGCAGCCGTCGCGGGACGTGCGGGAGGCTATCATCCGCGGCCGCGACCTCGTCACCGGGTTGCCGCGGGAGATCGTTATCACGGATCAGGACATCAGGAACGCGATCGGCCACTCGATAGAAGATCTGATCGAAGCGGCGAAAGAGGTCCTCGAGACGACACCGCCGGAGATCGTCTCCGACGTGATGCAGCGGGGCATTTACCTCGCGGGCGGCGGCGCGCTCATCCGCGGACTGCCGGAACTTTTGTCGAGGCATTTCGGCGTGGCGGTGATCGTCGCGCCCGACCCCTTGACCGCGGTCGTACGCGGCACATCGGCGGTCCTTAGCGACATGGACACCTATCGCGAAGTTCTGCTCGGCAGCGACGAGGAGCTGGTACCGACGCAATAACATATGGCGATCAGACAGACCGGGACGCCGCAGGGAACCGGACGCGGTAATCTTTTTTTTGCGACATTGATCGCGATCCTTATCGTGCTCATCAATATGGCGACTGGCGGGAAGATCTCCTCGCTCGCGCGGGACGTGGTCGCCCCGATCTCGAATATCGGTGGGAAGATCGGGGAGGACATCACGCAGAACGGCTACTTCTCTTCGCGCCGCGCGCTCGAAGCGCAAATAGCGGCGCTGCAGAATGAAGTACAGCAGGAACAACTGCAGGCCGCGGCTTTTTCCGCTCTCGAGCAGCGGGACACCTCGCTCTCCGCTCTCGAACACCTCGCGCAAACGGCGCCGGGCCTCGCCGCTCCGATAACTTCGTCCATCGTCAGTTCGCCCTACGGTACGTTCACGATCGGGGCCGGGAGCGCTGACTACGTCTTGCAGGGAGCGATGGTCTTGAGCGATGAGGGGTTCGTCGTCGGCAAAGTCGTACAAGTGCAGTCGCACCGATCGCTTGTCGCACAGATCTTCGCTTCTAGGATGCAGACTACCGTTTCGATAGACGGAGCGGCCGTCGTCGCATCGGGTGAAGGCGGAGAGGCTGAAGCTCAGGTCCCACACGGCATCGTTGTTTCGCAAGGTGATCCAGCTATCGCACCGGAGTATGACGACCGACCGATCGGGATCGTGCAGCACGTTGATTCGAATCCCGCCAACGCACAGCAAGCCGTCTACATCGCTTTGCCCATTTCGCTCGCCTCGCTCGAGTATGTCTATGTAACGCCATGACCGCCCTCCGTATCATCGTCGCGGTAGTCGGGTTTTTTGGCGCCATCTTCGCTCCATGGTGGATCCCCGCAGCCTGCATCGTACTGCTGTCGCTCCGCTTCCGTGCGTGGGAAGCGATAGCGCTCGGCGTCTTCATGGACCTCCTTTGGTTCTCACCGGAGACAAGCTTTCATGGACTTCCTCTCCTTACTATCGGCGCCATCGTTATCGTCTGGGCGTTCGAACCCCTCCGGAGCGAGTTTTTGACGTGAACCCGGTTTTAGCTGCGGAACTTTCGTGAGGAAAAAAGATTTTGTTATAGTGCAGCGATGTTCCGCCGCAAACGCGCGAAGATCCATGAAATAGCGCCGGATGAGATATTCCTCGATTCGTCCAATTTGCCGGCGCACAATCGCACGCAGTTCGAGGGGAGGGTCGAGCGGCCGATGTCGCGGCGAGCTATCTTCGGGGTCGGCGTAACTTTCATCGCTATCGCCATCGTCTTCTGCGCGCGGGCGTTCTCGCTCCAGATCGTCCAGGGAGCGACTTTCGCGGAGATATCGCTCCAGAACACGCTTTCGAGCAACGTCATTTTCGCGCAGCGCGGCATTATCTATGACCGCACCGGTACCGAGCTCGCGTGGAACGTCGCCGCGTCCGAACAAAATGGAACTTCGACGAAGCCGTACGCGCTCCGACAGTACATCGCGCAGCCCGGCTTTTCGCTCCTACTTGGCTTCCTGACCTACCCGCAAGAGGACAAGCAAGGCAACTGGTGGCGAACCGATTATGCCGGCGTTTCCGGATTGGAGCTTGAATACAATTCCGTTCTGGAAGGACAGAACGGAGCCTCCATGGTCGAAACGAATGCCCACGGCAAGTCGATCCGTTCCGATATCGTCGCGCCTCCGGTGGATGGGCAGAACTTGTACCTTTCGATCGACGCAAATATACAAACCGAACTATATAAAGCCATCGTACAGGGTGCGGCGGTCGACGGGTTCGTCGGAGGCGCGGGGGTCGTGATGGACGTGAATACGGGGCAAGTCCTATCGATCACCAGTTTCCCGCAATATGACGATAACGCGTTCGCGCAGGGGGATAACGCCGAGATCGCCGCCGCCAACCAGGACCCGAGTTCGCCGCTCCTTGACCGCGCGGTCGGCGGTTTATATGCACCGGGTTCGATCGTGAAGGCGATCTTCGCCGCCGGAGCGCTCGACGCGGGCATCATTTCGCCGGACAAGATAATCGTTTCAACGGGAGCGCTCACTATTCCGAACCCCTACAACCCGAGCCAGCCAAGTGTATTCCATGACTGGACGGTGCACGGGCCGATCGACATGGAAACGGCGATAGCGGTTTCTTCGGACGAATATTTCTATACGATCGCGGGAGGCTTCGGCGGACAAATCGGGCTCGGCATCTCCGGCCTTGACAAATACGCGAAGGAATTCGGGCTTGGCACGACGACTGGCATCGCGCTCCCCGGGGAGCAAGCGGGGCTCGTGCCTTCGCCTGCATGGAAAGCGACCGCGTTTCCGGAGGACCCGACCTGGCTGCTCGGCGATACGTACCACACGGGGATCGGCCAATTCGGCTTCCAAATAACACCTGTACAAGCGGTGCGCTATATCGCCGCGATAGCCAATGGTGGCAAGCTCCTCACACCGCAACTCCTCGCATCCTCGACGCCCGAGTACACGCAAGTTCCCGTTCCCGACGCCGACCTCGCTGTCGTACGCGCCGGCATGCGACTCGCGATAACATCGACCCGCCGAGATGCCATCGACAATGTGCTCAATATCCCCGGCATCGAACTTGCCGTGAAAACGGGTACGGCGCAGATCGGTAGCCACAACCAGTGGGTCAATTCCTGGATCGTCGGCTATTGGCCGGCCGATGATCCAAAGTACGCATTTGCAGTCGTCCTCGAGAAGGGCCCTTCAACTGAGACCTACAACGCGGAAGCGAGCATGATCCCGTTCTTCCAATGGCTGGTCGCGAACCAACAGCAATACGTGAATTGAACAGACTGTTGTTGCAAAAAACAAATCCTGTATAATGCTCGCGCACGAATATGAACGACGAAACCAACTACTTGAGCAAAGAGAAATTCGACGAGCTCACGCAAGAGCTTGAGCATCTGAAGACCGTCCGCCGCCGCGAAATAGCGGAGCAACTTGAATACGCTCGCTCGCTCGGCGATCTTTCGGAGAACGCCGAATACGAAGAGGCCCGTAATCTGCAGGCTGCGACGGAGGATAGGATCCGCAACGTCGAAGACCAGCTCTCGCACGCGCGCATCATCGAACACGGCAAGGGCAGTTCCACCGTTTCGCTCGGCTCCGTCGTCACAATCCAGAAACAGAGCGAGAAATCGGAGCACACCTACGAGATCGTCGGCAGCGCGGAAGCCAATATGCATGAGCACAAGATCTCGCACCTCTCGCCGCTCGGCTCGGCCCTAATGAACAAAAAGAAAGGTGACACGTTCGCCTTCGAGACACCGAAGGGTTCGCAAAAGTACAAGATTGTAAATATCAAATAAATGGGTTCTGCATCTCGAATGAGAGCAGCGGCATTTCACGGATATGGACGTGTTCGCCGTACTTCAGTTGGTACAGCTTCTTCACGCCGCAAAATAATCCGGAGGTCCAGTCGAAGCCGACTTTTTTGGAAACAGCACGGACAGCTTCCTCGGACTTTCCTTCGATCTCGACGAACGGTTCGTAAAAGGGCCAGCTGTCTAGCGTGATCTTCGCGGCATCAAGCTGCCAGAGCTCACGGCGGTTATCCGGGAACGATCTTGGAACACAGCCGAGCTCGGTCAAGAGCTCGACCGCTTTGTTGAAATCGTCGGCAACGATCTCGATCTCTTGGGGATTGTCGATCTCTTCTCAGGAGAACTTCTTCCAAGTAACGGTAATGACACCGCCTTCGTCACGAACGCGAGCGAATACGTGTTTTGAGTGTTTTTCCTTGGGCAGATCAAAAACCCATCGGCGTTGAGGAAATTCTGGACGCACTAACGTTGCGCCGGCCGCTCTGAGGCGAATACGAACTTCGTTCTTGTCGCAATTCAGGAACTTCGCCTCGTACTCGGTTTCCATGGTGGACCTGAGGGGAATCGAACCCCTGCCTCCGCAATGCGAATGCGGCGTTTTACCACTGAACTACAGGCCCTGGCGAGAAACGGACTGAGAATACTATATTTTTTGGTTTCTTTCGAGTCCTCAATTCACCCACCAGATCGCGATGCTCAGGATCATTGCGAATGTCATCCAAGCGAGATAGGGAATGAGGAGCCAGAAACTGAGGCGGTCGATGTCCCACGAATCGACGGTGAGGACGATGACGGCGAACCAAAGGGCTATGCTATCGATCGCGGGGAGGAAGAGTCCGTGCAAGCCAAAAAAGAGTACAGCCCAAAGGATATTGAGCCCGAGCTGGAGGGTAAAGGTGAAGCTCCACCTGCGGAACGTAGTATCTACTTTATGCATCCACGCGCTCGCAAGCGCGAACGCCATGAGCACGTACAAAATGACCCATACGAAGGCGAAGACCAAATTGGGAGGCGTGAAGTCGGGTTTGACGAGGGCGGCGTACCAGCTCGACGCTTGCGGCGTAATAAAGAACGAAGCCAAGACCACCGCTCCGAAGACGAGCGCGAAGGAAACGACGACCCGCAGCGTATTCTTCATGGCCGCAAATCGGAGCACCTGAGCCCTGTAGTCTCGATCTTCCGCTCCGCAGTCGTTTCCGTCTTTCGGGATGCCGAGAATCGAACTCGGGCTACAAGCACCCCATGCTTGCGTACTGCCACTATACGACATCCCGTAGGTCAAGCAACTCTCTTTCAGAGAGTTCCTGAACCTGGTCGGGGCGCCGGGAATCGAACCCGGTCTACACGCACCCGAAGCGTGCGTACTACCGGTATACTACGCCCCGTAAGGAGGAAGCCTATCATATTCAGGCCGGAATCGGTATGCGTTTCAGCACACCATGAAATCCGAATATCTCTAGTTGCGAATAGTTTGCAAGTAAGATAACGTAGGCGTGCATGAAAACACCTCAAGCCCCCGAAATGATCCGGCGCGCGGGTTTTCGCGCGACAAAGCAACGCGTCGCGCTCATATCGTATCTCTCGAGCGCGAAGCGTCCGCTTCTTGTACAGGAAATTGTCGAAGAGGTCCAAGGCAAAAACATCGATCAGGCGACGGTCTACCGAATGATCGGTACGTTCAAGAACAAAGGAATAGTACGCGAAGTGAATTTACAAGGCAGCCAACCGCGTTACGAACTTAAGGACGAACATGATCACCACCACATTGTCTGTACCGACTGTGGCCGTGTCGAAGATTTCACCGACCATGCGCATGGGAAAGTCGGTGCACGCGTTCTGGCAAGATCAAAAACGTTCAAAAGGATCACAGGCCACGCCTTCGATCTATACGGGGTGTGCAAGACCTGCGTGGAGTAAGCAACTTTATTCGCTCACTTGTTTATATGTACTCAAAGACAACGATTTGGTTGATCGTCGCAGTCATTCTTATCGTGCTTGCGGGGATCGTATACACGGTTTCAAGAAATGGCGATTCTTCTCCGACGCCGACGTCAACGTCCGGCAGTAAGATGTTGCAGGTGGTCGCTGCCGAGAACTTTTGGGGCTCCGTCGTCTCGCAGATAGGCGGTTCGCATGTGCGGGTGCTGAGCATCGTCTCGGACCCCAACGCTGATCCGCACGAATATGAGAGCAGTGCCGCAGACGCGCGTGCGGTCGCGAACGCTGATTACGTCATCGAGAACGGCGTCGGCTACGACAGCTGGGTGGAAAAACTGCTCTCGGCAGGGAGCTCCTATCCGAACAGAAAAGTACTGGACGTCGGCGAACTGGTCGGCGTATCGGATGGAGGCAATCCGCACCTGTGGTACAACCCCGCATACGTGAATCAAACCGCCACGAAGATCGAGCAGGACTTGATCTCGCTCGACCCAGCTGACAAAGCGGACTTCGAAAAGAATTACGCGACCTTGCAGTCGAATTTTGGTGAATACCAAAACCGCATCTCTGCCATCAAGCAGCAGTATGCTGGTATAGAAGTCGCTTCGACGGAAAGCATTTTCGTCTTCCTCGCGAATGCCGCAGGGCTCGACCTCGTGTCACCGCCGGCGTTCATAGATGCCGTAGCCGAGGGCAACGATCCGTCCGCCCAGAGCGTAGTGCAGTTCGAGAATCAGCTCAAAAGCGGGAATGTGAAAATTCTCGTGTACAACGAACAAACTGTGACACCGCTGACGCAGGAAATGAAAGCGCTCGCGGCGCAGGAGGGAATCCCAGTGATCGGCGTGACCGAGACCATCCAGCCGCCGGATGCTACATTTCAGGAGTGGATGAACGCGGAACTCATCGATCTGCAGAACGCGCTCAACGCGAACCAGCTCGGACAATGAACGGGCGTCACGGCTCCAGCGTTATCGTGGCGCGTGATCTGGCCGCCGGTTATGGCAACGCTGCCGTGTGGAAGGACGCAACGTTCTCGATCAAAAAAGGCGAGTTCGTTGGTATTCTGGGACCCAACGGTGCCGGGAAAACGACCCTCTTCCGGCTGTTGCTCGGGCTTGCCCAGCCAGAGCGCGGCGAGATCGAGATTTTCGGTGAAAAGCCACGCCGCGGCAACGCCCGGATAGGGTACGTGCCGCAACGACACGCCTTCGATCAGGAGCTCGCCATCGAAACCCTTGAGATCGTGCGGCTTGGCGCCTGCGCGGGGACGTGGGGTTTCGATCTTCCGAACGAAGTTCGCCGCGAGCGGTCGAATGCGCTTGCGGCGCTGAAAGACGTCGGAGCAGAGCACCTTGCGCACCGGCCGCTCGGCCAGCTCTCAGGCGGAGAGCAGCAGCGCGTCTTTTTGGCTCAGGCACTTTCTGGCGATACGGAGATGTTGCTTCTCGACGAACCGCTCGCCAACCTCGACATCCGCCGCGAAGGTGAGCTTGTCCAGCTGATAGCGGATGTCGTGCGCTCGCTCGGCGTGACGGCGCTCTTGATCGCGCACAACATCAATCCGCTCCTGCCGTTCCTGGACCGCGTCGTCTACGCGGCGAATGGCCGCGTTGCGACCGGAACGCCAGAAGAAGTGCTTACGTCCGAAACGCTCTCAAGCCTGTATAACACGCACGTCGAGGTGCTCCGTGATTCACGCGGCCGCCTCGCGATCGTCGGTGCTGAAGAAGGCCACTTGCACCATGACTGATTTCAGTTGGAGCCTGCTCAGCGATCTTGCCGCGATGTGGCAATACGATTTCATGCAACACGCATTTGAAGCGGGGACGGTGGTCGCCATCGTCGCGGGCATCATTGGATATTTCGTCGTCCTGCGCCGTTCTTCCTTCGCGGCACACGCCCTCTCTCACGCCGGATTTACGGGGGCGGCGGGGGCGGTTCTCCTCGGCGTTGATCCGATATTGGGGCTCTTCGCATTTACAACTGCCGGCGCGATACTGATCGGCATTCTCGGGAGACGCGCGGCGAGCCGTGACGTGCAGATCGGCGTCGTGCTCGCGTTCCTGCTCGGCGTCGGCGTCCTCTTCATCAGCTTGTACCAGGGATACGCGACGGAGGCTTACTCCCTTCTTTTTGGTGAGATTCTCGGGATCAGCTCCGCGGACGTATGGACGACGTTTATCGCAGGCATCCTTGTGCTCGTGGTGTTCGCCGCCATGTACCGGCCGCTTCTTTTCACATCGCTTGATGAAGATATTGCGGAAGGGAAAGGCGTGCCGGTCTTCGGCATCGGACTTGCCTTTATGGTCCTCATTGCAGCCGCTGTGTCTATTTCAGTACAAGTAGTGGGAGTACTCCTTATTTTTGCACTCATGGTGGCGCCGGCCGCTTCCGCGGCGCGCTTGGCGCGCACGCCCGCGAGCGGCATGCTGATCTCAATAGGGATCGCACTCGCGGCGACGTGGACATCTCTTTTTATTTCCTTTTACTTGCCGTATCCGGTGAGTTTTTTCATAACCGCGATCACGTTTGCTCTGTACGGAGTCGTCCGTTTCGCGACACGCTAATGCGAATGCGAATGACCCTCGTGCAAAGACGTGTCTCCGGGCACGATGCGTCCGTGCAACATATATGACGCGATGAAGGTCGTGACCGGTACACCCAAAATGAGCCCGATCGAACCGATGAGTATGCGGACGATCTCGGTAGCAAATATCTCGCTGTTGGCGGTGTAAAGAAAGCCGTAGCTTGAACCCTCTTGCGAAAGAAGGATAATCGGTAGCGCGGAGCCGACGTACGCGATCGCGAGCGTGTTTACGAGCGCCCCGATGTGCTCGCGACCGATTCGGATGGCCCGCGCATAAACTTGCAGTCTCGTCATGTGCACTCCCGCGCGGAACAATTCTTCGACGGCAATGGCTTGTCCGATAGCGATGTCATACAGGACGCCGAGGAGCCCTATCATGATGCCGCCAAAGAGAAGCCCGACCATGTCGATCGTCCCGTGAGTGTCGAAGTTCAGATAAACTTCTTCCTCGGTCGCGAATCCCGAGAGCTGCGCTGCGTGCACGAAGTAATAAGCGAGCGCTCCCGTGATGAGCACGGTCGCGATCATGCCGAATATGGCAGCAGTCGTGGTTCGATTGAATCCGTGCGTAATATAGGAACCGACGAGAATGATAAGCCCGGCGACCGCTATAGACATCAAGACGGGCGAATAGCCCTGCAAAATACCGGGGACGAGGAGGAAAAAAATAAGGAGCAGGCTGCCGAGGAACGTGGCAAGGCCGCGCAGCCCCTGCAGTCCGCCGAACGCGATGACGAGGAAGAAAAATATTGCCGCAAGCGCGAGCAAAGCGTTCAGGCGGTATGGGTTTGCGACCGACCAGTAATCGGTCCCGTCAAGCGTGTTCGTGGTATGCGATGCATAGAAAACGTCGCCGATGTTCAGTTGAATATAATCATTCGTGAACGTTACTTTTTGGCCTCGGTCCGGTCCGCTCAGAACGACAGCGGTGAGCGTTTGTGACTGAGAATTGGTTCCAGTCCCCGGGATCGGCTCCGTTTGCGAGTTTGCCGTGGCCGTAACCTGCGCTTTTTCGACGATCACCGTATCCGGCGTGACCGTTGCGGAATCGGATGATGATTGGTCACCCGTTTGCGCGTACGCAAAAAAAGGCGAAGCAACGCAGAAAGTCACGATCATTAGCGCGAGGGTGCGTCGAAAGGTCATCATGTGATTATACAATTTTGGAAGCCCTTCTTATCAGTGGGCGGTACAGGATTCGGACCTGTGACCTTTCGCGTGTGAAGCGAACGCTCTAACCAACTGAGCTAACCGCCCGCAGCAACGCAGATTATAACTATTGGTTATTAAATACAAAGGCAATGCGGAATCATTGGTACAATATCGAGGATGGAACCTGAAGAAAAGAGCCTCGTGATCAGGATATTGGAAATCGCGACCGGTATTACGGCGGTCACGACCGTCGTCATTCTTTCTTCAGTTGCCGGGATGGATGCATATCTAGCCTATCAGCCTTCGGCGCTTCAGGCGCAAGTAGTGAATGTCGCAATACCGGTAGACATCACATTCGCGACGACATCAACTTCCTCGGTGCCCGAAACTGCATCGTCGACGATGCTATACTCACCGAGATGAATTTTCTCGTTTTCAGCCTCGGCGGAAATGACCCGCTCGCGCGGTCCATCTCCGAGAAGCTCGGGGTCTCGCTGGGACAGATAAAGTGCAAGACCTTCGCCGACGGAGAGCAGCAGGTGCAATTTCTTGAGAATTTACGCGGCAAACATGTATATCTCATCCAACCGACGAACCCGCCGTCAGATAACTGGCTGAGGCTTCTCCTTGCGATCGACGCGGCACGAGGCGCTTCCGCACAGGAGATAACGGCGGTCGTTCCTTACTTCGGCTATGCCCGGCAGGATCGAAAAGCGAGGCCCCGAGAACCCATCTCCGCGCGCGTCTTCGCGACGATGCTGGACGCGCTCGGCACTGACAGGCTCTTGACCATGGACCTCCACAACGACGCCATCGGCGGTTTTTTCCGCTCCACGCTCGTCGATTACTTGTACGCACGACCGGTTCTCATTTCTTTTTTTAGAGAATTTTTTGCAGACGCGCTTGCGAAGGACGATCTGGTCGTCGTTTCGCCGGACGCGGGCGGAGTCGTGCGTGCGCAGTCATATGCAAAGCGGTTGATGAAGGCCGCAGACCTTGCCATCATCCACAAGGAACGCGATATCCCGAATCAAGTCGCACGGATGAAGCTTATCGGCGACGTTTCCGGCAAGATCGCCCTCATTCTCGACGATATGGCCGACACCTGCGGCACTCTTGCACGGGCGGCCGCTCTTTTGGCTGAAAACGGCGCCCGCGAGGTATATGCCGCGGCAACGCATGGCATTCTTTCCGGAGAGGCTAGCAAAGCAGTCGATGATTCGCCGATACAGAAACTCTTTATTACGGACTCCATATCGCCCGAACGCCGATTTTCGGGAAAAGTGCAGGTGGTTTCCGTCGCGCCTTTGTTCGCTGACGCCATTCGACGTATTGAAACGGGGGAGTCCCTGAGCGCGCTCTTCGAAACTGACTAGGGAGCTGCCTGACGGCAGGCAAGTTTGACAGGATACCTAGGTTTTGATATAAGGTAGAACATACCCACAAGAGGGAAGTCAATTTAGACCCGAAACCATGCTTTCATTCCAGCCCAAAAACGTCACAAAAGACCTGCTTTCTGACCTGCCGGAACGCTCCCGGAAGGTGCTTCTCGACCGTTTCGGTCTGAATTCAAAGGGCGAAACCCGCACCCTCGACGCCATAGGCAAGGAGTACGGCATCACCCGCGAACGCATCCGTCAGATCGAGAACCACGGGCTCTCTTCGGTCCGGGACTCTGATTCCTACACGGCCCACCAGGCTGAACTGGACGAAATGAAGCGCGCCATTGCCGCGCTCGGCGGTGTCCTCGCGGAAGAGACGATCCTTCGGGAGCTCTCGAAGCACCCGTCCGATGAGAACCACATCGTATTTTTGCTGACCGTCGGCACGCACTTTAACGACGCTCGCGAATCCGCGGACTTCCGCGACCGCTGGCACATCGACTCGCAGCTCGCTGAATCCGTCGAGTCGGCGCTCACCAACCTGTATGAATCGATCGAGGCGAGCCGCCTTACGCCTGAGGAAGAGTTCCTCCAGCTGTTCGGCAAGCACCTGAAGCAAGAAGGCGTAAAGCAACGCGAGCCGGAGGTCATGCGCCGCTGGCTCGTCGTTTCGAAACGCATCGGCAAGAATCCGCTCGGTGAATGGGGTCGCCAGGACTCTCCGCACGTTCGCATCAAGAATACCCGTGACTTCGCGTATCTCACCCTGAAGCGCCATGGCTCGCCGATGCACTTTACGGAAGTTGCGAAAGGCATCGAAAAGCTCTTCAATCGCGAGGCCCACCCTGCGACGACGCACAACGAGCTCATCAAGGACAGCCGTTTCGTGCTTGTCGGACGCGGGCTGTACGCCCTCAAGGAGTGGGGCTACGAACCCGGCGTCGTCCGCGAAGTCATCAAAGGCATCCTCAATCGCGAGGGGCCGCTTTCCCGTGAAGACATCATCGACCGCGTGAAGCGCGAGCGCTACGTCAAGGACGCGACCATCGCCGTCAATCTGCAAAGCAACGCTTTTACGCGCCTTTCCGACGGGCGCTACGCATTGTCGAAATAACTTCGAACAGCGTGTGCTATAGAGCATCACACCAATGTATTGGTGTGGTGCTATAATTTTCGCATGGCGGACGAAACATTCCTCGAAGAACTCGGGGCGTCGGTCGGCGATAAAGTCACCGGTTTTAATATTTTTAATCTGGATGATTTTGTCGAATGGACGGGGGAATGGGGCATCTCCCGCGGCCTT
>DASZII010000077.1:0-4194 GCA_035949275.1 Minisyncoccota bacterium | reverse complement strand
TTGGAAACCGTACCAAAACCAGGCATACATGTCGTACCTGCGCCCCCGCCGCTGGCACAACCCGTACGACTATCCGTGGCAAGATATTCACGGGTTCCGTCGCAACAACCTCCACATCAAACGTTTTTTCGATTGCTATCGCAGACGCGGAGGCTTCCACAGCCCCTGGATCCTTCCCGCGAACATCCTCACGGTCGAAGAGCTCGCGACCATCTGGCATCCGCCGTCGCGCACCGCCGCAGTCCCCGGGCTCGAACGCATCCCCGCGACGAAAGCTGCGCCTCCGGCGAACTTACCGAAATAATCCCGTCCCATGGATCAGAAGAGCCCCTTGGACGCTTTCTTCGAATGGAGCGACCGGCTGCAAAAGCGGCTTTCGGATGATTGGCGGGAACATACCAACCGGCGAACGCTCATCATTATCATCGTTGTCGGCGTCCTGGCGGCCGCGGCATACCTGTTCGTTATTCAACCGCCAGAGAACTTTCCATCCGATCAGTTGGTGACGGTGCCGGAAGGCACGTCGCTCGACGCCATCTCACAAACGCTCTATGACGACGGCGTCATACGTAGCCCCCTCGCTTTCAAGATCATCGTTATGCTGCTCGGCCGCGAACGCGGCGTGTATGCGGGTGATTACGAGTTCAAGCAGCCGGAGAACATTTTTTTCGTCGCCCATTCGCTTTCGGTAGGGGCATACGGACTTATTCCCGTCAGGGTACGTATCCCTGAAGGCGCGAGGATGAGGCAGATGGCAGAGATCTATGCCGCGCAATTGCCGCGATTCGACGCCCAGAGCTTTCTTGCGCAGACGCAGATCGACGAAGGGTATCTGTTCCCGGATACCTACTTTTTCCTCCCCAACGCGACTGAAGCTACCGTGATACAAGCCATGCATCAGGACTTTGACCTGCAGATCGCTTCCGTGCAGCCCATCATCGCGAGCTCGACGCATTCGTTCGCCGATATCATTACGATGGCGTCGATCGTCGAGGAGGAAGCTTCGGACACGCAGGACCGGCAAATGATCGCCGGCATTTTGTGGCGCCGGATCGCACAAGGATATCCGCTCCAGGCGGATCCGACGCTCCTGTACGTAACTGATAAAACGGATTCGCAACTTACGATAAAGGACCTCCAAAACACTTCACCGTACAACACCTATACCCGCAAAGGTCTGCCGCCGACTCCCATCGGAAGCCCGTCGCTCGATTCCATTGAAGCAGCTGCGGAAGCGACATCGAGCCCGTATCTCTATTATCTGGCAGACAGGAATGGCGTTACGCACTATTGCAAAACGTACTCGTGCCAGCTCCAGAACGAAAGAAGATATTTTTGACCAGGTGGCGCCGCATCGCTTTTTTGGTAGTGTGCTCTGATGGCAAAAACGGCGTTCGTCGGGCTTTCGGGCGGCGTGGATTCCGCCGTCTCGGCGGCGCTTTTGAAAGAGCGAGGATACAACGTGATCGGCGCGTTCATCAAGATATGGTCGCCGGAGTTTCTCGAGTGCACGTGGAAGGAGGATCGGATCGACGCCATGCGCGCTTGCGCCGCTTTGGAGATACCCTTTCGCGAGGTAGATCTTTCAGATGAATATAAAAATGAGGTGGTAGGCGACATGCTCGAGAATTATTCAAAAGGGCTCACGCCGAATCCCGATGTGGTATGCAACCGCTCGATAAAGTTCGGGCACTTCGCGCGCTTCGCCTTCGAGAACGGTGCCGATGCGATTGCGACCGGCCACTATGCTCGAGTTATTGATCGGGGCGGCTCCTTTGAGTTGCTGCGGGGCACCGATCCGAACAAAGACCAATCATATTTCTTGTATCGTCTCGGCCAGGGCGATCTCTCAAAGATCTTTTTTCCGGTAGGCGAATATACCAAACCACAAGTGCGCGAGCTCGCGAGTAAATTTGGTTTACCCAACGCGAGGCGCCCCGACAGCCAGGGCCTTTGCTTCGTCGGAGATGTGACGATGAAAGATTTTTTGTCCCGCTTCATCTCGCTTAACGAAGGCGATGTCATTGATGGGTCAGGGGATGTGGTCGGTACGCATGACGGCGCCATGCTCTACACGATCGGCGAGCGTCACGGATTCAAAGTTTTAGGGCCCGAAGCACAGTACGTCGTTGCGATCGACGTGCAGACAAATGTTGTACGAGTTTCAGCGCGTCGGGAGGATGCGACGCGGACCACGTCGGGTGTTTCGGATATGCACTGGACAGGAGAGGTTCCAGCGTTACCCATTTCGCTGGAAGTGCAGACCAGGTATCGTGAAAAACCATTTAGGGCGACCGTTGGCGCGGACGGAGTTACGTTCGATGAACCGCATATCGCAGCGCCGGGGCAATCACTAGTTTTTTATCAGGGAGAAAGATGTTTGGGGGGCGGCGTCATACGCTAACCGTTCTGTTTATTCACCCTTTCGTTTTTTTGTGTTCTGCAAGTGACGCGAGAACGGCTATACTTGCCTCATGGATATCGTCCGCAGGCTGGTCTGGTTCGCGATCGTTGCGACGGTCGCGTGTTTCGCGATATTCGTCGTCCTCGGAAATTTTGTGAGTTACGCCGGGAACGCGGGAACGGTGCCGGTCCGCGATGTCGTTTCGCCCGGCACGCACCGGCTTTCCGGCATGCTCGTTCTGCCGCTCTCTTGCGACGAACTCAGCGTGGAAACACGGCAAGTCACCCCGGCGCTTTATCAGCTCATGTTCCAGACATGGCAAGACCCTTCGGTCCCGTGTCCGAATACCCCTACGCCCCGCCTCTTCCAAACGATAGTGTTCGCACCGTCCGTCGGCGTAGCGTTCACGGCAACGCTCGACGGCAAAGCGTTCCCGATAACGATCCTCACCGAAGCCTCCTCCTCTCCGTCGCTATGACCCACCCGCTCGTATTGAAAGCCGACGGTACGCAGGAGGTCTTCGATCCGGCAAAGCTGGAACATTCGCTCGCGCTCGCCGGAGCTTCGTCGACGGCACGCGCGCGCGTCGTCGCCAAGGTAATGAACGAACTGCACCCGGGGGTGCGGACAGAAGACATCTACCGCCACGCGTTCGAGGCGCTAGAGCGGGAGGAATCGCTTCCGGTCGCCGCGCGCTATTCGGTCAAGCGCGCCGTCTTCGCGCTGGGGCCGTCCGGTTACCCGTTCGAGTCGTTCCTTGCGGAAGTACTGCGCGCGAACGGCTGGAGCGCGCAAGCCGAGGTCACGCTGATCGGCCGCTGCGTTTCCCACGAGGTCGACGTCCTCGCCGAAAAGAATGGAAAGCGGGTCGGCATCGAAGCGAAGTTCCACAACGACCCCGGCGGCAAGGTCGATGTGAAGGACGCGCTCTACGTGAAAGCACGATACGACGACCTAAAGCAGGCGCCGCTTCGTTCCGCACGTGTCGACGAAGGCTGGCTCGTGACCAACACGCGCTTCACGCGCAACGCGATCCGTTATGCACGCTGTTCGAACTTGACGCTCGTCGGTTGGGATTACCCCCGCACGCGCGGCCTCCTTTCAATGATAGAGGAGGGGAAGGTCCACCCGATCACCTGCCTCACGACCTTGAGCGAGGGCGAAAAGCGGCATCTTCTCGATAATAAAATCGTGCTTTGCAAAACCGTGACGAGCGGGCATCTGCTGCAAGAATACGGTGTAAAACCCGATCGCCTCCCGCGCGTCCTCGACGAAGCCCGCCTCTTGTGCGGAATTTAAGTGGTATACTTTTTTGCTATGACCGCCGGTCCGCAACTGTTCATCGATCCGACGACGATCATGTTCATCAAGCTGGTACTGGCCCTCGTTTTGGGCGGCGTTATCGGCACGGAGCGCGCCGTGCTCGCGAAGCAACCGGCGGGAACCCGCACTTTCGCGCTTGTTTCGCTTGCCGCCTGCCTTTTCATCATCATGTCGAATTACGTCGATTCCGCGTACCTCGGCGTGGTCAATTTCCAGCCGCTCCAGCTCGCGGCAGGCGTTGTGACCGGTATCGGCTTCATCGGCGCCGGCCTCATCATTTTCCGCGGCGATACGGTCCACGGGATTACGACGGCTGCGGGGCTTTGGATCGTCACGGCGCTCGGCATGGCCGTCGGGTTTGGGATGTACGCGGTCGCCGTCTTCGCCGCGATCCTTGCACTCATCGTTCTGACCGGCATGTGGTACATCGAGAACAGGTTCAAGCACTGGTTCGAAGCGCATGAGAG
>DASZII010000076.1:0-5107 GCA_035949275.1 Minisyncoccota bacterium | reverse complement strand
GATCGGGTCAGGCACACGATCTCGTCATTCAAACGTGCGTTGCCTCCATACTTGCGCTGGTACAACACCGAGCGCACGCACATGGGTATCAACTATCAAACTCCGCTTGATCTGGTTCCAAGGTCTTGAACTTATTTAGCTTCAGGCCCCGCCGGGGGTTACCCTCCCCCTCTTAATTAGTTACCGCAACATTGCAAGAAAAGGCCAATCTAGCCTTCAAGAGGCTAGGCTTTATTGAGCCGCTATCGCCGGGGGATCTCGAATTCGGCGAACTCTGGCAAGAGCTTTCGGCCGTACAAAAGGCGCGAGATCACCTCGGCGTGGCTCAGGGCGCCGGTAAGGGCGTTGTGCGGCATGGGCTCTTCGGGAATGCCGCAATAGTTGAGGATCGCGTCCAGATTGAGCGCGCTGCGGCGGTGCACGATGGGCGGCTGCAATCCCCTCCCGATCATGTGCATGTAGCACATCGTGTGCGTGTCGAGTGTACGATATGCGAACGGCCATTCGGTGTGCCCTGCCCGCTCCGCTGCGTGCCTCAGAAAATCGCGATCAAAGGAAACATTTTGGCCCGCGAGGGTACGCTCTTGCACGCCTTCGCTCCAGTGAAGAAAGCGGTGGATGAGGTCCGTCTCGCTTTGCTTACTAGGATCGACGATCTGCTCTTTCGTGAAGCCGTTGACCTTCAGCGCGTCGTCCATAATGTGCGCTCCGTCCCACACGCGGCACTCCTCATAGAAGCGGTTGGACGGATTCGTAAAATCGAGCGCGCCGAGCGAAACGATGGAGTGTTTCCACGGCTCTACACCCGATGCCTCAACGTCGACAACTATCATCCTGCCATTGTACTACAGACCCTTGCAGCTTTTCGATGGCGTATAACCGGCCTTTTGTGCCGCCTCCTCGCTCGAGAACCATACCTGATTCCCCTGCACGATCTTCTGCGCGCCGGAGCACCACGGAAGGTAGTACACCGAGCCCGTGCGCGAGGCGACGACATAGCCGCCGGGCGAAAGTGTGAGCACGTTCGTCGCGCTCGGCGTCTGTGTTATCGAAAACGGCGGGGTTTCCACCTCGAGAGCAGAAAGCCGCACGAGCCCGAAGGCGCACAAGGCCACCGAAAAAAGCAATAGAATAAGCCCCCATTGCTCTATTCCCTCATCGAGTGCCGCCTTGCAGCGTAACCAAAAATCCTGTATAGTGACCCCGTTCACAGGAAGATTATCCCACTATGGCAACAACAAAAGCCGGCGGAACAGCTAAAAACCTCAACGATTCGAATCCGAAGTACCTCGGCCTCAAACGCGCTGACGGCCAAAAGGTCGCTATCGGCGAGATCATCGTCCGCCAGCGCGGCACAAGGATCCTTCCGGGGCGCAAGATCGGAGTCGGCAAGGACCACACGCTTTTCGCGCTCGCCGCAGGTGTCGTCCGTTTCCGCACCAAGCGCAAGCGTGATTTCGACGGCCGCTCTTCGACACGCCGTGTCGTCGATGTCATCGCTTAGTCCGCTTTCTTCACGGCGACCGTAAGCCGGGCTTTTGCACCGGCTATTTTTAATTCGAGCTCGTGATCGCCGACTTCCTTGATCGGCTTCTCAAGCGAGATGGCTTCCACCGGAACGTCTACTTTCTTTTGTTCGAGAATACCTTTTAGAATATCGGTTGCACCGAGCGATTTAAAAAGCCCGCCTTTTTCGGTCGCTCGCGCGGCGATCTCGATGCGGGCTCCTTCGAGACTTTGAATGTTCCCGACGAGTGCCTCCTGTTCTTTGGCCCGCGTCTCGCCCTCTTTCTGCACCGCAGCTTCGTGCGCTTTTATCTTCTCCGGCGTCGCCTGCTCTGCAAGCCCCCTCGGGATCAGATGATTGAGTGCGTAGCCGTCTGATACGTCCTTGACCTCGCCATGGCGCCCCACCCCGCCTACATCTTTGATAAGAATAATTTTCATGTCATTGGACGATCTGCGGTGTCCCGGTCGCATTCACGTCGCCCCCGAGGAGCTCGACCGCCTTCTGCATCTGGGTGTCTTTCGTGCTCGAGGCGCTCAGGCTGACCTGCACGTCGGGCACGATACCGCTCGCGGGGATCGGGCTGCCGTCAGGGCCGAGCCAGCGCGCGACGGTGATCTTCAAGTTGGTGTCGGACGTAATCGGGACAAGCTCCTGCACGGAACCTTTGCCGTAGGTATCGCTGCCGACCATCGTTGCGACGCCCCAATAGCGCAGCGCATCCGAAAGGATCTCCGCGGCGGAAGCGGTGCCGCCATCCACGAGCACAACCATCTTCAGATTGCTATTAAAAATATTGTAGCCGTACGATTTATGCACGATGTTCGCTTGGTGGCCGTCGTAATCCTCGGTCACGATCGTGTCGCCGGAGGGCAGGAAATAGCTGGCTATATCGACGGCGGCATCGAGATAGCCGCCCGGATTCTCGCGCAGGTCGAGGACGAGTTTCGTGTCCCCGCTTTCGACGAACTGGCGGAGCGCGCTCCGGAAAAGATCCGGCGAGTTCGAGGTGAATTCCGCGAGCGAGATGACGAAGATCCCGCCGGGAAGTTTCGTCGTGGTGACTTCAGGCACGTTGATGGACGCGCGCGTGATGACGAACTGCTTCGGAGCGCTCCAGCCGGAGCGCAGGATCGTCAGCGTCACGTTCGTACCCGCCGGACCGCGGATATCCTCAACAGCTGTGGTGACGTCCATTTGCGCGGTCGAGGTGCCGTCGATATTGAGGATCTGATCCCCCGCTTTAATGCCGGCCTTCGAGGCGGGAGTACCGATGAGCGGCGAAAGGACGACGATCTGCCCGTTCTTCTGGTCGATCTCCATCCCGACGCCGTCGAACGTGCCGCTCATGTCGGACGAGAACTGCTGGTTCTCGACCGGCGGCAGGAAATAGGTGTACGGGTCGTTGAGCGAAGAGGCGAGGCCAGAGATCATGCCCCACACTTCTTGCTGCTGAATGTCAGGAGTCGAGGTCGCGACGGGCGTGGAGGATGCGACCGCGACCGGCACGTAATCCTGCTCTATCACATTCCACGCGGTCCATACCGGCGAAAAATCGACGCCCGAGGGCTCCTGCGCACCGGTCGCGTATTGCCCGCTGGCGTGCCGCTCTCCGAGCAAAAATCCCGCGCCGAGGCCGACAAGCAGCACTACGGCACCCGCCGTGACTTGCACGATCAAAGTAGAACGATCGCCCTTCATGCGCGGCATTATCGCATACGTTGTGGAAATACGCCAAATTTGACGACTCTCCCGTGGTATACTTTTCGGCATGCGTTCCCGCTTTGAACACGGCGGACTTATTTGGATTGACCTTGAGTCGCCGACGCGCGAAGAAGTGCGCGAGACGGCGGAAGAATTCCAGATCGAGCCGCTGGTGGCCGAGGAACTGCTCCTCCCCTCTTCGAAGCCCCGCGCCGAATTCCATACAAATTATGCGTATGTCGTCATGCGCTTCCCCGCCCTCCATCATTCGCACAAAACGCAGGAACAGGAGATCGACTTCGTCATCGGCCGCAATTTTCTGGTCACGGCGCGCTACGACATGGTCGACCCGCTCCATAAATTTTCGAAGGTCTTCGAGGTCAACTCCGTCCTCGACGAAAGCAATATCGGCGAGCACGCGGGGTTCATCTTTTTCTATATGCTGCGCAAGCTCTACCGCTCCATCGAACACGAAGTCGAATACGTGCAGCACGACCTCCACATCATCGAAGAGCATATTTTTTCCGGAAAAGAGATCTCGATGGTCGCCGCCATCTCGCGCAGCGCGCGCGATCTTTTAAATCTCCGGCAGACCATCGAGCCGCACCGGGAGATCCTGCACGAGCTCGAAGCAGACGGACCGAGCTTCTTCGGTCCTGATTTCGCGAAGTTCCTGCGCGCGCTTTCCAACGAGTACTACCGCGTGCACAATCACATCATGCGATACACGGAATTCCTCCACGAGCTTCGCGAGACGAACAACTCGCTCCTCACGACCAAGCAGAACGAGACGATGAAGCGGTTCACGATCCTTGCCTTCACGATATTTCCGCTCGAACTCGTCGCAGCGATCTTCAGCATGCGCACGACCTCCGATCCGATCGTCGGGCTCCCCTATGACTGGTGGATCATCGTCGGTGGCATGTCGATCGCTGTTTTCATCATGTACTGGTACTACAAGCGCCAGGAATGGCTCTGATATGGCGCTGTTCAAACGACTGACCGGGCGGGACCGTGCTTCGACCACACGCGCAAAACAGCCGCTCTACCTCTTTAATACGCTCGGCAAAGCGAAGCGGGAATTCACGCTGCCGCCGAGAGTGCATACGGTACGCATGTACAACTGCGGCCCGACCGTGTACGGCACCCAGCACGTCGGGAATCTTTCGATGTTCGTCTTCACCGACGTGCTGCGCCGGGCGCTCGAATATAACGGCTTCGCCGTCAAACAGGTCATCAATATCACCGACTTCGGGCACCTGAGTTCCGACGCGGACGAAGGCGAGGACAAAATGACCAAGGGCCTCAAGCGGGAAAAGATGGCGGTCACGATGGAGAACATGACAAAGCTCGCCGAAAAATACACGGAGATATTCCTCAATGATCTTCGCTCGCTCAATATTGCTATCGATACGATAGCGTTCCCGCGCGCGAGCGCGTACATCGCCGCCGAGATCGCGCTCGTGCAGACGCTCGTCGAAAAAGGCTACGCATACGAAGGCGCAAGCGCCGTCTATTACGACACCTCGCGGTTCCCCGCCTACGGCGAACTCGGCGGCGTCGATCTCGAGGGCCTCAAGGCCGGCGCCCGCATCAACGTAAGCGAAGAAAAACACCACCCGACCGATTTCGTCCTGTGGAAAAAGGACCAAAAAATGGGCTGGGACTCGCCGTGGGGCAAAGGCTTCCCCGGCTGGCACATCGAATGCTCGGCGATGATCAATTCCACGCTCGGTAAGCAGATCGACATTCACACCGGTGGCATCGAGCACATTCCGGTGCACCACAACAACGAGATCGCGCAATCGGAGGCTGCGAACGGAAAGCAATTCGTGCGCGTATGGCTCCACTCGGAGTTTCTGTCCGACGCCACCGGCGAGAAGATGTCGAAGAGTG
>DASZII010000075.1:0-8346 GCA_035949275.1 Minisyncoccota bacterium | reverse complement strand
ACCCGGGGTGACTCGAACGTGTCGCGCGCAAGGTTCGCCGAACATCACCGCCACTCCGCCGCCTCACAGACTTATTGAAAAGAGGATTATTCCCGCCGCGACCGACACGTTCAGCGATTCCTTTTTGCCGCGCATCGGTATCTCGATCAGCGCATCGCATTTCTTCCGCAATGCCGCAGAAATGCCGCGGACTTCGTTGCCAAAGACGAACAGTGTGCGTTCTTTCAATAGTATCTTCCGGTGATCGATCGCCTTTTCATCCTGTTCGACGCCGACGATATGCCACCCTGCTTTTCGCAGCGAGGAGATGACCGCATAAGGATCTTTATGAAATTCCCACGAAATATACTTTTCCGCGCCGAGCGCCACTTTTGCAATATCTTTCCGCGCGGAGCCGAACCGATCGATCGGCGCCGGCGTATAACCGCTCAGAAAAACCTTCGAAACGCCGGCAGCGTCCGACGTCCGGAATATCGAACCGACATTGTGCGCGCTCCGGATATTGTGTAAAAGCACCGCGATTTCCCGCATGACGGCAGCCTAGCATGCGTGCTACACTTCCGGCATGCTTTCGCTTTTCCCGGGGCTCCTCTTTCTGGCACCGCTTGCGACGGCGATGCTTCGAGTCGCAGCGGGGCTTACGTTCATCTATATCGCGTACCGCATGGTCGTCGCGCGCGATGAGATCTCTCGAGCGCGAGTGATCATCGTCGGGCACATCCGCGGATGGATGGTCTGGACGTCGGCGCTCGTAACGCTTGCGGTCGGCATTCTCCTTTGCATCGGATTATGGACGCAGGGCGCGGCGATTGTCGGCATGCTGATCGCACTCAAACACGGGCTCGGCGTCAGAAGTTACTCTTCGATCCTGCCGCTTTCGGGGGTTGCGTATTTCCTTTTGTTCGTCATCTGCCTCTCGCTTCTTTTCTCCGGCGCCGGGGCCTTTTCGATCGACCTGCCACTGTAACTAGCACTAAATCGGCTCTTCCACAGGGTAATTGGACTCACGGGAATCCCGTGCAATAGTTATACAAGGAATGCGCATCAGGTGCGTTCCTTTACAGAGTACAGAGGGGAAACAGCCATGCGGGCCACTCCGTCGGCGGGAACTGAGGGTCGGAAGGCCGTTTTGATCGACGGTGCCAATGCCCTATTCATGAAACACACCATCGGGGTTGATTTCATCAACTTCGCTGGACTCTATCAG
Source organism: Minisyncoccota bacterium (assembly GCA_035949275.1). Taxonomy (GTDB): domain Bacteria; phylum Patescibacteriota; class Minisyncoccia; order Phycocordibacterales; family UBA2100; genus UBA10103. The sequence goes on along the minus strand of DASZII010000075.1, from coordinate 7,139 downwards.
GTTCTGGTCCATCGGATCGGGATCTGTCGCAAAGTGGCGTTCCGCCCGGTCATCACGCTTCATCCGGAGTTCGTCCACTGCCCGATCCAGCGTCAAGCGACGGCTGCGGGCTTCGATATCGTGTTCGTCGCGAGCGAGAACGAAGCCGATGACGACTTGATCCTGGGGAGGCTGGGGCCGCTCAACCCGCGGGAAATCAAGGAGATCGTCATCATGACGACAGATGCCGGCTATGCGGACACGCTTCAACATAAAGTGAGCCAGGGCATTGTGGTGCATTGGGCTGCGACGGCACTTCCGGATCCTGTGGACGGGCGGTGCAGGCTTTCGCGAGAGTTGCGTCAGCAATTCGCAACGGGAGCCCCGTTCCGCTTCGTAGAGCTTGCCGGCTATGCGGCCCAGATCTCACAATGCAGGACAGCGTCAAGGCACATGCACGGCGGACCGCGCACGCATCATGTGCATGCCTGACCCGCTTGGGTCAACCACAAGGCGAGTCATTGCGACTTCGCGATTCGAGCGGCCGACGGCCGCTCGAACTTTTTTGAGATATACGAAGATCTATGTCTTTCCATGCGTTCGACTTGTCGCTCTAAGGTGCTATATTTTGCGAAACCGCCCGTAAGCAAAGCTTTCGGACGGTTCCTTCGGCGGAAATGAAAGCAGGCTTTCATTTCGCGCCTCAGTGCCGCCCGTAGCTCAGTCGGTAGAGCAGCTCCCTTTTAAGGAGACGGTCGCAGGTTCGATCCCTGCCGGGCGGACAGATTGATTCCTAATATACGAGGTAGAGAAATAAGGATTTTTTGAAGATTCGTGTCGGCATTTTTCGTGTTTTCGAGTAACACCCGAGTAGGAATCGAATTTTTGACTAGCGTTTGGTACGGTCTTGGAATCCATGTCTCTTGCGGATCGCAGGCTTAGAAAAGAAGCCGCTGAAAGCGGCTCCCATAAAGTGATCTGTGAGGTCAGACGCACTATGCTGTGCGCTTCACCCAGCTTATCGGCACGGTGACCGGCGGTGTGGTTGAGAGGGTAACTTTCCTCCACACCACCCCGCGGATTTCAGTAACGATGAACGGCCCCTTTCCGTACTTCGTGATGTATTCATCCCAGACCTGCTCATTCACGAGCTTCCCATGGCCGCTCGCGAAGAAGTTGACCGAATCACCCTGATTTAGAGATTCAGGCCATGCGCTACCGCACATTTTTCACCTCCATAAAAGAGCGTTGCTGCTCCGAGAGCAACGATATGTTTCCGATCGTGCGCGAACAAATTTTAGTGCGTTAATGACAGATATATTACATAATGTTATATATAAGACATGAGAACAGTTACCCAGACAGTGCGCGAGATACTATCGACATCGCCTTTCTTAAATGAGGTGGTTGCCACGGGAATGGGAAATTACGCGCAAATCGCACGGGTATTGCGTCCGCAGATTGAGAGGCGTCTATACGAGAAAGTGAGCGACGGAACAATCGCCATGGCTCTCCATAGAATCTCGCTTGAGTTGAAACGCCCTCGTTTCGGAGATCGTTTTTTGAAACAACTTAGCGACATTACTGTTAGGTCAAAAATGATTGAGTTTGTTCTTCCCAATACTGACGCGTTGCCGCCGATACTTGAACCTTTGCTCAAGAAGCTTCGAAACCGAAAAGACGTGTTCATCGCTTTTTCGCAGGGGGTGCATGAATCCATATTGGTCATTAATGCGGAGTTTGAAAAGGAATTTAGAACTCTTGTTGGAAAGCGGAAGGGCATACGGAAGATAGAGAGGTTATCGGTAATAACGTTACGTCTTCCTGAGGCAAGCCTAGATGTTCCGGGCGTCTATTATCCGATACTGCGAGCACTTGCGACTGAAGGCATCAGCTTCATCGAGATCATGTCCGTCAATACAGAGTTGAGTATCGTGTGCAAAGATGGCGATATCGATCGAGCGTTCGCTACCCTTAAGCGAATAACGAGTTCGCAATAACTTGTCGCTAGTATATTAAAGTTCTGTTCGGGTCGAAGCGTCTCCCACACCTGATTTTTCAGAGAATCGCTTGCTCCTCGGCTTTCTGCATCATCTGGATAAAGTGAAGCTGCATAGCCATTTGTTGCATGAGCGAACGGTCGGAAAACATACTTATAATTAAGTTATACTCGGGGGAATTTTAAAAGCTTATTCGAACCGATGAAGTTAATCGGCAGAGTCATCTGCTACCGAAGCGCTTGTGCAGGACACCCAACCGCATAGCGCAAAAGGCACGGCTGTACGATATCATAACCTTATATTAATCTCATGCTGCCCTCGATAGCTCAACACTTCGCGTTCGCGGCAACATTTTCCTCCGCCTCCGCTTTTTCGAGTATTCGTATAAAACGCAGTTGCAAACCCATTTGCCGCATGTAATTCGCGTCTTGCAGGATGGTTATAATTGCCTCACACTCGGGGGACACGAAGTGCATTCCCGTCAGGAATGGAACACCTGGGAACCCACGGTTTTCCCAATCCTTCCTCCACGGTGAACCTGAGCGAATCGTCGCTGCGACTGACGGCTCTCTCTGTTTCTGAACCGCAAAAAACATCTGGTATACTGGGCTGACTTTATAGGAATCTTTTCGTGCCATGAACATCAACTCAAATCTTTACACGCCCATCGCTATCGTTATCGCGGGGATCGTTGTCGCGGGATCGATCCTCATTATCGGCCATCAGGGAGGCGGCAGCGCGAATGCAAATACGGCAAATACGCCGAGTACGCAGCCTTCCGCAACGTCGACCGTCAGTGCGGACCAGGTAAGTTCAAAAGGAAATCCCATTGTCGGCAGCGCAAATGCTCCTCTCACGATAGCGTACTGGTTCGACTATCAGTGCCCGTACTGCAAACAGAACGAACTCACCGTCATGCCGCAGCTCATCAAGGACTATGTCGATACCGGCAAGGTGAGGATCGTCTACAAGGACTTCTCATTCCTCGGTCCCGACTCCGACACGCTCGGTCATTGGGGCCGCGCGGTATGGCAGGTCGCGCCGGACGAGTTCGAAGCCTGGCATTCGGCCATCTATCAGAACCAGGGCGAGGAAAATACCGGCTGGGCATCGATCGCCGAGATCCAGAAGATAACCGCGACCGTGCTCACTCCGGCGCAAACGGCGCAGGTCGCACAGCTCGCGGTTTCCAATGCGACCCAATATCAGAGCGCGATGGACGCGGACAAACAGGAAGGCGAACAAGACGGCGTGCAAGGCACTCCCGCACTCCTCATCGGCACACAGTGGATCAATGGCGCCGAAAGTTATGCGCAAGTCAAAGCAGTGATCGACCAGCAGCTCGCCGCGGGCGGTAAATAGGTTCGACACGGCGATGTGCGGCAGCGTTCTCGATGTCGCTGCTTACCGGTTAGTTCTGGGACTCGAATATCCACGGTATCCTTTTCTGTATGACCAAAGAGAGATTAGCGATAATCGGAGGGGGAATATCCGGCATGGCGGCGGCCTATTTTCTGCACAAAAAATATGACATAGTCCTGTTCGAAAAGAACAGCTATATCGGCGGACACGCACAGATGATCGATATAAACTACGGCGATACAAGGTTTGCTGTAGACACGGCCGTGATGATATTCGACCGCAAAAATTACGAAAACTTCGACAAGCTTCTGCGCGCTATCGGACTGCCTGAGTCTCACAAGCTACCGACCAACCTATCCTTCAGCGGGAGCTTCGAAGATGGCAGGCTCGAATATTCGAGCGCTAAACCGCTACTACAGTGGAACAATACCCTTTCGCTACGTTCGTGGCGGCTCGTCTGGCATTATGAGCGTTTCGTTTGGATCGGGAAACGCGATCTTGAGCATCGGCGCGAATGGTTGCGGAGCCACACCTTCGCCGAATATCTTGCGGCACGACGCATAAACGAGGACTGCATAAAGAACATCATTACGCCGCTGTATGCATGCATTTTTTCTCTAACTCGCGCGGAGGTGCTGGAGTGGCCGGCCGAGACGCTCATGGGCTTCCTCGCGCGCCACAACATGCTCGGCGCTGATCTGCGTTTCGGCGCCTTCTCGTCATGGCGGATGCTTAGGGGCGGTACTCGTGAATATATCGAACGTCTGACCGCGCCATACAAAGATGCCATACGCCTCAACACACCGGTCAAAAGTATCCACCGTGTTGACGGCAAGATCGTCGTTTCGCTCATGGAAGGCACTAGCGAAACATTCGATAAAGCGATCATCGCGGCGCACGCCAACGAGGCGTTAGAGCTCTTGGCGGAACCGACCGAAGACGAACGGCGCATTTTAGGATCTTTCCCATACACGAAAAAACGAACATTCATTATTCACAAGGACGCGAGCGTGATGCCCCTGCGCAGCAAATGCTGGGCGGCATTTAACAATACCGACCGCCTGCCGCGTACCGACGGCGACATGGCCATAACCTACTGGCTGAATCCAATTCAGGGCATCGACGAGCGATACCCGATTTTTCTCTCCATCAATACCGAAGCGGTCAGACAGGAAGACCGCTTGGGAGAATTCGAATATACCCACCCGGCTTTTACGGCAAACTCATACGAGGCACAGGAAGAGTTGCCGAAACTGCAAGGAGTGGGTGGTATTTATTATTGCGGCAGTTACTTCGGGTATGCATGTCATGAGGACGGTCTAGTTGCGGCCATGACGGTTTCAGAGTCTTTGGGAGGAGAAATACCGTGGCGGGCAAATTAAGCCCCCTCGATCGTATACGTTGAGATCCAGGAAAATCGAGCCGATCGCAACGAACTGAAAGATCTGAACATCATTGCCGTTGCGCACGCGACGCTACTAATAAGATGTCACTGCGACAACTTCACCCTGTGCATCGAGCAGGCGGATGGTGTCGTGGGCATTGCTCCAAAGCTCCTGCGAGCCGTCGAGGTATACGCGCCAGTCATTGGAGGCGAAATTTTGGTCGTTCTCATGCATGGCGACGCAGCCGTTATAAGAGAACGTCGTTTGCACATAGGCCTGACATTGCAGCGACAGATCTGAAGACGGATGCTGCGGGAACGTGCAGAACGGGATTGAGGAAACGTAGTCGGCGCACGATTGTCCGTACTGCCCCGCCTGCGCAGCTGCGTCGCCGGGCGACGGACACTGCGTTTGCATCGGCGGGGTGTATTGCTGGAGCTGTTCGAGATAGCCGCTGCAGACATTCTCGCGGAACGACGTACCGACGGGCGACACGCCGGTCGTGACGATCGCCGTGCCGCCAGGCGGCAGTTCGATGCCGATCTGCGCATTCAATTCGCCGAGCCGGAAGAAATCGGCCCCGAGCGGGAGGTATGCACGCGCTCCGGAGAGCGCACTCTGCAACGACCAGCCGCTTATATCTACCACCGATTGGCCGGTGTTTTGTATGGCAATGTATTCCTGCTCCGGATCGCTCGCGCTGGCACCATCCGCCGTGAGCGCGATCCCATTGCTGTATGGAGATTGATTTCCGAAGGTCTCCGCTTGCGAGTTTTGCGCGGAGCCTGTCTGCGCAGGCAGGCTGTCGCCCGTCAGGTTCGAAATATCGGGACCCTGTGGTATAGGCACTGCCCACGGCAATTGCACCGCTCCGCCTCCATAGAGACCGGAGGTGAAGGGGTCCATAAAGTATGCGGCCGCCGCTTTTACCTTTCCGATGCCGCCGGAAAGAAGCCAGAGTAGTATCAATATGACGATGAGCGCCCAGAAGAGATATATGGCGACGGTTCTGACCATAGAGATTCATTACATTATAAGGGCTTTCGCGCGAGGGCTTTTTGTATCTCTTCCCGGGCGACCTGCGAATCGCTCCAGGGGATCTTTTCCCCTCTCGCCACGCAGATGCACGGATCCGTACCTTTGCCGGTGATCAAGACGGCGTCGCCCTCTTTCGCAATACTGACCGCGCGGCCGATCGCTTCGCGACGGTCCATCACGATGGTTGCGGAGCGCTTCATCGTCTTCGTCATCTGCTGAACGATCTCGAGCGGGTCTTCGTCGTACGGGTCTTCGTTGGTGAGAATGACTTCGTCGCACCGCCCGTCGGCGATCGCGCCCATGACCGGCCGTTTCCACTTATCGCGGCCGCCGCCGGTCGAGCCGAGGACGCATATTTTTCTTCGCGCGTCGAACGCATCGTAGAGCGCCCGGAGCGAGTCCGGCGTGTGTGCGTAATCGACGATCACCGTGAAGTCCTGTCCCGCTTCGATGCGCTCCGCGCGGCCGGGGATCGTACCGAGTTTGGAAAGCGCGTGCGCGATGACGGGAGTCGGAACGCCGAAAGATCGCGCGGTCGTTGCTGCGGCAAGCGCGTTCTTGAGCGAAAATTCTCCCGGAAGGTCGACGGCGATCTTCTCGCCTTCGAGCGTGAGGTAGCCGCCGCGGTCGTTGAATTCGTAGGGCTTTTGCGCCGAGAGGGTGAAGGGGAGGGACGTTTCGACCGGCAGCGTCACGTATCTGGTCGATGCCGGATCATCCGCGTTTGCGATCATGACGCGGGGGCGTTTGCCAGAGCGCACCAGCTGTTTGCCGATCTCGAACTTCGCGTCCGCATACGCCTCGAGGGAGCCATGCGATTCGATGTGCTCGGGTGCGAGGTTGGTAAAGACGAGCGCATCGAGTTCGATCCCGCGGTGTCTGAATTGCCGCGCGCCTTCGGACGTAATTTCGAGTATCGCCGTGGTGCAACCGGCCCTGACCGCGTCCGCGAGGAACCGTTGAATAAAAAACCGCCCGGGCGTCGACATGCGCAGAACGTTCGGCCTCGAATCCTTATCGATCTTGAAGCGAATGGAATTGAGGAGCGCAGTTTTTTCACCCCGCTCTTCGAATATCGCGCTCAGCATCTCGATCGTCGAAGATTTTCCCTTTGTACCGGTCACCGCGATGACGCGCAATTTTTTGGACGGAAAGCCGTACAAAAAGGCGCCGAAATACGCAAGGCACAAATGGTACGCTGCGAGGATCTGCGGCGGAAGCGCGTCCGCGATGGTTTTTTTCAGCCCGTTCATGACTTACCGACCGACTTCAGTGCGGCGCGCAGCCGCTCGCCGGACTCTTTGATGTCGGCGGGAACCTTGCGGAGCGCCTCGCGCGCTTCCTGCATCGAATAGCCGAGCGCGCGCATCGCCTC
>DASZII010000074.1:0-6391 GCA_035949275.1 Minisyncoccota bacterium | reverse complement strand
CGAACAACGTCCAATCGTCCGCGCAAGGCTTTAGAATTCGAACTGATGTACTGAGGCGTTGTCCGATGCCTCCCGTTCGCTCCTCGGGAACAGCACGTGCATCGTGTCTATGATCCCTCCGTGCGCCGTTATTAAGATCGTTTCGGCGGGATATTTTTTCTTTGCTTCATCGACAAACCCGGACACGCGCGTTTTTACGTCCTGCGCCGATTCCCCGCCATATGGCCGGTAATCAAAGGTGACGTTCGAATCCTTCTCATATACATCTTCATCTCCCGTTACCGCGACGATCTCCGCCCAGGTCTTCCCCGCAAGGCTGCCGTATTTGAATTCTTTTAGCTCGTCGTTGACCTCTATCGATTTATTCAATCGTTTATTCAAGATCCCGGCCGTTTGCAATGCCCGTTTGAGCGGAGAAGAAATGATGCGGTCGATCTCCGCCGGGATCCGCAAGGCGGTCTTCTCCACCTGCGCTGTTCCCTCAGCGTTGAGCGGAGGATCCTTTTCCTGTCCCTGAACGATGCCTTGTTTGTTGTAGTCGGTCTGACCGTGACGGACGAAGACCAGTTTCATGTAGAGAATAGTACCACTCAAAAGTAGCCTGATCCCTGCTTATTTTCTCGTTCATGGGTACCTCATGATTGCTACTGTAGGTTGCTCAGCAGTAAACCAAGAGTGCCTATTCTTTCTCGATTTCGCCTTTACGGCGGGAAAGGAGTGCCATGAAACCGCTCTTGTTCGTTCTTTGCGTTGCAGCCGCAGCCTTGCTGTGGCCGGCGGACGCTCAGGCGGGCTGCTTCGGCTACTATCGGCCGAATCCTTGCACCGTCAGGGTGGCCCCGAGGCCGCGCCACGCGTACGTCTACGTGAGGGTGGTGGAACGACCGGTGCGTCACTGCTCCCGGAAGGTCTACGACGCCTATCGCGTGGAGCGATATGTGCCATGCCGATGTCCGTAACGCGCCACCCGAGGTCGGGGCGCTCAGCCGCCCCACCTTACCGTTTACCAAAACCTCATTATGATTTTCATACGAAAGATCCTTTCGAAGCATAGGTCCGGCTTTTTGCTGATAGGTTTGGTCTCGGTTTCGTTCGCCTTGCTGCACGCGGTGCCGCTCGGGCTCGCCGAATATGATTTCGCGCACGGCGGCATGCAAGCCTTTGGTGCAACGTTCGCACATGCACAGGATGGCGGCGGTGGCGATGGTGGCGGTGGCGACGGTGGTGCCGGAGACGCCGGCGGAGGTGATGGGGGCGCCGACGGCGGAAGTTCGGACGGTGGTTCAAGCGATGGAAGTGGATCCGATGGCAGCAGCGACGGTAGCAGTAGCGATTCTACCGATGGCAGCAGTAGCGATACGAGCGACAGCGGTTGCGGTTGCGGAGGCAACAGCTCTGCAGCGGACAGCGGTACGGCCGACACAGCGGACTCCGCGAACAGCGTAAGCGATAGCGGGTGCGGGTGCGGCGGCGAAGAGAGCGAAGGCGGCAACAGCGGAGGTTCTTCGAGCTTTTTCAGTCCGCCGATGACTCCGCCTCCGCCGACTCCGCCACCGCCAGTACCTCCAAAGCCGCCGATGCCTCCTCCGGTCCCACCGACGCCGCCCCCTCCCCCGCATTATCCTCCGCCACCGCATTATCCGCCGCCGCCGTATTATCCTCCTCCCACCCCCCCGACTCCGCCGCCGCAACCGTTCCCCCCGATAATTCCGATCTACCCGATCCCGGTTCCGTATCCCGTGCCGACCCCGTATCCCGTACCAACTCCTTATCCGGTCCCCACGCCGATCGCATATCCGCTTATCCCGTATCAGACTCCTCAACCCATCTATTATCCTCAGAACATTTCGTGCGTAGTCAGCATTTCGCAAGGCCTCATCGAGTGGCAAAGCGTCGGCGCGGTCTCGGCGACCCTGAGCGGATTTGGAAATGTCGCGCCGAACGGTGAGATGGCGTTGCCTCCCTACAATTCATCGATGTACACGCTTACGGTCCTCGGGCCGAGCGGCGGAAGTGCGACCTGTAATACGACCGTGCAGACTCAGGCGTATTATCCTCCGCCGCCCACGACACCCACGGTGAGACTTTCCCAAATCCCTTATACCGGCTTCGACTTCGGAACGCTCGGCGACGCGCTCTACACGCTCCTCATCTGCGGTTCCGCGCTTTCTGCCGGTTACCTCCTCATGTACTACACGCTCCTCCATCGGCGATTCGCGCTCCGATGATCAGCGATCCATTGCGCTAAGGGGTATGCAACGGCAAGAAACCAGCTTGATCGAAGGGCTGCCCGGGATCGCGGCGGAAACCGTAACGACGTGGGCCGACCCGTTCATTTTGTGCGCGGTCATCATCGCTACGTATTTCGATCTCGCGTCGTTCGGGATCCCAACGGTATACCTCACGGTGTGCATTCTTGCGGCCGCCATCGTCGTGATGAGCGCTCTCGAGGCGAGACGCGCGTTGAAATACGCGAAGCCTCAGCCGATCGGGAAGCTGTTACCGCATGCGGGCGTCGCCTGGATCGGGACCCTCGTCGGAATGGGCCTTATCGTACTCGCATGGTTCACCCTCACTGAATACCAGCTGCCGCAATACGCATCGCTGTTTCAGGCTCTCCCGATACTGCTCGCGCTTACCCCCGTCCTCAGCGCCGGCGCGATCCTCTTCGGCACGCACATGAGAGGCGCGTCCGAGCGCGGCGCCTATCAGCTGGGACTTCTTGCGCTGGGGCGTATTCGGGAGATCAGATGGCCGTATATGCGCGACGAGCTCCTGACGTGGTTCATCCGGGGATTCTTTTTGCCCATCAATTTTTGTACGCTCTTCACAAGCATCAATACGTTCCGCGGCAAAGAGCTCGCGCTCTTAAGCGGCTCCTTCGCTCAGAACGAATATTACCTGCTCATCATGGTCTACGCGCTCATCATCGCCGCGGTCACGCCCGGATATCTTTTCGGGGCGCGCTTCCTGAACACGGAAACGAAAGCCGTCTCGAGCTCGTTCTTCGCGTGGACCGTCACGCTCGCCTGCTACCCGCCTTTTTGGGACGCGACGCTGCACTGGTTCACGTACTACGGCACGTCACCGTCGCCCGCCTGGATACAGCCGTGGGTCACCGCGTCGCAGCAGGTGCCGGCTCTCATGGTCGCGGTCGGCGCTTTGATACTTTTCTTCTCGCTCGTGCACCTGTGGGGCGAAGCGCAGTTCGGGATACGGTCTTCCAATCTCGCGAACCGCGGGATCATCACGACGGGAGCGTATCGCTTTTCGAAACATCCCGTGTACGTCGCCAAATGTATCGTTTGGTTCCTGGCGTGGATGCCCTTCCTCGCGGGCGCGAATCCGCTCGATGGCCTGCGGCTGACGGCGCTCTTTTTCAGTGTGTGCGGTATCTTCGGGCTTCGCGCGCTCGCGGAAGAAAAGTTGCTCGCGCTCGATCACGTGTACGTCGCGTACGCACTGTGGATGGACGAGCACGGACTTTTCAAAATGATCGGAAAGCTCATCCCGCCGATGAGTTTTCGCTGGCGCCTCGCGTGCTGGCAAAGGCAACGGCATAAAGGATTCATCGTGAGTCCCATGCAACTGACCGGTGTCGGGGGTGGGGATCGAACCCACGACCTAGCGCTTATGAAACGCTCGCTCTAACCGTCTGAGCTACCCCGACTTCTTCGAGAGAATACAACAAAAAAACGGCCTCTGCGAGCGTGTATTTGACTCTTGCCCATATAATGTTATAATCCCCTTCCCTATGGAACTGCTTTGGAATACTATTTTGAACATCAATTCCGCGCTCTGCGCGATCGCGTGCGGGTACCTCGTCTATGCCGCTGGCGCGTCGATCTATTACGTGACGTGGCGCCCGCTTGAACTGGGAGTGGTGCTCGTCGTTATCCTCATTTGCACCGAAGTCGTATTCGCGGCGATCGAGGAGGTTGCCGGGCGCTAACGACACGCCCCGACGCGACACGCGAACGAAACGGCGCAGGCCGTAGATACGGAGCGCCGTTTCGTACTGCGAGTAATGTTGCCAGCTGTGTTTTCTCGAACTCTAGAAGAATCCGAAGAGGTTGTGGAAGAGATTGCCGAGCGCCCCGAAGATGCCGCCGAATCCGCGCATCATCGGAGGAGCTCCGCCTCCGGTTCCGTTGCTGGAAGAATTTTGCGATGGGCTCTGCCCTTGATCGATGACCGAGGAGGCGGTCACCGCGCTCCCGTTCACCGTGCCTTGCACGAACACGTTGTCGCCGGTCTGGATCGCCGAGACAGAGGAAGTCGCATTCTTCACGACGACGGTCGCGTTGGCCGCGTCGACCGAGTAGGTCACGCTGCTTTTGTTGGTGACCGTGAGCGTAGTGCCGCTTATCGCGGTGACACTGCCGCCGATCACCGGTTCGCCGTTGCCTTGAAGCGAGCCGAGCGCACCCGGTCCTTTCCGCTGCCCCGGCGGCAGACCCCCTTGTGCGGGCACGCCGTCATTGATGCGGGTCGCCGTCACGTTCGTCCCGCTCACGGTGCCCTGCACCATTAGCGTGTCGCCGCTTGCGATCGACGATACGGTCGAAGTCGCGCCGTTCTTGAAGACGGTTGCGTTCGTTGCATCGATCGTGTATGTGGTCGGGCTCGTGCTGCTCGCGCTCCTGCCGAACGCTTTGCTCTGCAGGACGATGGTGTCACCGTTGACTGAGCTTACCGTGCCGAAAACGCCGGGCATCATATGCATCGTGCCGCCGCGGCCATGGCCCGGACCGCCCCATCCGCCGGGGCCGGGCGGAGGCGCTCCCTGCTCAGATTGCGCGAATGCAGGTACCGCAACCAGGAATCCGGCGGCCATAAGGAGGCCGATAAGCGCATAAAGGATACGTTCTCTCATATATAGATTACATCTATCGTTTTATTGCTAAGTCACGTCTTCTGGACCCCATCCGAATACGGATGCGTACGGATCAGAACGGATGGGAAGGGAACAATTCCCCTCTCAGTCCTACTACAGCCCTGTCGATGAAGAAATTTCATCAGAGGCTCATGTACTGCCAAATTTGCTCAGCATGTCGTCCGCGAGTATAATGGCCGTTCATTGATAGCGGGGTGGAGCAGTAGTAGCTCGCCAGGCTCATAACCTGGAGGTCGCGGGTGCAAGTCCCGCCCCCGCAACAAGCAAGGGATAGACTTATACCAACCACTCTCCAAGTTTCAGCAGGAGAATTAAGGGTTTTCCGGAGCACGGCTTTTTTGAGTCGCGTCTTGCCGCTGCGCTTCGATCCACTCGGTGCCCAAATAGTGCCCAAAGTCTGCCTGTAGCATCCTTTTAGGGTTGAGCATGTCGATCGCCGTTCGCAGGCTCGAAGGTGCAACATGCGAGTACCGCATGGTGGTCGTGATGTTCGAGTGCCCCATCAGCTCTTGAACGGTCCGAAGCGGCACGCCTCTCATCGCAAGGTGGGAAGCGAAGGTGTGCCGTAGGGTGTGCCACCCGATCTTGCGTAACCCGGTGTCTGCACACGCCTTGCTCAATCTGCGTTCCATGCGGTGGTAGTCGAACGGCTCTCCGTCGCTATCAAGGAACACGTACCCGATGCTTTTCTTTCGCTTGTACAGAGCCTCGTACACGTCAACGTCCAGCGGGATGTGTCGCACTCGGTTACTTTTCGGCGGAACGAGCATCTTCATCCGGTCGTCCCGGGAATGTCGTACCACAACGCTTTGGTTCTCCCAGTCGATCGAGGACCACTGAAGTCCCTTAAGCTCCCCCTGACGCATTCCTGTCCGCAGCGCGGTGAGTACCAGCTCGTACACGACGCCGTCAGAATGGAACAGCAGTGCCTCGCACTCGTCGGGCGAGAGGTAATCCGTTCGCCCCGGCGCACACTTGGGCCATTTGATCTTGGGGGGTGCCCCCTCAAGTTCTAGCCACTCGTACGCGGTGCCCAAGCATTTGTTCAAGACGGTCAGGTAATTCTTTATCGTCTTGTTCGTTATCCCTCTCTCTTTAATCATGTGCGCTTTGAACTGCTCAATGTGATACGAAGTAATACGCCCGACGGGAATCTTCCCGAAGAACGGGACGAGTGCCCCGTCTAGGACGTACTTTTTCGATCGCTGTTCCGAGTGCTTATTGTTGGGAACTACGTACCCTTCAAGCCATTTCTGTGCGAATTGCTCGAACGTCGCCTCTTCTTGCTTCGCAACTCTTTCGATTGATTCACCGCGCGCCAATTTTTGCCGCAAGAGAGCTTCGTATGCCTCGGCTCCAGCTTTTGAGTTGTCCGGTCCTTTTACTCTGTATCGCGTGCCATTGAACCAGAAGTCCACGCGCCAAGAATGTCCAATTTTTCGTACTGCCATATCTCTATTTATTCGATCGGTTCCACTCGTTGCTTCTGCAAGT
>DASZII010000073.1:0-6001 GCA_035949275.1 Minisyncoccota bacterium | reverse complement strand
TTTTGATCGCGCTCCTCGCGCGAAGCAGCCGCTCTCGATGAGCGACCTACGAGGTCGCTCATGCGGTCGTTAGCCTGCGGTATACTGTGCGCATATGGGGTCCAGGAAAACCGGGGTCGTTTTCGGCGTTATCGCACTTGCACTGCTTTTCATCTCCGGAGCGGCGCTCTACGGTTCGAGATCTCAGATCGGAGCTTCCGCAATGCCGAAGATCGAGGCCGCACCTGCGTTCAGTGCGAATAGTTCAACGAGCACCTTCGCGCTCATCACCGAACCGCAGGACGGTATGGCGTCTGTCGAGCGTTTGATCGAAAGCGCGTCGAGCTCGATAGATGTCGTGATGTATGAATTCAATGATACGAATATCGAGCAATTGCTCGCGCAGCGTGCGCGAGAGGGAATATCGGTGCGCGTCATTCTCGACAATGGGTATTTCGGCGCGGGTTCGAGTATTAATCAGGAAGCGTTCGATTACTTGCAAAACAACGGCGTGCAAGTGCATTGGTCACCCAGCTATTTCGCGCTTACGCACGAGAAAGCGCTCATCATCGACTCTTCAAGGACGCTTATTATGACCTTCAACTTCACGCCGCACTATTACAAGTCTGACCGGGATTTTGGCATCGTCGATATGGACCAAAATGATGCCGCCGCCATCGAACAAGCGTTCGATTCGGATTGGAACGGACAAAATTCCCAAGCTCAGAGAGGCGAGGGTCTCGTCTGGAGCCCGGATTCCCGCGAACAAATTCTCGCGCTTATCAACGGCGCGCAAAGTTCTTTGGAAATTTACAACGAAGAAATGCAGGACGCGCAGGTCATCTCCGCGCTCGAGGCGGCATCCGAGCGCGGCGTCGATGTCGAGCTCATCATGACGTACTCCTCGAATTGGAAGTCAGCGTTCCAAGAATTATCGGGTGCCGGGGTGCACATACGCACCTACAAAGCGAGCGCCCCGCTCTACATCCATGCGAAAGTCGTCATTGCGGACGCCGGAGAGGCGTTCATCGGCTCCGAGAATTTCTCAAGCACGTCCCTCGACCAGAATCGTGAACTGGGCGTTATCGTTTCCGATCCGGAAATCGTTACATCGCTCATGAAAACATTTACGGACGACTGGTCTCACGCTACGCCGCTGCTGGTACAATAATCCGATGGCATCGGAAGTGTACGACAAGCTCCTGAAGCAGCATTTGAAGATACTCGAAGGTTTGCAATACGATTCCGGCCTTTTTGCTGCGTCGAAAAAAGGTGCGGAAACGGGGTACGACAAAGCGTGGCTGCGCGACAATTTTTATGAGTGTATCGCCTTCGAAGTCCTGGGCGATCTCGGGACCGTGCGGAAAACGTACCGCGCGATCCTCGATATTTTCAAGAAGCACGAATACAAAATAGATCACGCGATCGCGAAAAAGCCGGACTATACGCACCAGTACATCCATCCGCGCTACCATCCGGAAACGTTCGACGAATACTGGGAGGAATGGGGGAACAAGCAGAACGATTCGATCGGCTGCGTTCTTTTCGAGATCGGCGAGCTGGAGAAAGAACAAAAAGGATCGATAGTGAAAGACGATGATGACCGAAGTATCCTGCAAAAACTCGTGTGGTACCTCTCCACGCTCCAATACTGGCACGACCCTGACTCGGGCATGTGGGAAGAGAACGAAGAGGTGCACGCCTCGTCGGTCGGCGCCTGCCTTGCGGGACTTATATCGATAGGGCGCCTCGAGGGTATCGAAGTTCCCGACGAACTGATCGAACGGGGAAAGATGGCGCTCGCCGCGATCCTCCCACGCGAGTCCATGGGCAAGTTCGTCGACCTCGCGCTCCTTTCCCTCATTTGGCCTTATCATCTGACCGACGAAGCGCAATCGAAGGCGATCCTCGATCATGTCGAATATCATCTTCTCCGCGATCGCGGCGTTATCCGCTACAAAGGAGACCGCTACTACAACAAGAACGAGGATGGATGGTCGGAAGAAGCCGAGTGGACGTTCGGTTTGAGCTGGCTCTCCATCATCTATAAAAAATTAGGCGATACGGAAAAGGCGCGGAATTATCTGGAACAAGCTAAGAAAACATCGACGAAGCTCGGCCTGCCGGAACTCTATTTCTCCAACTCGAGCCTCTACAACGACAACACGCCGCTCGGCTGGAGCGAGTCGCTCTTCGTCGTCGCATTGCACGAGGTGAACGCGAAGCGGTTATCTGGCAGCGAGTAGCTCCTTCAACACGACCGCTTGGTTGTGCGCCTCGTCCTTCGCACCGAAGTTGTACGGTATCACGCACGTTCCCGGAACGTATAAACTTGCTCCGTTCGAATGCAAGGCCGAAACATGCCCTCCACTCCCAGTATGATTCAGTACGGCAGGTTCAAGACCGAAAAGATGCTCGTGTAGTCGTCCGTCCAGATCGTCGAGCTGGGTTTCGGAAGCGATGTATTGGCGTCCTTGAATTCGGAGCTCCTGAAAATCGCCGGGTCTTTCGATAGGACCACCCATACCGAATCCTGCGCGTATACTTCCGTGGCAGAGAAACCGCTCTCGGCTGCGATCCTGAAGACGACCGGCGCAAGGTCGAGATAGCGGTTGGAAACATCGATCGCGATAACGCTCTGGGGTGAGCGCAAATGTTCCTCGTACAGTTCGAATGCCTGGAGCGTCAGCAGGTGGACGGGAATGGTGTCGTCGTTGAACGCATCCACGGCGAGGATGTCGTATTTGCCCGGCTTGCCGGCGAGCGCCTCTTCCTGCAAGACCTGTCGCGCATCTCCGAGGCGGACTTCCGAGCCGGCGCAATGCGAAAGGAAACTGAAGTACGTCCGCGCGATACTGACTATCTTCGGGTCTATCTCATAGAACACATAGGCATCGCCCGGGCGGCAGTACGCAGCGAGCACTCCCGCGCCCAGCCCGACCACGCCCACCCGGAGCGGACTGCCTTTTTGTATCGCTTCTTCGTAGGTAACCGCGCGGCCGACGCCGGAATCGCTCGTGTAATAGGTGGTCGGCTCGTACTGTTTTGCCGGATCGGTGTACTGGAGCCCGTGCAAGGTCGTGCCGTTGGAGAGTGCTACGAACCCGTCGCCAAAACCCACCTGCGCGACCCCGTAGAAGTTCCTGAAATTGAGGGCAAAAGGATAAGCGCCGTCCGCGAGAACGACATTCGTGAAAAGCGCCGCCGCGACGAATACGAAGAGCAGTTTCGTGAGTTTGATCTTGCCCTCGTCTAAAATGCGCGGAAAAAAGACGTCAGATAAGAGGTAAAAGGCGACGCAGCCGCTGAGCGCAATGCCGAGCGGGAACTCCCAGAAGTCCTTGAAAATGAGCGGTGCAAGAATGCTCGCGCCGAGAGTTCCGAGCATGCCGCCGAGCGAAAGAAACAGGTAGAAAAGCGGAAGCCTGCCGGTCTGTGGCCGCAGCGCGTAGAGCCGCGCATGGCAACAGAGCCCGCAGAAAAAGAGAAGCAGCAGGTAAGCGGCGATCGTATAGAGAACGGTGTCGGATGAACCGGGCGTAAGAAGGTATGCCCACGTTGCCGCCGCGAAAAAAATAAGCGGCACGTAGCGGGACTGCCCGAAACCGGCGAAAGCCAGAATAAGCGTAAAGAGATAAATGGAAAGCGGGATGACCCAGAGGAGCGGCACCGGAGCGATCTTCTGCGTGATGTCCGTCGTAGTCGCAACGAGCATGAAGGTCGGCAATGCCGCGAGCGCCAGCCACGAGAGGAGTGTGCGCGTTCCCGGCATCGTCGCATCGCTCTCGCGCGGCTCCGTCTTCGGATTGCCGCGGAAAAAGAACGCAACAAAGAGCGTTAGAAGTACGGCGAGGAAGAAAAGAACGAGCCAGACGTTCTCTTGCACGTGCAGCGTGCTTCCCGGCTCGATCAGCGTCATATACCCGATGAGTGCGAGCAAAGAGCCGGCGTTCGAAAAGGCGTAGAGCTTGTACGGCTCCCGATTCGCGGAAGTGCCGTACCAGTATTGGAGCAGCGGCCCCGTCGTTGAGAGCAGGAAGAACGGCCCCCCGATGGCGGCGAAAAGCGCGCGCAAGACATTGAAATACGGCGACGCGGCATTGCCCACCGTCCAATCGAGCGGGGGATACGGCGCATGAGAGCGCACCAGCGAAACCACCGTGTACGCAGCGATCAGAACTATGACGGCGGCGTGTATCGTCACCTGGCGATTCAACGATGCCCTGGTCAGGATGAATACATAGAGATATCCGAAAAAGAGCATGCCCGTGAAAAAGAGCAGGCTCGTCGCCCAGACGGAGGAAGAGCCGCCGAACCACGGCAATACGTATTTCCCGGCGATGGGTTCGACCGAGAAGAGCAGGAGCGCGCTCAGGAAAATAGTTGTCGCATACAGGAGGTATGCCCCGCCCATGTTCCGCAGATGCTCTCTTGCCTCGACCCTCCGTGGCGACGCCATGTGAGACACAGTGTAGCGCGACTTTTCGCAGACGTCACACGGAACGACACGTCAGGTTCTCGCTAGAGAATTTTTTGCACGTCCTCGAACGTCGGACGAACTTTGACGGGATCGTTCAGCGACGCCGACTCAGACCGCCAACTCCTCGGCAATATATTTGAACTGTTTTTCCGAAACCGGCTGCACCGAAAGTCGCGGCGCGTGCACGAGCATCATGGCCGCGAGCTTGGGGTCGAGCTTGATCTCGGCGAGCGTTACGGGATGCGGCAATTTTTTCACGAATGCCACGTCGACGAGCACCCACACTGACTTCTCCTTCGTGCTCTTCGGCTCGTAGTAATGGCTCTTTTTGTCGAACTGTGTGGGATCCGCGTATGGCTCGCTCGCCACCTTCGCGACACCAACGACCGCTTTCTCGTCGCCGGTGTGATAGATGAGGCACAGGTCTCCTTCCTTCATCACCGCCAAATTATTGCGCGCCTGAAAATTGCGCACGCCCGTCCATGGTTCTTTGCCGGCACGCTTTAGATCATCGATCGAGAACGCATCACTTTCTGTTTTAAGAAGCCAGTAGTTTTTCATATCTCCTAGGTCACCCGATAATAAAGTATGTATTGCAGTCGGTCTAGAAACACACCCTTTGAAGCAATGTAAGGGCTCTTTGGCGACTCGGCAAAATGAGGAGGAACGTTCGCAACTTTATGCTCTTATTGTACCGTAATTGTTACAGTGCCAAGTGTGGTTTGGGTTCCTTTTTGTTCACCTAGATGAAGCACCGCCGTGTATGTACCCGGGGATGTATATGTATGGTTTACGCTAGGAAAAATACAGGACGTTGGGTATACGTAATTGGTAACATCGGAAGGGGTGTTGGCACAAAACACAGGATTACCACTCTGCTCATTGTCACCGAATGTAATATAAGGCTCATCAACTCCGAGCCCTCCGGACGTGCTCGGATTAGAAGTTGAAAGTACACCATTGAAAGTCACAGTAAGGGGTGCTTTACCAGAAGTCGGGGTTGCGGAAAACGCTGGACCAGTTTGAGGCTGTACAACTTGGTTCGCTTGGGCGTTCGTCTGCGGGGCGTTTGAGGTTTGCTGTGTTGACGTTGATGTCACCGAAGTGCTTGGTTGATAGGGATTCTGCGTCCAATACCAATAGGCCGCGCCAGCAACAATTACTATTACTAAAATAACGATTATCCAAAGCGCGGCAGACCCCTTTTGATTTTTCATAACTTTAACTGTAGCAGGTTCTACCCAATTAGAAACTTGATTACTAAATAAGGGCATCGATCGCATAACACCATGCCAAATCCTGCGGGCCGTCGGCAGTTCGAACTTTTGACATCAAGTGCCACAAGGGTTTTCTGACGACTTTTTACAGTACACGTCGAGCCCTCAACAGCAGCTAGATAATTTCAATCAGATCTCGCGCCAGCCTCAATTTCTCTTCTATTGAAGAAGTGTTGTAGAAAGCATCAAACTTATTAGCGATCGGCTTGTCGTGCTCTCGCAACCACAAAAGCTGCTTCTTTGGCGGCGGGGTCCATATGCGTTG
>DASZII010000072.1:0-20044 GCA_035949275.1 Minisyncoccota bacterium | reverse complement strand
TAACCGGAGTCGTCCGCTCAATCCCAACGTTCAAGGCTGCGCTCAAGAAATATCTTCCGTATTACAATGATGAACGTCTCCACATGGGGATTAATTATCAAACGCCCGCTCAGATGTTGCAAAGGTCCTGATTACTAAACGTAGTTTCTATGTAATAAAGATCGGCGGGGCGCGAGGCCCCGCCGATCACATGCAGCTATCGGACCCGGTGCCAATCCGACGGCACGTTGTCCCGATTTGAGGTGTTAGAGTACTGACCCAATGTCGGGCTGCCGTCGTGGAAGTGCCGGTCACCGAAATAGCAGGTCACACCGTAGATCGCGGCGATCGCGACGACGATGCCTCCGATCCAAGCGAGAAATCTCATGATGCCTCCTTATTGGACTCGTTGCCAAGTTTCCGGCACGTTATCCACGTTCGACCCGCCCGGCGACGCTTCGTCATCCGGCGGATCGCCCGGACCGTTCGCCCGCGGATTGCAAGGCGATGCGGCCGGAGCAGCGCAACAGCAGCAAGTGCAGTTCCTGCCGCCGTATCCGCTAGGTGCGTATTGCCGCTGGGCCGGATAGGCTAGCCTCGCGTACCCGGGTCGGGATTCGAAATGCCGCGAGCCGCCGCGGAACTCGAAATGGCGCCACTCGGAATGGCGATGCCATTCGCGATGCACGCGCACGCCGCTGCGGTAGCCGTACTCGCCGCCGCCGTTGCCGCCATCCCCGTAGCCGACATGGCTAGATCCGGGAACGAACCCTCGCCGCTCGAAAACAAGCGGCCCGGGATACCCGCGCCGCACGAAATGCCGGCGCGGAGCGAACCGCGGCTCGAACCCCCGCCGGTACATCGGACCTCCGTAGACCGGGCGAAACTGCGGATGCCCGTACTGCGGTTGCTGGTTGCCGCGCATCATGTGCATCGCGGGCCCCATGAAAACCATGGGGTTGATGCCGTTTGCCTGCGCAGGCAGCGCGATGAGCGCCGCGAGCGCAGCCGTCAACGTCAATGTCACTATTCTCATGGCACAACTCCTCTGCTGCGATGATCCCGTCATGCGAGACCTGACGAGGACTATACAAGGGAAACCCCGGAAGTGTCAATGAAGGCGCTACTCCCCCTTTTGGACCGATTCTTTTATCTTTTGGAGATCTTCGAGCGCCTGCAACCCCTGTTTTTGGATATCGGCTATTGCCGCTTCTCCCGCACGTTTCTCGAGGTTTTCAGTATAAAAATTCATCAGGAGTTTTCCTTGCACCTCTTCAGGGAACTCCGTGAAATGATCGAGCACGAATCTATCGAAAGCTTTCTCGTCCCCCGCTTCAGCGAGCTTCTCCATCTCCGCCAACAGTTGTTCCCTATTCATATTCATTTTAGGCCGTTTCGGACGTCCCGCTCGATGTCCGGCATCGTTGTTGCGGACCCGAATAAGACGCTGAGCAATGAGGCTAGGGCACCGATGGCTTTGTAGCCGAAGCGCTTGGTAGCCTCCTCTTTCACGAAAGCATCCTCGATCCCATCGAACAATTTTTTATTTCCTGGCACGGCTTTGAACGCGGCGAGATCTTTCGGAGTGATCTTTCGTTTCTTAAGTTCCGCCTCTTCGAATTTACGGTAGCGCTCTTTAATCGCAGCCGGGTTCGGGTCTGAATCCTCTTTGGCACGCCGGTAATCCTGGATCGTCTCAACAGTGTGCGTCTCTTTCTTGTCTTTCACCTCTCCGCCTTCAAGCATCGCTTTTTGGATGGCGAGCCGCACGTCTGCGGTTAGCGTGCCTTGCAGTACCCTGCCGATCCCTTTCATGTGCCGATCGCATTCTTTCAGGATCTCGCTCTGGTCCGCAAAATTTCTGTATAGCTCATCGGCTCCCCGCTTTGAAAAGCCAAGCGCGCGCTTGAACCAGCCAACCGACTCGTCTGCCAACTTCTGAAGATTCGTCTTCGTTTCCGCGGTCAAGCCGCTTTTCGTCGCCCGCCAATATTCTTCCTCGCTGATACCAAAGCGCTGCAAATTTTCCATTACCCTCGCGTTCAAATTCGCGGTGATCTCATGGGTCTCGAGGTCATGGATCTCCCGCATTTCCGCCACAATTTTCTTGAACTTCTTCTTGTCCGACATGGCGAGCTCATCGAACTCTCCCGCGAATAGTTTTGCTGCTTTTTCAGGGCCGATCTTGTCGATGACTTCTTGTATCCGAGGGTCGTTGGAGCCCATATGAGCCATCATTTCGGGAGTCATCCGTTCCTGAAGCTGCTCTACCTGCGCGGTGCGCAAATTATATTGTGGGAGCATTTTCGAAAGGAATGCGTCCTGCTCCGGCGTAAGGAGATGTTCATCCGCAAGCGCTTCAGCTATCTCTTTTGCCATCTTAGGGTCTTCTTCATAGCAGAACCGGTTGATAAATTTGTCCTGCTCTTTTTTATTGTTAGGCTGGAAAATGTCGGCAAGCGTTCTATCATGTTCCCCCAAGTCCATTTCTTCGTCGGTAACAGGATGGACCGTTTCCTCGCTCTTCTTCATCCGCTTATGCGCGTCGCGCATCCGGTAGAGGTTGTCCAGACTCATGGGCCCATTGTGCCAGAGAGACGCAGCAGCACAAGCGACGCATTCTGATATGTGGAAAAACAGAGAAGGCGCCGGTCAGGGCGCCTTCTGGCTCGCGTCTAGCTAGCCGTAACATGCTTCACTTCACGGCATGCCAGTTCGCGGGGACCGCGTCCACGTTCGCACTGGCTGCTGAGGGTGCCGGCGGATCCGCCTGAACGGGAGTCGCGATGCGACTTTCCGTGTGGCGATGCCGCGTTATGACCACGTAGCTCGTGCTGCCGCGCCTGACGTTACCGCCGGGGTTGCCGACCGGGCTTCCGCCCGTTACGACGCCGACCTGGTTTGCCCCCGGACGGTTGTCGAACCAGATCACACGTCGGTGCGCCTGGGCCGCCAATCCGGCGCAGTCGCGCGGAGATACGCCTCCGCCCGTGGTGTCATACATTGGGCAGCGCATCGGGGTCCCATTGAACTGCGGGGCGGCCTGGCGATGCGGCATTTGCATCGCCGGAAACCTCATCGGCATGAACGCACCGCGGTGGAACGCATTTGCGGGCGCCGAGAGGCCAATCAGAGTTGCCGCGCCAATGAGCGCAGCCAGAATGGTCGACTTATTCATTGCGAGCTCCCTTTGCCAAGCCCCTCTATCGGGGCTTCTCAGGCTCTTGCAATTATACCTCTAGAATGAAAAAAGTCAAGGCTTACGTAATGGTTCAATAGCTTGGCATCACCTAGGGCGGTACGGTGATGCATATGGCATATACAAAGAATCCGCATCTGCCTCGAATACGTCGCGAGGCAGCACACCTGGTCCTGTACCACGGATGGTCGACGAGGAAGGTCGCACGGCATACCGGCTTCAACCAAAGTTCAATCGTGCGGTGGGCGCGGAAGGCGAAGACGCATGGATACAACGCGATCCCGACGCGCTCGTCGAAACCGAAGCGCCATCCGAAGCAGTTGACGCCAGATGTGGTGCGGAAGATCGTTGAAAAGCGCCATGATCTCAAGCGCTCAGCGGAAGTCATCCACCTGGCGTTGAAGGAAGACGGCGTCATCGTTTCGCTCTCGTCGGTGAAGCGTACGCTCGACCGAAAAGGCTTGCTCAAGAAACGATGGAAGAAGAGCGGGCGCATCTCCCCGGCTCGCCCCAACGCTGAAAAACCTGGCGATTTGGTGCAAGTGGACACCATTCACCTGCTGCGCAGAGACGGAACGAGGATATACGTGTTCACGGGCTTAGATGTGCGCACCCGGTTTGCCCACGCGTGGGCGTGCGAGAAAGCGAGCGGAAGAACGGCGCTGCAGTTCCTCAAGCGTATGAAGAGCAAGGTACCGTTCACGATCAGGATGTTGCAAAGCGATCACGGACCGGAGTTCTCGCGGCTATTCCGGGAACGGGCGCAGGTTGAGCATCGACACTCAAGGGTCCGGCGGCCAAACGACAACGCCCATCTCGAGCGATTCAACCGGACGATACAGGATGAACTGATTCGCTCGTTGCCGAAAGAAACGAAGGTCATTAACAAAAAGCTCCCGAAGTGGTTGCGCTACTACAACAAGAAGCGCCATCATTTCGGGCTTAATCTACTAACGCCGCTCAAAGTGATGCAAAGCTATTGATTAGATGACGGGCTTAGTATTTCCCTATCTTTACTATGGTTCCCACATCGACGGGCGTGCCGATAGTTACCGGAGTTCCGATCGTGACGGGATAGCCGACCGTGACAGGGGTGCCGATTGTGACAGGATGCCCGATCTCAACCGGCTGTCCGATCGAAACAGGGTGCGCTATTTCTACTGGCGTTCCGACGGAAACCGGATGTGCAATCTGGACCGGCGTTCCGACGGAAACGGGGTGCGCGATCTGAACAGGCGTGCCTATTTGCACCGGATACCCTACCTGGACTGGATAACCGACAGGAACGGGATACCCTATCGGGACCGGGTATCCGATCGGTACTGCCGAGCCGATCGGAACGGCGGATCCTATCGGAACGCCGGAACCTATGGGTACAGCGCTGCCGATCTGGGTCGCACTACCGATGGGTACTGCGCTCGCGATCGGCGCAACATCGGCGACCGAGCAGCCGCAATCCTGCGCGTACGTGAACGACGCGCTCGCGGAGACGGCGAGCAAAAGCGCGGCGGCTATTTTGGTTTTCATCGTCATACGTTATTGCGAAACGACCCCGACGAAGTGCGCCGTAAGGATGAACCGGGCGCTAGTCCCGGTCAGCGTGTCGCACGTGACCAGCGTGAGTTTCTGGCCCTGCGACGGATCGAGGTTGATGGTCGTGCCGTCGGCGGTGTCTGCCTTCACGACCGAATCGACGCTGTAGAGATAGGCCTTGCCGTCCGCGCCGTCGAGCTCGACGGACGCGCCTGGGTCGACGTCGGGGATCTGGTTGAACGCCTGGAACATTTTGTTGGTGACGATCGGCAGGTGCGAGGAGTGCGCGAAGATGAGCACATTGCCGTTCACCCCGAGCTCGGCTGAGCTCACGTAGCGCGCCGGGCCTTTGTTGAGAAGCGCGTCGAGCGCGTCGACATCCGTCGTCGACGGGTTCTGCACGGGGAGATCGATGCCGACGGACGGGATCTTGATCTCGGTCGGCAGAACTCCCTGCGAGTTCGCCGGCGCGGTGCCTTCAACACCAAGCTGCGGCAAGCTCGAAATGGCGACGGAATCCTGGCCGCAGGTATTGTCGAGCTGGCACGGCACGAAGCCGATCGAATCCGCCGCGCTCAAGGTGAGCGCGAACATGATGACCGAGGTTGCAAGAAAAACCAGCGCCGGCGGCCTTTTATGTTCAATATGGGCGTTCATAGCGATGCCGGAATAATACATCATTACAACGATATGTCAATAGTATACACTTGACAAAATGGATTCTCTATGAGAATATCCCAGCACTAATAACTAACGCGGATCTTATGCCTGAGACCCAGCAAACCGAAACGACAACGACCAGGACCGAAACGACCCGCGAGACGGCGCACGAACCCGTCCGCGAAGAGCGCAAATCCTCGCTTCTTAGCGATATCCTGACCATCATCGGGTTCGCCATTCTTTTCATCATCATCATTTGGGGGCTCGTGCACCTCTTCCAGCTTCTCGCTTCTTCGTTCTCGTCCTCAAAGCCCGCGCCGACCATCCAGGTGAACGCGCACGCGCAGGTCACCTCCGGAGAGCCGACCACGATCTCGTGGAGCTACTCCCCCAACGCCCCCGGCACGTACGCCTTCGTGTACCAGTGCGAGGATGGCCTGACGTTTCAGTATGCAATGGCCAGTTCAAGCAAAGCCGCGATCCCCTGTGGCGTGGCTTATAGCGCTGCGGGCCCGAATAACTCGATCACCGTCATGCCGGTCCTCTCCGCGAGCTCGGGCGTGAACGACACGATCTCCATCGTCTTCATTCCGACCCAGCAGGGAGCGCACGCCCAAGGCAACGCGACGATGGCCGTGAATCCGGCTGCGACACCGGTCGCGCCTTCGAAAACGCCGGCCAAAACTCCTTCGACCTCTTACACCAGCAACTATTCTGGAAGTAATGGCGGTTCCGCAAATTACGGCGGCCGCTACTCCGGCCCGGCCGATCTCTCGGTGCGCATCATTTCCGCGAACGTTGACCCGAGCGGCGCGGGCGTCGTGACCTTCGACATCGGGAACGTCGGCGGCTCGGCGAGCGGCAGCTACACCTTCTCGGCGCAGCTTCCGACCGCACAGCCGTACCCGTACGTGTCGCCGCTTCAGGCGCCGCTTGCGCCGGGTTCGCATGTGACGAGCACGCTGCGCTTCACCGATGTCGCACCGGGCGGCGGCCTCTTCAGCGTCTCGATCCTCGACGGCAACGATGCCAACGCATCGAACAATTACGCCTCGATCCAACTGAGCGCGCCGCACAACTACAACAGTTACAACAATTCTCCGTCGTACATCCAGTACCCCGCGTACTCGTATTAAAAGCTGAAGGCCGGGGTCGAACCCGGCCTTCTTCGAGGCGTGTCCTCGTCCGTTACGAGAACCCGCCAATATCGGGACCGAACTGGCCTTTCCAGGCATCACCGACCCTTTTCCAGAGCAGCCACTCCCAGGTTGTCCAAAGAAACTGGGCCCAGAGCAGGAGGAGGAGAGCCACCGCAGCTCCGATCCTCGATCCTGTTGCTTCCAGATAGCTGGCTGTCCCGACTGCGACAGGCATGATCATCGTCCGGATTACAAATGCGGGAGTTGCGCGCTCACCTTTCCAGGCGACCAGAATGACCGCCGCCAGAGGAAGGAACACAAGCTGTCCCATGATCGATATTCTCGGATTGCTCATGCAGACCATTTGGAACATGACCAACGCCGTAGCTCCGAGCACGATCCAGTACTCCTTCAGCTGTTGATCTGTACTGCCGATATCCTCTAACATTTTTATCCCGAGATAGAAGAAAAATCCGATGACAGCAACGAGCGGGATTAAAGTACCGAGGAATGAAGGCTCGACGGCAAATCCCAACATGCGACCCGTTGCGTAACCCAGTGCTGTCGCCAATGCGATAAGCGATGGATACCACGCGGCGATGGAGTTCAACATCGTTGTTCAAGCGGTCTTACCGCTTCTCCCTATGTGCTGCACATGCAGCACCTGGCGGAACGTTACAGCGCTCGGGGTTAGATGTCGAGTGTCGCTTCTTTCGCGTGCGATTGGATGAAGGATTTTCGGGCCGGAACGTCCGTGCCCATGAGCATGTCGAAGATCTGATCGGCTTCCTGCGCGTCCTCGATCTTGACCTGCTTCAGAATGCGACGGGCGGGATCCATCGTGGTTTCCCAGAGTTCCTCGGAATTCATTTCGCCGAGGCCTTTGTAACGCTGCACGGAGATCTTCCCGACGCTCCGGCTTTTGCCGGAGGTCGGGACCCCGACCCCTTCGGGCGTTGGGGTCGGCTCCTCCTCTTCCTCTGAACTCTCCGTTTCGATTGGCATGTCCTTACCGACTAATCGAATACGTTCTTCGTCGCTATATGCGTACGCGATCTCTTTCCCCTTTCGTACTTTGAAAAGCGGTGGCTGCGCGATGTAGAGAAAGCCGCCGTCGATGACGGGGCGGAAATGGCGGTAGAAGAGCGTGAGAAGCAGCGTGCGAATGTGCGCGCCGTCCACGTCAGCATCGGTCGCGATGATTATTTTGTGGTAGCGGAGCTTTGAAATGTCGAAAATGTCGCCGATCGCCGTGCCGAGCGCAACGACGAGATTCTTTATCTGCTCGCTCGCGAGCATTTTGTCGAGCCGTGCGCGCTCGATGTTGAGGATCTTACCGCGCAGCGGCAGTATCGCCTGGATGCGGCGGTCTCGCCCGGTCTTCGCAGTGCCGCCGGCAGAATCACCCTCGACGATGAATAGTTCGGACTCTTCGGCACTCTTGGATTGGCAGTCCGCCAATTTTCCCGGCAGCGTCATGCCGTCGAGCGCGCCTTTGCGCAGGATCGAATCCTTGGCGGCTTTCGCGGCTTTGCGCGCCTTCATGGCGAGTGTCACCTTGCCGATGATGGCACGGGCTTCGTCCGGATGCTCTTCGAGGAACGCTGCAAACCCTTCGCCGAATACTGTTTCCGTTGCGCCGCGTGCTTCGACGCTGCCCAGTTTCCCTTTCGTCTGCCCTTCGAACTGCACTTCGCGCATCTTGACGGAGACGACGGCGGTCAATCCCTCGAGCACGTCATCGCCGGTGAAACTGTCGCCTTTATTCACCGTGTTCAGCGTCCGTGTGAGCGCCGTTTTGAACCCCGTCACGTGCATTCCGCCTTCGGTGTTGTAAATGTTGTTGGCGAATGCAGAGATGCGCGAGGTGATGTCGTCGACGTATTGCAGTGCGACCTCCACCTGCACGCCGTCCTGCTCTTTGTCGATATAAAACACGTTCTTGTGGATCGGCTCGAGGTGCTTGTTCTGGAACGACACGAGGGATCGCAATCCCCCTTCGAAATAGAACGTGACCGAGGGCGCATCGACCCCGAGCTCCCGCATGTAGAATACGCCGACGTCGTCGACATCCTTCGCCTCGCGCAGATCGAGTATCGAAATACGAAGCCCGCGGACGAGGTACGCCTGCTGTCGCAAGTGCGCGATGATGGTATCCCAACTGAAGGCTCGTTCCGGGAAGATCTCCGGATCGGGCGTAAATGAGATTATGGTGCCGGTTTTCTCCGAGCTCGCGAGCTTTTTCGTCTTGCCGACGGGTTTGCCGCCGTTCTTGTATTCCTGTTCGTATTTGCCGCCGTCGCGATGGACTTCGGCGCGAACATAATTCGAAAGCGCATTGACGACCGAGACGCCGACTCCGTGCAACCCGCCGGAGACTTTGTATCCATCGCCGCCGAATTTTCCGCCGGCATGCAGCATTGTCATGACCGTCTCGAGCGTCGAGACTTTCGTCTTCGGGTGGATCTCGACGGGAATGCCGCGGCCGTTGTCGGCGACGCGCACGGAGCCGTCGGGCAAAAGCGCGACTTCGATGTCGTTCGCGAACCCTCCCATCGCCTCGTCGCGCGAGTTGTCGAAGACCTCCCAGATGAGATGGTGCAGTCCGGACGGGCCTGTCGTGCCGATATACATGCCCGGGCGACGGCGCACCGCCTCCAAGCCTTCGAGCACAGTGATCGACTCCGCTCCGTACGAAGAAGCGCCCTTTTTAGGGGCGATTTCCTTGGTCTTTTTTGCCTTAGTTATAGCCATGTTTTATGGGTCCATTATAGCAGAAAAAGCGCTCTGCGCCAGCGTTTTTGGGGCCGGTTGTGATTAGCCGACCTATGATGTTTTTGCCCCGAAATTTCCTGAAATACGGGGCCGGGCGACCGTCGCGACAAGAGCGATGAAGAACATCGCGGCTGCCGCAAAGACAAAGCCGATCCGGAACACGTCGACGAGGAACGCCAGCGCGAGGAAGGCGACCAATTCGGCGAACATGCCGGCAGCGTTACGGTACGTATACGCCGCAAGCACGTCGGTTTTCTTGCCGTGGGAGGCGATACTTTTGTCGATCGGTATCATCACCATCAGCGTCGCGAATCCCATGACGACCAGGCTCGCGTAATAGAACGAGGTGGCATGCAGGAGCGCACGCCCGAGCCACAAACCCGTGACGACGAGGCTTCCGAGAAAGATCGGGAGCGCTTGCATGTAGTTGCTCATTCTGCCGGTAACGTAGGAGAAAAATACGGTCGACCACGAAGCGATCACGGCGAGGATGGCGACCGATGACAATGAACCGAGTACGACCAAAATGAAGAGCGGCCAGAGCACGCTGTCGGCGACGTCATGGAATCCGTACAAGAACATGTTGAGCGCGTTGCGACGGCTCACTTTGTCGCGCAAGAATTCCCGCGGCCAGATCACGCTCCCGCGCACCGGCTTGTCGCGCACGTCCGGCATAAAGAAGAGCGGCACGAGCGAGAACGCGAGGATGACCACGCAGATGCCGACCAGAAGATCGTTGTGATGGAAGACCAGGAGCGCGCCTCCGAGCGCAGGGCCGACGATGCCGGCAGCCTGGCGCACCGCGTATATGATGCCGGTCTCCTCTCCCATCGGCGAACGTTTTTCTCCGGTTTCCGCGAAGAGGTAGAGGTGCGTGATCCAGAAGAAACAGTCGTAGAACGCGGAGAGCGTCGCAAGAAGGATGAATTGCAACGGCCGGTTCTGCATCTGCGTCGTGAGAAGAACTAAAAAGATTATTTTGGTGAGAACGCTCAGTATCATCGAGATCCGTGCGCCGAACTTCCGGATAAGCCAGTCCACGAAAAAATTGAACGGCACGTCGACGGCATTGTAGAGAAGGTAAAACCAGATGATCTGTGTGATGGAGTATCCGTCCTCGTACAAAATAATGGGAATGTAAATATTGATGAGCGAATACGCCAGCATGTAGAGCAGGACGGACACCTCGAACATCCAGAACGACGAGGTGAGCCGCGCCTGCCAGGTGGAGTGATGATGGACGAGCGAGCGCATGATTCAACGGACCTCGAATCCTTTCGCCCCGACCGCCTTCGAGATGTTCAGCATGATGGCGTTCACTTCGAGATCGGTAAGCGTCCTGTCGAATGACTGAAATACCAGGTGGAACGCATACGAAACGCGATTGTCTTTTTGAAATTGGTCGAAAAGGTCGACGTGCTGCAGGAGCCCTTGCGAATACTCGCCGAAGATATTGACGACCTCGGTGAACGATTGATTGTTCTGCGGGACCCACATCGCGATATCGCGGACGATGAAGGGATATCTCGAGAACGGTTTGTATCGCTCGGCCGGCGATGTCGGCAGATTCTCATATCCGGCGTGCGGCTTGCCCCGAGCGAAGTCGAGGGGCTCTTCGCGAACGCCGTTCTCGTCGGCGATGCCGAGCGTCGTCACTTCATTCTCTTTTTGCCACACCGTTCCTATCTCGAATAAGCGAATATATTTGAGCCCGAGCAATTCCTTCATACGGATATTCCGTTCGTACGAATCGCGCAGACCGTCGATCAGGGTGGCACGCAGATACGGGCGGACGCCGTCGACCTTGTTCGCGACGACCCGGTCGCCCTTGTCGGCGAAAACGGATGTGTACACTTCCGAATACCCTTTCGAGATGAGCTCTTCTCTTGCCTGCTCCGCGGAATAAAAGCTTCCGTTCACTTCCGGCTTTTTCGGGAACGCGGACAATTCCGCAGCCGGCACTTTGTCGTACCCGACGATGCGCGCGACTTCTTCGACGAGGTCTTCAGGTATCGTGAGGTCGAGCCGCTCGAACGGGACGAAGACCGCGAACTGCTCCCCTTCGCGGGCATAGGCGAAGCGGAGCCGCGTGAACGCATCCTCGACGTCTTCGACGCGCAATTGCGTGCCGAGCACTTTATTTATTTTCACGAGAGAAACCGATACCGACCGCCGTGCCCGTTTGTGCGGATATTCGTCGACATATCCCGCGACCTCGCCTCCCGCGAGACCGAGGATTCCTTCGACGACGGATCGTATGCCGTATGCGGCAAGTTCGGGAGAAATGACCTGCTCGAACCGGCTCGACGCGTCGGTGCGAAGCTTCAGCGCTTGTGCGGTCCTTCGTACGGAAACGCCGTCGAAATTCGCGGATTCGATGACGATGTTCTCCGTTCTTTCCGTGATGGCTGCGGGCGCCCCGCCCTTCACGCCGGCGATGCCTATCGGGAGATCCGTATGGCCGTCCGCGATGACCAGCATAGTGTTCGAAAGCGTATAGTACTTCCCGTCGAGCGCGACCATGCGCTCCCCCTCTTTGGCTTTCCGTACTGCAATCGCATATTTTCCCTCTCTGTCGGAGAGTTGCCCTGCGTCGAACGCGTGTAGGGGCTGGCCGAGGTTGAACATCACAAAATTCGTCGCGTCGACGACGTTGTTGATGGATTTTTGTCCGACGGATTCCAAGTGTTCCCGAAGCCAATCCGGCGACGGCCCGACTTTCACGCCACGGATGTGGCAGACGATGTAGCGGGGACAAAGATCTTTTTCTTTTATGTCCACCGAAACCGAGTTCGTTGTCGGCAAGAGCTCCGGCGGCTCCGCAAGCTCGTCGCGCGTCATTGGAATGTTCAAGATGGCGGAAAGCTCCTTGGCGATGCCGCGGTGGCTCAAACAATCATGCCCCCGATTGGGCGTAACTTTCACATCGAGTACGTCATGCGCCACCGACTCGATCTCGAATGCGTGGAACGTGAGCGCGTCCGCAAGCTGCTGCGCATTCGGCAGCTCAGCATCGAAGAATTTTTGCAACCAGGGCCGGGAAATTTTCATATTCAGAACTGGTTGACGAACCGCAGGTCGGCCGAGTGCATTAATCTGACATCGTCGATACCCCAGCGCAGCATTGCGAGGCGATCGAGGCCCATGCCGAAGGCGAAACCTTGGTATTTTTCCGGGTCGACGCCCGCGTTCTTGAGTACGTTCGGATGCACCATGCCGGCGCCCATCATTTCTATCCATCGGTCGCGAAGCTTTTCCGGCGCGTTGGCTCCGACCAAACGCATATCGACTTCAGCGGAAGGTTCAGTGAACGGGAAGAAACTTGGACGAAATCGGATCTCGACCTGCGCTCCTTTGAAAAGTTCGCGGAAAAAGTGCTCGAGCGTACCTTTCAGATTGGCGAGCGAAACATCTTCGCCGACGGCCAAGCCTTCGATCTGAAAGAGTTCCGCCTCGTGCGTCATGTCGGTCGCTTCGTTGCGAAATGCTCTACCCGGAACGATGATGCGATACGGTGGTAGGACACCAGCTTTGATCTGCGATTCCATATAGCGAACCTGCACTGGCGAGGTGTGCGTGCGCAAGACGTACCCTGGCTCGTCCTTGATAAAGAACGTATCCTGCATGTCACGAGCGGGATGGTCTTTGGGGACGTTGAGCGCATCGAAGTTGTACCATTCGCTTTCGACCAAGGGCCCTTCGGCGAAAGCAAATCCCATATCGAAAAATATCCCGTTGGCCTCGCGGATCAGCGAAGAGATCGGGTGAATATGGCCCCTCGGCATTTCCTCATTATAGCTTCACTTAAAGGCGGACAAAATGAGGTTTTTCTGGTAGAATCCGTCAACCATGATCGACACCGCGCTCGCCTATATGCTTCTCTTCGTCTCGTTGTACTTCGAGATATTTCTTTTGGTCGCGTTCCTCGAGCGCACGTTCCTCTCGCGGTCCTCCGGGAGCGGGCTTGGTTCCTTTTCGCACTATCCGTCGGTCGCCATAATCGTCCCCTGTTACAACGAAGAACTGACGGTCAGCACGACGGTCGCCTCGCTCCTCGCACTTGAGTACCCCAAGGACAAGCTTGAGGTCATTGTCGTGGATGACGGTTCGAAAGACCGCACGCTGGAGATCGCAAAACAATTCGAGACCGATGCGCGCGTGCGCGTTTTTCACAAGGAGAACGGCGGGAAACATACGGCGATGAATTTCGGTCTTGCGCGTACGAACGCGGAATTGATCGGGTGCCTCGACGCGGATTCGGTCGTTGCATCGGACGGGCTCTTGAGCGTCGTATCGATCTTCGAGGATACGAGGGTCGCGGCGATCACGCCCGGCATTCACGTCAAAGAAACGAACAATATATTGCAACACATGCAAAAAGTGGAATACCGGCTCGCGGTTTTCAATCGCTTCATGCTTGCCGCGCTCGGCAGCGCGTTCATCACGCCGGGGCCCTTCTCGATCTTCCGCACTTCCGTCGTGAGTGAGCTCGGAGGCTGGCGGCACGGGTATTCGACCGAGGACATGGAAATGGCGCTCCGCATACAGAATGCCGGGTATCTCATCGGCAACGCGCCGAGAGCGGTCGTCCACACGGGAACGCCGCATACGCTGAAGCACCTCTTCCGCCAGCGCGTGCGCTGGACCTACGGCTGGCTCAGGAACGCGGTTGACTACCGCCACATGATCGGCAACCGCAAATACGGTCACATGGGACTGATCATCCTGCCTTCCGCCCTCATTTCGATCGGAGCTGCGATATTCTTCTTTTTCCGCATCCTCTTCGAATTCAGCGTTACCATCCGACATGAGCTCCTGAAGATCGAGGTGACGGGAGCGCTGCCACACCCCGGTTTTAATCTCTTTTACCTCAACACGAGCGTGATGTGGATACTGGTATGGATTGCCGTGGGGCTCATTCTTCTGCTCATCGCCATGGGCTCCTTTATCGGCACCGGAAAACGCACGCTGCCGATCGGCACCCCGCTCTTCGTCATCTTCTACAGCTTCCTCGTGCCGCTCTGGCTCGGTACGGCGGTCGTTCGCGCAGTATTCAAAACGGGCGTGCGCTGGCGGTAGAACCAGCCATTAGGGAAACTGATTTTGCGTTTTTCACTATTGGCTATACCCTAGTGGCTAATCGCTATTTATGGATCCGGTCGTCAACGCGCGCACGGCTCGCTGGAGCAGCTACATCGTCGCCTTCCTCATAACGGCGCTTATTTTTGCGACCGCGCTCTACGCCTCCAACTATTTCCAAAGCCAGCGCATCGCCGACATCCAGGCGACCGAGAACGACGTTTCCGCCCAGATCCTCTCGACCGAAACGCAATTCGACCTCCTGCAGGAGCACTCGTGCTCGGACGTGAGCGAGAGCGACCTCGCGCCGAGCGAAATGACTTCCCTCGGCTCGGAGCTCGATTACCTCGAAGCGCAGGGCGGCAATCAGGACGAAATCACCCGCCTCAAAAGCACGTACTCGCTCCTTGAGATCAAGGATTACCTCGCGATGCAGCAACTCGCGCAAAAATGCGGACTGAAACCGGTCTTTATCTTGTATTTCTATTCCAACAGCGGCGACTGCCCGCAGTGCGAGGCGCAGGGCTATGTGCTGACCGCGCTCTCGCAGCAATTTCCGTTGCTTCGCGTATATTCATTCGACTACAACCTGCAGGTCGGCGCACTGCAGACCCTAATCTCCATCGACCACGTGCAGGACAATTTGCCCGCGCTCGTCATAAAAGGAAAAAATTATTACGGGTTCCAATCCATCGAAGACATTCAAAAAATACTTCCGCAATTGAAAACGATGCAGACCGCGAGCTCGGCCGCGGCGACTTCAACGAAATAGTCTGCTCTATCTGCGCTTTTGCATATATTGATTTCGCCATTGTCGTCCTCTCGTTCGGTTTAAGTTCCGGAAATGCATTGTCAATGAATGACAATTTGGGCAAATTATTCTGAGATTCGACTCCTTATTGTTGGTTGCATCGCCATCGGCATGGTCAACCTCCAAAGGTACGCGCTGCGTAATAGGATGTCTTTCGGACCAGCCGCATATCGAACACTTTTCACCGCCTATTTCGATCAGATACCGCTTGAGATGCCTTGATATGTTTTTAGTCGCCATTCTTCGGCGACCTTCTTCCGTGTCAGCTTTCCAATTCCGGATACAAACTGCATATTGATGATCTGTCTGACATTTATTTGAACAATATTTTGATTCCGATCGTTCCAGATCATCTCCGAAGTATAAACATGACCCCATAAGGGTTAAGTATATCCTGGAGCCGAGGCCGGGATTTGAACCCGGGACCTGCTCATTACAAGTGAGCTGCTCTACCATCTGAGCTACCTCGGCCTATGGAGAGATTATAGCGATGTTGTATCCGTATCGCCATTTCCGTTCCCGTTATTGCTTGCCCCGTTAGAACCGTTCTGGTTTCTAATGGGGTGCTCTCCTACTTTCTTCAGGAATTCGGACCTCGTTTCGCGGCGTTCGAAACCACGCTGGGAAACCGTGTCTGCCAGCCGATGCGACTGTTCCCCGAGCCAAATAGCAACGTGCCCCGCATCCACCGCGATGCCATGCACGATGCTTCGCGCCGCGTAGAGAAGGAGCGGCGGCAAGTGTTCGACGTCCTTACGCGCGGCAAAGAGCAGCACCTTCAAATGAAGCGCCTCGGCGTCGGCGCGCTCCCGCCAGAGCGGGAAAAGTACGCGGTTGT
The DNA here is from genome assembly GCA_035949275.1 of Minisyncoccota bacterium. Lineage (GTDB taxonomy): Bacteria > Patescibacteriota > Minisyncoccia > Phycocordibacterales > UBA2100 > UBA10103. Next base: position 4,031 of record DASZII010000072.1, on the reverse strand, counting down.
GCACGAGCTCCCACTGCTTGATCGTAAAGAGCCCGATGATCAGGATGAGAGCGAGAAAAAAGATGATCGCGGCGAATACTGCCATACGATTAACGGACCGAGAGGCGTTCGAAGCGGGCGACTTCGATCTTCTCGCCGAATTTCTGGATGTGGGAATCGATGAGTTCGCGGATAGTGACGCTCTGGTCCTTCACGAACGATTGTTCGAGAAGAACGCGTTCGGCGAGATAGCCGTCGAGTTTTCCCTGCAGCGCCTTTTCGCGCGCCTGCTCGGGCACGTTCTTGACCTCTTCCTCAAAGACCTCCCTTGCAGCACGCAAGTCGGATTCTTTCACGTCATCGCGCGAGCGGAATTGCGGGTTCATTGCGGCGACCTGCATCGCAATCTCGTATGCAAGCTTGCCGAAATCGGCATTCTTCGAGACGAAATCGGTCTCGCACGAGAGCACGACCGCGCCGAGGACCTGCCCGCCGGCGTGGGTATACGCAGCTGCGACGCCCGCACCGAGTTCCCGGTCCGACTTTTTGGACGCGATCGCCGCCGAAGCTTTGCGCAGGATGACTTTCGCCTTCTCGATGTCGCCGCCCGCCTCTTCGAGGGCCTTACGGCATTGCATGATGGAAACGCCCGTCTCGTCGCGAAGTTGCTTTAATGTATCGGAAACGGCCATAAAAGATTGTTTTGATCGTTCTACGTTCAAATCGTTAACGATCTGAACGATTATAACTTTTTTTCTTATTTTTGCACTTTCTTCCCCTCCTGGACCGCCTCGATGATGGCATTCACAACGTAACGGATGGAACGGACCGAGGTGTCGCTACCGGGAATGGGAAAGCGGACCTGCGAGAAGTCGCAATCGGAGCTCGAGAGTGCGACAATCGGGATATTAAGTTGGATCGCTTCCATGACCGCGGTACGCTCATGGCGGGAGTCGACGATAACGAGCACCGCCGGAAGGTCGGACATCGAAACGAGCCCGCCGAAGCGGCCTTGGAGCTCCTCGATCTCGCGGTCGATCATGAGCCGCTCGCGCTTCGTGTATTTCTCGAGCTCGCCGGATTCGCGTTCTTTCTCCAATTGCAGGAGGCGCTCGATGCGCTTGCGGATGTTCTTGAAGTTCGTGAGCGTGCCGCCGATCCATCTGCCGGCAACGTACGGCTGCCCGGTCTGCTCGGCCGCCGATTCGATGATGGCGACCGCCTCCGGCTTGCCGCCGACGAAGAGAATGGCCTTGCCCGTTCCGGAGACCGACGAGAGGAAGGCGGAGGCCGCATCAAGGCGCTTTTTGGTCTCCTCGAGGTCGAAAATGTCGGTGCGATCCTTGGTGCCGAAAATGAAAGGCGCGGCGGTCGGGTGCCTGCGCGCGCGGGCATAGCCGAAATGCACGCCGGCGTCGTAGAGTTCCTGCACGTCCTGAACTGACATAAGTTCGCGAATACTAGCAAAATAGCGCTACGGAAGCAAGAATCGGCCTATTCATCTGTGCCCAAATGCCGCAGCCATTTTTCCGCATATTGGCGCGGGTCGGCAAAGCCGTGGGTGGCGTCAAACTCTCCCAGTTTCGCACCGGATGTCTCCGTATCCCGCTTGAGCGCCTCGTATGACGCCAAAAAATCCTTGCCGAACGTCTCTTCGAACAACTCGACTGTTTCGTCTTCAAAAAGCCTCGGATCCTCGAAATACCCTTTCTTAAAAGCTTTCCAGACCTCCTCTTTGGGAATTCCCGCATAGTTTCCGATGGCAGCGCACATGGAATCGACCTCGCTGCTGAAAATCGAGTATGTCCAAAGCTCCTTCGCTGCTTCGGTAACGTGTGAACGCAGCATCCGTTTTGCGGTCCCAGACTTCCCTACCCGTTGCTGGTATTCAAGGAAAACCTCTTCGGCGATGCGCTGCGTCATCCCTTCGTTCAGCGCCTCGTACAGATTCGCGCTGAGCGTACCGGGTTGCGCTTCGTTATATTCATGGGTCCCGTAACCGGCTTCCTCGCGTATCCTCGATTGCGGCTCGTCGGTATCGACGGAAGAAACCCTGACGCGCGAGAAGGCGTGACATATCTCGTGAACAAAGAAAAGCTGCATTTCCATGAGAAGTTCTTCACGAATGGGACGGCCTTCCGCCAGGTCTGCTTTTGCCGTCTCAAAGAATTTACTCTTCGTTGAGAGCAGCAGTATGTTCTCCAACCCTCGATACTCCGCGTCGGCGTCGGCAAGCGGATATAAAAATATACGATCGAACACTTCGTCATTCGTGTTTTCCAACGGAACACCCGATTTTTGAAGGTACTCCCGAAACACGTCCTTGAGCGTGCCCATGTGAAAGGAATCAAGCACCTCCTTCGCGAGCGCTGCAGCTTCAGAATGAGCCTCAGCGTACCCATCTGAGTACCCGGCGTAAGAGTCAATAGATTCATCACGCATCTCTTTGGCCCGCGGATTCAGCTCCGCGTCATACCCGCCGATCTTTTCTTTCATTCCGTTATTCTACTATATTCTACTAAACTTCCGCCCTCGGCTGTCGCGAGCGCCTCAAGGATAGGCTCGATACCGCCAGCCATTATTTTCGGGACGTTCGACCACGATTCCTTGATGCGATGGTCGGTCACGCGGTCCTGCGGGAAATTGTAGGTACGGATCTTTTCGGAGCGGTCTCCGGTACCGATCTGGGACGCCCGGTCGGCCGCGCGCTCGCGATCTTCTTTTTCATCCTGCAATTGCTGCAGCTTGGAGATCAGCAGCCGCATCGCTTTCTCCTTGTTCTGTGCTTGCGAGCGCTCCGACGTGCAGCGCACATCGAGGCCGGTCGGTTTGTGGATGATGCGCACAGCCGTTTCCACCTTGTTCACGTTCTGGCCGCCTGCACCGCCGGAGCGCGACGTTTCGATCTCGAGGTCCGTCGGACTTATCTCGATCTTCGATCGTTTGTAGATGGGCAATATGGCGACCGATGCGGTCGACGTATGAATGCGTCCGGCTTTCTCGGTCGCCGGCACGCGCTGCACGCGGTGCACGCCCGTTTCGAACCGTAATTTGCGATAGCAATCCTCTCCCTTGATCTCGAACTGCGCTTCCTTGTAACCGCCGAGCGCGGCGCGGGATTCGTCGAGCCCTTTGGTGGACCAGCCTTTTGTCTGCGCATATTTCACGTACATCTGCGCAAGCTCCTCCGCGAAAAGCGAGGCTTCTTCTCCGCCGACGCCCGCTCGGACCTCGAGCACGATCTCATTCGGCCATTCGCGTTCGTTCGGATCACCGATTATTTTCTGCATCTGCTCCATCAGCGTCTGCTTCTGCGCGTCGATCTCAGCGAGTTCTTTTTCAGCGAGCTCTTTCATCGAGGGGTCGACCTCGATAAGTTCCTGCGAGTCTTTTTCCGCTTGCGTGAGGCGTTTCCATTCCTGCACGAGATAGGAGACGCGGTGGTCGTCCGTGTAGTCTTCGGGGTTCAGCAAGGGTTCGGCCATACCAATGAGTATCGTGCCGCGTCGGCCCGTGGCCGACGCGGCAGTTCAGATCGTTATTTCTTCTTGGAAGTTTTCTTCGCTGCTGCGCGCTTCTTGAACTTCTCGACGCGGCCGGCGGTGTCGATCGTCTTTGCGGTGCCGGTGTAGAACGGGTGCGAAGCCGAAGAGATCTCCACCTGGAACAGCGGGTATTCTTTGCCGTCTTCCCATTTGTCCGTGCGCGACGTCTCGATCGTGGAACCGATCAAAAAGCGCTTGCCGGCTGTGACGTCCTCAAAGATGACGGGGCGATAGCTCTCGGGATGGATATCCTTTTTCATGGTCGCCAAAACATATCACATGTGCTATAAACGCGCCAGTTCGGGCACGCTTGCCTGCTGCAACAATGTACGGGAGCATCTGCCATGCGAAGCTCACTATTGCTACTCATACTGACCTGCACTTTGGGATTTACGGTGGTCGTCGAAGTCCGCTCACAAGGAACGAGCGAGCCCCTCGAAAAACGTGTCTCGACTTGGCTTACGAGCGGCTGCGCAACGAAAGGCGATCGTGCTGATCAATGCAAGG
>DASZII010000071.1:0-5830 GCA_035949275.1 Minisyncoccota bacterium | reverse complement strand
AACCACTACAATGCGGGCTCGAAAGAGTTAGGAAAGATCGACAAGGATGTTCTGAGGATAACAGGGGACTCGCCGGAATTGGATGCAGGCGTGATCGAGCGACCCGTACTTTCCGAATAACAAGGAAGAAGCGGGGTTGGCCATCGTTGCCTAACCCCGCTTCGCCGCGCCCACAGCCCCCGCCGTAGGTCGATGTCACAAATAACGCAGGAGAACCAAAGCCCCTGCCGCGACCAGGATGAGCCCGGCCAATCCGACTTTTGCCCAAGTCGGGAAACGAGCAGAGCGCCAACCTGGATAGCGCACGAGAGAGGAAGAAGAGGCAATGTCCGCCATGGTCCACCTCGATTCCTCGAACGCCCTCCAGCCACCGTAATTCTGTTCTTTTACCCCTAAAATACAAGCGATTATTGTGTTCGCTGTGGATATGAGTTATAGTGCCGCGACGTATGGCAAAGATCGCGATCATCGAAACAGGCGGCAAACAGCACCTCGTCACCGAGGGCAGCGTCTACCATATCGAAAAATTGAAGGGCTCGCACAAACCGGGCGACAAGCTCACGTTCGATAAGGTCCTCCTCGTCGACGACGGCTCTTCGACAAAAGTCGGCATGCCCTACATCGACGGCGCGAAAGTCTCCGCCGAACTCGTCGTTGAAGGCCGTGACAAGAAAATAACCGTCATCCACTACCGCCAAAAAAGTCGCTATTTCAAGAAGAGCGGCCACCGCCAGCATTTTGCAAAAGTGAAGATCACGGCGTTGCCTTAATCTATTTATTATAGACCTGAAGGGACCTACGAGGTCCCTTGGGCGCCTAGGTTTGATCCAAAAAAGTTGGTCCCCCGGAGTTTCCATGTTCGCTTCGGGGGGTCGTTGCGATCGTGCCAGCAGTCGTCCAACGACAGTAACGACGGCTCCTCTATAATTTCAACGTTAGCGTCGACTGTCAAGAGCGTTTTTTATGGTTTCGGGGTCGGCGTATTCGAGCTCGCTGCCGGTCGAGAGGCCGCGGCCGAGCGAGGTTACTTCTATCAAGGGGAACCCTTGCTGCAGCTCCTCGCGAAGGCGGACCGCCGTTGCGTCGCCTTCGGGATTCGCGGGGAAGGCGAGAATTATTTCTTTCAGCTGTTTGCGTTTCGTCGTGAGATCGAGCAATTGTTTGATACGCAGGCCGTTCATTTTTTCGGAGCCAAGATGAAGCGTGCCTCCGAGCACGAAATACATACCGCGATAGGTACCGCTGCGTTCAAGCGCCGAGAGATCGGCGTCATTTGCGACGACGGCCAGGTGCGAGCGATCTCGCTCGGGATTCGCGCAAATACCGCACAGCGTACCGTCGCCCGAAAAATATCGCATGCACTCTTTGCATTGGCGGACCGAGCCGCCGAGCGCCTGAACGGACTCAACAAATTCGCGGCGGACGGCGGGGGAAGCGCGGAGCAGGAACTGCACGAACCGCTGCGCTTGGCGCGGTCCGATGCCGGGGAATTTCTCGAAGAGAGAAGTCAGTCGTTCGATGGGATCCATAGTAGTAATTGTTCTAAATGTGAACCTTAGTTCAATTTGAACATTTTGAACATTTACAACGTCGCTGCGATTAGAACGGTGAATTTTCGTCGCCCTCGACGACAGCCTGTGTCGCAAAGTCGCCGAAGTCGGCTTTTTCGAGCGGAAGGAACGTCGTTTTTTCCGCATCGAATTTCAACTCGACCTTGCCGGTCGGACCATTGCGGTGCTTTTCCACGAGGATCTCAGCGATGCCGGGGCGGTCGGTGTTGTCGCTCATCTTGTCCTCACGGTGGATGAACATGACGACGTCGGCGTCCTGTTCGATTGAACCGGAGTCGCGGAGGTCGGAGAGTCGCGGGCGCCCGCGGCGCTGCTCGACCGCACGGGAAAGCTGCGAGAGAGCCAAGACCGGGATCTCAAGCTCGCGGGCCATCGCCTTGAGGGAGCGCGATATCTCGGTCACCTGTTGCACCATCGAGGTATCGGATCGCATGAAGGTTGGCGTAATGAGCTGCAAATAGTCAACGATGAGGAGTTTCAGGCCTTTTTCCACTTTCAAACGTCTCGCGGCCGAGCGCATGCCGAGGACGGTGGTCGCCGGCTTGTCATCGATATAGATGGGCGCTTCGGAAAGAACGCCGAGTGCTCCCTGCAGGCGGTCGAACTCCTCGTCATTTTTTATTTTTCCCGTGCGCAGGCGCCACGCATTCACGCCCGCCTGTGCAGCGAGCATGCGATCGACGAGCTGGTCGGAAGACATCTCAAGAGAAAAGATGCCGACGGGCGTACCGTACTTTGTCGCGGTCTGCCGCGCGATATCGAGCGCGAGCGCGGTCTTACCCATCGACGGTCTCGCGGCAAGGATGACGAGGTCGGACTTTTGGAGTCCGGCGAGCAGATTGTCGAGCTGCGTAAACCCGGTCGGTATGCCGCGCAGGCCGCCCTCATGCTTTTGCAAAAGTTCGACGCGTTCCATCGCGCCGCCGAGCTCCTCTTTGAGTTCCTTGAACCCGCGCATGCCCGGCGTTTGCGTGACGGCGAAAACCGCCTGCTGCGCTTCGTCGAGCACCTGCTCGATGTCACGGTCCTCTTCGAAGCCGAGTTCGCCGATCTTCTCTGCGGCATCGATGATCGTACGCAGCACATATTTGCTCTGGACGACCTCCGCGTAGTGTCTGGCGCTGCCCGGCGAGGCGGCGGCGTTGACGACTTCCGTGAGATACACCGCACCGCCGACATCTTTCAGCTCTTTCCGCTCTTTCAATTTGCTCGATACCGTGACGACGTCAACGGGGTCGTTCTTCGTGTGGATCGAGAGCATCGCGTCGTAGATAGTGCGATGCTTACCGGAATAGAAAGAATCGACGCCGATGAGGTCGGCGGTCTCGTACATCGCGTTTTGCGAGAGCATCAGAGCCCCGAGGAGGGCCTTTTCCATTTCGATATCGTGCGGCGGCACCCGCCCCACCGTGCCTCGAGAGGTCTCCTTTGCCATAGCGGCATGGTATCACGCGCGGATTTGTGATCGGGAATAGATAACGGCCGTTTTTGTGCGTTTTATGGGGAAAACCATGCTATCATCGGCGCATGAAGAAATTACTGGTTTGGGGCGCCGTAATCCTTGGCGTTCTGTTCATCCTTTTAGGGGTTTATTATTGGATAACGCCTGCAGGGTCGCTCCCGATCTTCATTCCGGGATACGAACCGGGTGTCGCGGCCGCTCACTTCAAGCACGGGCTTGCTTCGCTCATTCTTGGCATCGCCCTTCTGATCGTCGCCTGGTTCACGTCGGGCCCCAAGAGAGCCTAGCGCGCAAGAAAGAGGAGCGAGATAAGGCCCGCCGCGACGCAGTAGATCGCGAACGGCGTAAGAGTGTTCGTTTTGAAATATCGGGTCAAAAAGCGTACGGAAACATAGGCCGCGGCTGCAGCGCATAACACTCCGACGAATGCCACTCCCAGAAATGCGGAGCCGCCGGAGAGCACTTCCGGAGCGTTCAAAACGGCTGCAGCAAAAATGATCGGAGTCGCAAGAAGGAACGCGAATCGCGCGGCGTTCTCGTGTGAAAGTCCGCTCAAAAGGCCGCCGGCTATCGAAGCCCCGGTCCGCGAGAATCCGGGGATGAGCGCGATCGCTTGCGCCGCTCCGATGCCGATCGCTTGGCCGAAGGAAAGCCCTGCAAGCGCCTCATCGTGCGCGACACCGGCCGGCGCACGTTTTCGAAGCTTTTCCGCGAGGAAAAGCACGATACCGTTCCCGAAGAGCGCAGCTGCCACGAGGGCGCCTGCGCCGAAGAGCGTCTGCAATTGTTGCTGCAAAAGAATACCAAGGAGCCCCGCCGGTATCGTGCCTGCGACGAGGAGCCATCCCAATTTTGCATACGTGTCATCATTGCGGATCTCCCGCATGTACAGCGAGCGGAATATGCCCGCGATGATACGCACCCAATCGCGCCAGAAAAATCCCAGCAAGACCAGCGCCGTGCCGAGGTGCGTCGCGACGATAAATGCAAGGAACTGCGGAGATGTTTGATCGAGCTGCCAGTTGAGGAGCTGCGGCAGGAGTACGCTATGGCCGAGGCTCGAAATGGGGAAAAGTTCCGCGACGCCCTGCAAAAGTCCGAGAATGACCGCCTGCGCGTAGGTCAACATACAGGCATACTAGCATGCAGCAGATCGGCGCGTCGGCCGCCTAAAAGTCGGAATATCTGAAGCCCAGGTAAACCCCCAAGGCTCCGCCGAGGCCGCCCAAAAGTATAGACGAAACAGAAAATATGCCGGCGCCCCACAGGCCTGGGATCGCGCTCCCGATAGTCGAGCCGATAAATAGTCCGATCCAGATCAGCGGCTTCGAATGCATACCAAGAGTATAACGCAGCAGTACACGGTATCGTCACGTTCCCGTGCTAGGCTCCTCGAATGGAAGTTACAGGTAAGGTCGTCGTCGTTACCGGAGCCTCAGAGGGCATCGGACTTGCAATTGCGCGGCTGCTTGCAGAAAAAGGCGCATCGGTCGTTCTTGCTGCACGCTCGAAAGACAAGCTCTATGCGCTTGAAACGCAGATCCCGAACTCGATAGCGGTGCCCACGGACATGAGCAAAGAGAATGAGATCCGCGACCTCATAGGATCGACGGTGAAAAAATGCGGCAGGATAGACATACTGATCAACAATGCAGGGCAGGGTCTGCGGGCGCCGGTCGAGTCGATCGACCTCGACGATTACCGCGCTGTTATGCAACTGAACGTTTTCAGTATTCTCTACGCGATGCAGCTGGCGATCCCGATCATGCGAAAGCAAGGCGGCGGCATGATCCTCAACATCGGCTCGATGGTCTCGAAGAATTACTTTCCGTACCTCGCGGCGTATGCCTCCACGAAATATGCGTTGAATGCGATCACGCTGACGGCGAGGCAGGAACTCGAGAAGGATAACATCACCGTGTGCGTTTTTCATCCGAAAATGACCGCGACAGGATTCGGTGCGCACGCCCGCGGCGAAACATATAGCTCTCGTGCCGGTCGCCCGGGCATGCAGGCCGATCCGCCTGAGGCAGTTGCCGAGGAGGTCCTGAAGCAGATCGAGTCGGAAGAACCTGAAGCGTGCATGTAGTGTGAACGGATGATGAGGTTCCGACGGGTCGCGCTACACGTTTTTTTCATCCGCAACCGTATACGATTTGTTCCTTACCGGAAAATTTTAATATCCTATGAAATTATACATTCGCTATGTCTTGGGGGCGCTTCTCGTAAGCGCGCTGATCACGTTCGCATTACTGTTCGCTACCGAGCAGAACATCGCACATGCGCAAAGCACGGGGCTCGGCACGCAGATCGTCTGCTTGGTGTACCACGATCTGAGCCCGTTCACGCCGCCGGAGCCGGAGTCCCTGCAGAACGTTTCCGTTTGCCAGTCGACCTCGACACCTTCGGGCGCCGGCAATCTGGAGATCATCAAGCGTGTCAACGGCGGTCCGTCCGTATCGTCTGACTTCGAGATCCATGTTGCGAGCGGAGGTACCGAACTAGCGGGCTCGCCCGAGCCGGGCTCTTCGACCGGCGTTACGTTCATCGGCCTCGCGGTCAGCAACTACACCGTCAGCGAAACCGGCGCGACCGCTACACAGTATTCGAGCAGCTTCAGCGGGAACTGCAGCGCAAGCGGAGCCGTCTTTGTCGCTGCGGGCGCGACGGCCGTGTGTACGCTTACGAATACTTTCATCGGGACGAGTACCGCACCGGGGGCTAACGGCACGCTCACCGGGACCGTGAACTCGACGACAACTTCAACGACTACCTTGAGCGGTACGGTTGGAGGCGG
>DASZII010000070.1:0-5821 GCA_035949275.1 Minisyncoccota bacterium | reverse complement strand
TCCCCGACCTCAAGGGGAACAAGCCTCTGCCTGACCTGGTGTGTCTCAAACCCACCCTCCTGCCTCTCTTTTTTGGCGCGGCGTTTGCTCATACATTTCTATCTTAGCATTCATTTTTATGCATCATTCTGTGACGTATTTTATTACGACCGCGAGTCGCGGACCCTGACCGAGATGCCCAACCCTCTTAGAACAGGCGGTCCTTATAGGGCTTTGTTCGAGGTCGTTCGATTCCTAGACGGGGCATCGGTTAATGGATCGCGCTGACACCTGCGGGTCCAGGATACAATTTTCTTTTCTTGAAAAGAATGATGCAGATCAGAATTGCATTCATACAAAAAGCCTGCACGGGATATAGATAAGTCGTTATGGAATAGGAAGAAAGCGCCGCGATAGCAAGGATGTGCTTTGCTTGGGTTAGCAGCCATGGGAGAAGCGGCTCTGAGGAAGGGTCGTTCCACGTTTTGCGCAAGGTCGGAACGATTGCCCACATATCGATTAGATTGGCTAGAATAACGGACCACAGCGGGTTTTTTGTGAGTATCCATGGAAGTATTGTTACAACTCCGCATGTCAAAGCGATCGCATCTCCGAAAGTGATGTCGCGTGTTCCGAATTTTGCGCAAAGCGGCACGACCGCGATCGTGGCAAGCGCGGCTACCAACGATGCCCATGAACCAGCCCCCGCGCCCGAGACGAACTGTCCTGCAAACAGCAAGCAGGTGACGATCGACCACAAGATGTAAGTGTACAAGTGAGGCTTAGTATTGCCTCGAACGACGGTTGAGACATACATGACGCCGCTCGTGGCACTCAAAAGCGCTGCGATGAGCCCGAGCAGTTCTTTAACCGGCATACGGAAACGATAGCACGCCTCAAAATACAGCTATTGTTGTTTTCTTACGATACAAAACGGCGTCATCTCATCTGACTGACCCATCGGGTTGTCGCGGAAAAGTTTTCCGATGAAGGTTTCCGTTATCGAACGGATCGATTTGCCGAGGCTGAAGGCACCGCGGTAATTTGCATCGAGGATGACGACTTCACAGCCGAGACGCGCCCTGAAGCGCTTCGCTTCGCCGCTCGAGTTCTTCGGAGCCAGTTTCGCCGAATGCGCGTATTCGAGGATGAGGAACGACATCGGCAGATCGACGGATTTCGCGCGCTTGCCGCACAGGTAGTAGAAGGCACCGCGGATGCCGAAGGGGCGCGTAAGGGCGGAAACCACCGCCGCAAAGATCGCGCGCACGTAGCCGGTTTCTTCGATCAGGAGCTGCATGGCGAGCGGCGTGCCGTGCCCAAAACCGTGGAACTGCGCAGTACCAAAATTGTTCTGCACGTTGCGCGCGAAGACGTGCGCGAACCAGGACGGTTTGATCTCGGAGATGTCGATGACGCGCCCTTGCGTGATGGTGAGCGCTTTCTCGCTCACGAAGAGCATGTCGCCGGGCCGGATAGAGCGACCCGCGTATTCTTCGATGATAGGCAGTAAGTCAGTGTCCTGCGTCGTGATGAGCCGTGTTTTTACGAGGAACCGGTCATAGCCAACGCCGTCGACGTCGATCGGTTTATTTACGGGAGTTCCGGCGGGGAAGTCGGCGCGCGGCGCACTCACCGCCGTGATCACCTCCGCCGGGACGCGTTCTCCGCGGAACATCGAGAACAGCGTCTCCTGCGCGCGCCTGATCTCGGCGGGAGATTGCAGCAATTTCGCCCGCGAGCGAAGAAGCTCCGTCGATTCCATGTACAAGATATGGGCTTCGTCGATGCGATGCACGGGAAATGTGGCGCTGATATCGGGCGTGTGGTCGGAGGCCGCTTTCAATTCGACGGCACCGTCCGCGCGCGGCGTGTAATTGATCACGATACCGGTCTTTTCTTTCATCTCGTCATAGACGAGGGGTTGTTCCGCCGTACCCGAAGCAGCCATACGTTTCGTGGCGTAAGGATACTACGGAAGTGGCAGACGCAAAATGCCTACCGGAGGTATTTGGAACCGAAGGTTCGCATCGCGTCGATCGTCGGTTCGAGCGCTTCGCCTTTGCGGGTGAGCTGGTACTTGATGCATGAAGGCCCGTCCCCGGCCTCCTTCCGTGTCACGATCTTTTCATGTTCCAGCATCTTTAATTTCTTTGTGAGCGTTCTCGTCGAGCTTCCGAGCGACGTTTCGAGTTCGCCGAAGCGCCGCGGGCTCTCCAGCAGGTCACGGATAATGAGCAAGGAACAGTGGTCGCCCACGAGCGCTGCGGCTTTACCGACCGGACACGTATGTCTGACCTTTCGCATAGATATCCACATGGTAGCACGCGGGTGTTCACTTTACAAAGTAAAGCATGAGGCATACAATGATCTCCTAACAGTTCACCCAATTCGTATATGGACAAATTAAAGGTAAAAGTAATTCTCGGGTCGACGCGGCAGAGTCGATTCAGCGAGAAGCCTGGCAACTGGATATTCGGAATAGCGAAACAGCGGCCTGACATAGAGGTCGAATTGCTCGACTTGCGCGAGTATCCGATGCCGTTCTTCGATGAGCCGGTCTCGCCGAGCGCGAAAAAAGAGCCATATAAGAACGAGGTCGTCGCAAAATGGACGGCAAAAATAAAGGAAGCAGATGCGTTCGTGATCATCGCGCCGGAATATAATCACGGGTATCCGGCAGTGCTGAAGAACGCCCTCGATTACGTCTATCAGGAATGGAACAACAAGGCGGTCGGGTTCGTGAGCTACGGAAGCGTCCTCGGGGCGCGTTCGGTCGAACAATTACGCGAGATCGCTGTCGAACTCCAGATGGCACCGATCCGAAATGCTATCCACATGCCCTACGACGTGGTCATGGCACTCAACGGCGGCAAGACCCCGGAGGAAGCATTCGCATCGTATGTCGAGCGGGCGAAGGGGCTTCTGGACCAGCTCGTCTGGTGGGGCAATGCGCTCAAAGTTGCCAGAAACAAGGCGTGATATACTGGGGTTACTAGTTGTAATATTTATCCTATGGCTGATCAGAAACAAGTAACGATTTACTCGACTCCGACGTGCCACTTTTGCCACGCGGCGAAGGATTTCTTTACGGAGAACCACGTCGCGTTCACCGACTACAACGTCGCGAGCGACCTTACCAAGCGCCAGGAAATGATCCAAAAAAGCGGCCAAATGGGAGTGCCGGTAATCGACGTCGGCGGCGAACTCGTCGTGGGTTTTGACGAGGACCGTTTGCGCGAACTCCTCGGCGTTGCGGCCTAGTGCACCAGTACGAGACGAACCTCGAACCTTCATAAAGAAGGCCTTTGGAGTTCTTGTAAAACATTTTACGACGCTCGAAGAGAGGCCGCAGAAAGACTACTCCGATCTCCTTATGGCGGAGTACAGACGCGACCTACACAATGGGCTTATCGTTCATAATAGCTCAGTTTTAAAGCGGTCGAACGGGCGCGCTGCACCGTGCTAGTATGATTAGCACCCAGATGTATGGGACGCTTTCACGTCGGCGCCTTTGTTGTTGTTCTCCTGCTTCTTTCGGGTCCACTTTCTGCCTACGGTGCTTCTCCAATCGGCTACTTCGATGGAATCGATTCCAACGGCATCGCTTCCGGCTGGACGTTCGACCCGGACGCTTCCTCAACTGATCTGAGTGTTCAGCTATATATGGATGGTCCCGTCGGCAGCGGGACACTGATCGGCCAGACGATCGCCAATTCACCTCGTCCCGACGTCAACACAGCGATGAGCGTAACGGGAGATCACGGATTTCTCTGGCATATCCCTTCGCAGTATTTAACCGCAAGCCATACCTGGTATGCGTATGGTCTCGATTCGAGCACGCAGGCACCGTCTCTTCTTATCAATTCGCAAACACTCGGCAACTCGCAGACGAACCTTGTAATTTCAACGCCGGGGTTCATCTCTGGCGTCTTAAAAGCCTCAATCATCACGACGACTGGCGCATACATGACCGCTTCGTACCCAGGTTGCACGTCGAGCGCCACGAAGATCGATCTGTACGTTACGGAAAACGGGCGCCAGGAGCTACACAACCGTTGTTACATAGATTCCCCGGCAGATCCCAACTCTCCAAGCGGGGGCTTTTGCCCATTCCAATTTCCCCTTAAAGAAGGGGAAAGCGCCGGGAATGTCACAATTCGCATTTGGCGCATAACGCCCGATTGCACGAAATACGCCGACGAAGCGGGCAACGCATCGGGGTATGACGACTTTCCAATCCCGCAGTCGCAGACCGTTCAGGAAGAGACGACCTATCCCGCCGCCACGCAAGCGCGGTTGGTCACCATAGACAGGCCGACCTATCGCGCGAAGATTGATCCGCACGGAGGCGCAACGTACGAATTCTACAGCAAACGAATGACAAGCGCGACGCTCGCAACCGGCGAACTTGCAACGTCGCTGCACGCGGACATGGGCGCCGCTTTGCAGATAGCGTTCCACTCAGGCGCACCGGACTCTCTCACGGCGCAACCGTGCGCTGGCCAGGGATATTACAATCCGACTCAAGCAGGCAGTTCCTGCACGTACTCCGGAGTGGCGATCGGCCCTGGTACGGCGCCCGGCCCGGCCGATCCCAAGTCGGGGCTCGTGGTCATGTGCGATGGCCTCCTGAATAATTTTTGCACGTCCGCGCTCTCAACGCTTTCCTTGAGTTTGCATCGCATGATGAATTGGGATTACGGCCCGGGGTATGAAGGACCATACAACGATCACGACCAGATGTATCTCGCACAAACGACAACGGCTTACGACGACTACCTCCAGTACGACGTGCAGTTGGAGAACAAGCTATCACAACCAATATGGGGCGCGCTCGAGATACCGACGTATTATTTCACCAACCAGTTCAGGCGCTATTACTATCCTAACCAGAACGGAGGAGTGACAGTCGGCATCATTCCGATCAATCGTTCGGGCATCGACTCGCAAAACTTCTCCTCGCTGATCAGCGGCAATGTGCATTGGGTTACCTTCGAGAACTCGTCGGAGGGACTAGGCCTAGCTAACAATTACTATGTGACGATTGCATGGTTTTATGCTCCTGAAACGCAGCAAGCGCTTGATCCAACCTGGGTAGACTACGGGCTCCAGATTTCGGATACAGCGGTCTACCATCAAATCAAGATGAGCAATGTTCCGGCGCTTACCCTACAGCCAAACAACATATATAAATTCAGATACGTCGTATTCCCGTTTCGTTACGATGAGATGGTGAATTCGAAATTCGGCACGCTTTCCGTGGAAGATACCATTGCGCGCATGCGCGCCGAATATGAAAATCCCGCGCCAACTCCTGCGCCGAGCTCGACTCCCCCTTCGGCGCCGATAATAAGCGGTAGCGAGAGTGGATACTCCTCGCCATCAACCGGCAGCAGCACAGCCGCGATATTCCAAGCGGCCCCTACGACATCCCGCGCCACGAGCACGGCTTCCGGAGGGTCCGCCGCAATCTCAGCGAGCGGCACGGGTGTGGCTGCGTATTCATGTCCCGCACTCGCGCGCAACCTCTCCTTCGGCAGCCGCGGTGCCGATGTCATCAAGCTTCAACAGTTTCTTGCTTATGAGTACTCCAACTTTTATTCGAGTTATGTCACAGGCTACTTCGGCCCGATTACGCAATCTGCGGTCAAGCAATTGCAACGCGAACACAGCATCGTCTCCTTCGGGACGCCCTCGACGACCGGTTACGGAAATGTGGGACCTAGGACCAGAGCCGCAATTGCAGCGTTGTGCGAACACTGAAGCGCAGATATCGCGAAAGTGCAAAGTTACCGTTTGATAGCCCTTATTTTTAATGTGCGACGACAATTTTGCCTCG
>DASZII010000069.1:0-7267 GCA_035949275.1 Minisyncoccota bacterium | reverse complement strand
CGACTTTCTGGAGCGGCACTCGCCGCTGAATTTCGACTGAGTATTCATTCTCCTTTCATTCCGTATCACGAAGAATGCGTGAATGATGGCAAAGCGAAAAAAAGCGCGCACGCGATATTCGCGGAGCGCAGGCAAGGACGTGGAGCGCGAAATGCACGAATTCAAGCGCGGAAAACTGAAGAGCGGCCCCGGCGGTAAAGGAGGGAAGGTCACGAGCCGGGAGCAAGCGATCGCGATCGGGCTTTCGATCGCGCGGCGCAAGGGCAAGCGCGTCCCGCGAAAAAAGACCGCTCGTAAGGGCCGCCATTGAGTTCACCGATTCTTCGGGGCGATGGTTTTTAATGAACAGCGGTCGAACAACATTAGGATAACGTAATGTGTGATCACTATGTCAAAAAGAATTATCGCCGCTTCGGCGCTCGCGCTCCTCTTCACTGCTGGAGCCGCGTTCGCGCAGACCACCTATCCGACCACTAACATGGGTACGGGCTCGACCGGTGCGGGAACGGGGGCCACATCGGCTACAAGATCGACCTCGGGAACCTCGGTCGGCGTTCCGAACACGGGCGCCGGAGGCAATGCCGCGGACAACGCCGTTGTCCTTGGCGCATCACTCGCCGTGGCGCTTGCGGCTGCGGTAGCGCTTGCAGCAAGGCGCAAGATCGCATAAAGGCGCAGTGCGGTGGGCGCGGAGCGCCCGCCGCCTTGCCCTTGAAAGGGCGCGTTGATTGATTCGTTACTATCCATATGCGCCGAGCTACAACGGTCTTCCTTTCGGTCGTAGTCATTGTCGCCTTCGCCGTGTTCGCATATACGCTCGTTAACGCGCTCTGGTATGCGCCGGAAACGACGGGTCCCGTACCGGCGAATGTGGTGCAGGCGCCCGTTGCGACAACGTCGCTTCCGTCGCTCCTCATCATTCCCGCGCTTTCCATCAACGCACACGTGCAGGACCTCGGCGTCAATTCTATCGGCAATATGCAGGCGCCGGACAACTTCACCGACGTCGGCTGGTATAAGTACGGCACCGTACCCGGCTACATCGGCAGCGCGGTCATTGATGGCCATGTCAACAACGGTCTCGGGCTTGCCGGCGTTTTTCTTCATTTAGATCAGCTCCAGGTCGGCGACGACGTGTATGTGCAGACCATCGGTGGGACGATGCTGCACTTCGTCGTTTCCGATGTCGAAGTATATCCGTACCAAAGCGTGCCGACCGCGCAAGTCTTTGCCCAGTACGACGCGGTGCGTCTCAATATCGTCACTTGCGACGGCACTTGGGTGCATGGGAAGGATACCTATAACGAACGGCTGGTGGTTTACACTACATACGTTGGACAATCGTAACCGGCGCCAGCGCACCCTGTGCTAGAATCGTGGCATGCTAAAACCTCCGTTCTTCGACCCCGCCAGGACATATTATGAGAACTGGGAACAAGGGCCGTTCGGAGGATTCGCCGATGGCATCGAGATGCCGCTCGGCGAGCCGCGGTTCGAATACCTCGGCTACAAGATCGGATACCCGCTTGGTATCGCCGCGGGACCTTTGCTCAACGCGAAGTTTGTGAAAGCCGCACTTGCGAAAGGATACGACGTCCCGGTCTACAAGACCGTGCGGACCCGCGAGAAAGAATGCAACGAATGGCCCAACGTACTGCCGGTTTCCGTCGATGGGGAACTCACGCTTGAGCAGGCTTCGAAGGGACTGACCGTGAAGCCGGACTATACCGAGCCGCTCGCGATAACGAACTCGTTCGGCAACCCTTCGTATCCGGCCGACGTCTGGCAAAAAGACATGCGGGATCTAATGGCGTATGCGAGATCCAGAAAAGGGCAGATCGTCTGCGGCATGATAGAAGGGACCCGCTGGGAACCAAGCGCGACCGAAGAGGATTTCATCACCGATTGGGTGCTCGCCGCGCGCATGATGAAAGAAACCGGCGCGCACGCGATCGAAGCGAACTTTTCATGCCCCAACGAAGGCGATCGCGTAAAAAGGCTTCTTTGTTACGACGCCGGGATGTCGGGAAGAATAGCGCGTGCGATCAAAGAGGAGATCGGCGATCTGCCGCTTGTCATCAAGATCTCGTATTTCGAGAGTGAAGATGAACTGCGCGATGTCGTGCAGACGAACGGACCGCTCGTGCAAGGGATTGCGGCTATCAATACGATCCCGGCGGCAGTTTACAAACCGGACGGCACGCAAGCGCTTCCCGGAGGGCCCTGGCGCTTGAAAAGCGGCATCTGCGGCGCACCCGTCAAATGGGCGGGCGTCGAGATGGTGAAGCGTTTGAAAACATTGCGCGAAGAATTCGGTATGCGCTACGACATCGTGGGCGTGGGCGGTGTCACCGTCCCCGAAGATTTCAAAGAATACCGCGATGTCGGCGCAGATGTCGTCATGACGGCGACCGGAGCGATGTGGAATCCGTATCTCGCAAAGGAGATCAAAGAAGCATATCCCGACGCCTAACATGTTTGTCTCACAAAAGGCTATCGTTTGGAACAAGGATGGAAAAATGTTGGGAATGAGGCGTTCGGAAACTGATCCGAGCAGGCCGTTAACATGGGATTTGCCGGGGGGTGAACTCGAAGAAGGCGAAGATGTCCGCGAAAGCCTGCGCCGTGAGGTCATCGAAGAATCTGGTCTGACTATCGATGAGTTGAATGTTGTAGACGTGTATGGAAAGACTGGCCACGATGGACAGTATTGGGTGATGATTTTGTATGAGACAAAAGCGCTTGAGGGAGAAGTTCGATTAAGTTTCGAACACGATCAATTCGAATGGCTGACGATAGAAGAATTTTTGGCCAGGAAATCTTCGGGAAAAATCGAGCACGTGCTGCGCGAATATGAACATCGCCGACAAAATTGAGGTTTGTGCACGACGAGCAATTGCGGAAAAGACTTTTCCCGGCTGCGTCATCGGGGTCGTTCGAGAGAACGGGGACCGGCAGGTTCTACCGTTCGGACATTTTACCTACGAAAATGATTCGCCCGAAGTCGGGGAGGATACGATCTACGATCTCGCGTCCGTCACCAAGTCCATTCCCGTCGCATCGCTCGCCGCTATCTTCGCTGCTGAAAACAAGATAAGCCTGACGGATGGGGTCACGAAATATATTCCTGAACTGCAGAACGATTTCGGGGCGACCCTCGAAGATTTGCTGCGCTATCGTGTGCGCGGGCCGACGATGTCCGAACTCGCGAAGAAATTCCGGACATTCGAAGAGGTTCGCACGCATGTGTTCGAACGAGGATTCGACGGTCCGCCGGGCGAAAGCGAATACACTAATTTGCCGGCTTTTTTGCTCGGCATTGTTCTTGAGCGCGCAGGCGGCGAGATCCTGCCGGCGCTTGCGCAAAAATACTTCTTCGGGCCACTGGCGATGAACGACACGACATTCTTCCCGCACGACAGCGCCCGTATCGCGCCGACGGAGATCATCGAGGGGCGAGAGATACGCGGCGTCGTGCACGACGAAAGCGCGCGCATGTTCGCGGGGGAGCGCCGTGCCGTCGGACACGCGGGGCTCTTCTCGACCGCTCCTGATCTGTTGAATTTCCTCGACGCGCTGTTACGGCGAAAATTTCCGGTGGTCGTCGAGGCTGCCGAAAGCGGCCTGGGTTGGCATGTTTGCCAGTCTTGGTTCATGGGCGACCGCAGCCCAAAAACCTTCGGCAAAACGGGATTCACCGGTACGTCGGTCGTCGTCGATATCGAAAAGCGAACAGGTCTTGTCGTTCTATCAAACAGAACGTACCCCGGGCGCCCGCCCGACGCCGGCTCCATACACGCTGCCGTCAACTCATTCCGGTCGCGCGTCGCCGACATTGTTTTCCGTTCCTGAAACGGCCGTGATACAGTGCCGGTCTACAGCATATGTGCGGCATCTTTGCGTATACGGGAGATAATGGAAAGAACGCGGGCGAGGTCCTCTTAGACGGACTTACCTCGCTCGAATACCGCGGTTACGATTCCGCTGGCGTATTCCTGCCGGAATCCGGCAGTGTGAAAGCGACGGGCGCGGCATCGCATCTGCGCCGCAAGATGCCGGCCGGGTATTTCGGCAAGAGCGGCATCGCGCATTTGCGCTGGGCGACGCACGGGGAGCCGACGGAGATAAACGCGCACCCGCATACGGATTGCAACGGCGAGATCTGGCTCGTGCACAACGGCATCATCGAGAACTACAAAGAGTTGCGCGAGCGTTTGCGGAAGCTCGGGCACACGTTCCTCACGACGACCGATACCGAAGTGCTGACGCATCTCATCGAAGAGCATCTCAAAAAAGAGAAAGACTTCGAGAAAGCGACGCTCGCCGCGCTCAAGGAGGTGAAAGGCACGTACGGACTTGCCGTGCAATACGCGCCGGAGCCGGCGAAGATCATCGCGGCCCGCATGGGTTCCCCGATCGTGCTCGGCCTCGGTGAGCACGAGCGGTTCATCGCTTCCGACGCTTCGCCGATCCTGAAGCACACGAGTAGTATCGTGTATTTGGAAGACGGGGAGATCGCCATCATTACGCCCGAGAAGCACGACATTTTTAAACTGGATGGGGGACGTGTCGAGCGCGATGCCGAGAAAATAGATTGGAATATCGAGGCGGCGCAGCGCGGCGGCTATCAGCATTTCATGCTCAAAGAGATCATGGAAGGTCCGGAGGTTGTACAGAATACGCTTCGCGGTAGGCTGCTCGAAAAGGAGGGGCTCGCGAAGCTCGGCGGGCTCGAATCGGTCGCGGAAGAGATCAAGAAAGCCGAGCGCATGATCATCGTTGGCTGCGGCACGGCCTATTACGCGGGTCTCACGGGCGAGTACATGCTCGAGGAGCATGCGGGCATTCCCGTCGAGGTCGAGCTCGGTTCGGAATTCCGTTACCGCCATCCCGTCCTCAACCCGAAAACGATATTGCTAGCGGTATCGCAGTCGGGGGAAACCGCCGATACGCTCGAAGCGATCCGCGAAGCTAAACGCCGCGGCGCCCTGACGCTCGGCATTGTGAATACCGTCGGCTCGACGATCGCCCGCGAAACTGATGCGGGCGTTTACAATCATGCGGGCCCGGAGATCGGCGTCGCTTCGACAAAGGCGCTCGTGTCGCAACTGACCGCGCTCGCGCTCCTTACGATGTTCATCGGCAGACAGCGCGCGATGTCTGCCGCGGAAGGGCGCGATATCGCGCGCGAACTCATGCTATTGCCCCAAAAGGTGCAAAAAATACTCGATAACCGCGCTGTAATAGAAAAACTCGCAAAAAAGTATTCGAAGGTCCGCGATTTTCTCTACATCGGCCGTAAATATAATTACGCGATCGCGTTCGAGGGCGCGCTCAAGCTAAAGGAGATCTCATACATCCACGCCGAGGGCTGCGGCGCGGGCGAGATGAAGCACGGCCCCTTGGCGATGATCGACGAGCACTTCCCGACCTTCGCGCTTGCGCCTTCGGATTCCGTCTATGAGAAGGTCGCGTCGAATATCGAGGAGATCAAGGCGCGCAAAGGCCCGGTCGTCGCGCTCGCGACGGAAGGGAATGAGGAGATACGGTCGCTTGCGGACGATGTATTGTATGTACCGAAGACGCTCGAGATGCTTTCACCGATCCTGAACGTCGTTCCGCTCCAGCTCTTCGCGTATTACTTCGCCAGAGAAAAAGGCTACAACGTCGACCGGCCGCGCAACCTCGCGAAATCGGTCACCGTCGAATGAATCCAAGGGGTCCCCTTGGAATTTTGGCTTGAACGCTAGATCTTTATCAGTTCTTCCCACGACCGGCCTTCGACGCCGAAGTGGCCGTAGGCGGCCGTTTTTTGGAAGATCGGTTTCGCGAGATCGAGACGCTCGATGATGGCACGCGGACGGAAGTCGAAATTCTTCGTCACGACGTCGGTGAGATTTTTTCCTTCGTCGTTGAACGCCTCCACCATGACCGGTTCCGCGCGGCCGATCGCGTAGGCGACGGAGACGAGTACTTTTTTTCCGTAGCCGCCGGCAACCAGATTCTTCGCGACAAAGCGGCACATATAAGCGGCGCTGCGGTCGACCTTTGTCGGATCTTTACCTGAGAATGCGCCGCCGCCGTGCGGGACGAGCCCGCCGTACGTATCTACCATGATCTTTCTGCCGGTCAGGCCCGCGTCGGCCGCGAAACCGCCGATCGTGAACTTGCCGGTCGGGTTGACGAGGACCTCGATGTCGGAGAGGTCGCCGAGGACCGGTTCGAACACGTATTCAATGAGTCCCTCGTGGATCGTCTCCTGCGAAACTTCCTCCGCGTGCTGCGATGAAATAAGCGCGGTCACGACCTTGTCGCCGTGGATGGTGACCTGCGTTTTGCCGTCGGGCCGGATCCACGTCAGCTCCATCGAGCGGCGGACTTCTTCGAGCTTGCGCGCGAGCGCGTGAGAGAGAACGACGCCTTTCGGGAGCATTTCTTTCGTTTCGTCTGTCGCGTACCCGTACATGATGCCCTGGTCGCCGGCGCCGCCCGTGTCGACGCCCTGTGCGATGTCGGGGGATTGACGCGCGATCTTCACCAGAACGTCGAGATCGTCCTGGTAGCCGATGTCTGCATACACGCTGCGTGCGATGTATTCGGCGTTGACGTCCGCTCCGATCCGGATCTCGCCGCCGATCATGAGCGTACCGTGCGAGCCGAACGTCTCGACGGCGACGCGCGAGTCGGGATCTTTCGAGAGACAGGCATCGAGGATGGCGTCGGAGATCTGGTCACACACTTTGTCCGGATGGCCACCAGTAACGCTTTCGGTCGTATAACGTTTTAACAGTTGGAACATATAAAATAGCTTGTAGCTTTTAGTAATGACTCCAACAAAATATCTCCCTGAGGGAGATCCATTTGCCAATGTATCGCCCTTTCGGGTCTGGAGGGCACCTGCTCTTTCGAGGGTTGCCGGCGGATCGCAAAGCCAGAACTTTCACCGCGCTCTTGATACGATATTAAGTTGTACGCCGATGATAGCACGGCGCGCCTGATGCGCAATCGTTAGCGGCGGTTCTTTTTCGTTTCGACGACGCGCATGAGTATCGAGGCGAGCTTTGCGGAGTCGTGGCGCACGAGCGAGCTTTCTTTCGCTGGGGTGCCGATCTTGTTGGTCACATGTGCGCGCTTCGACATGAGGTTCGCCCCGAACGATTCCCTCGCTTTGGGAAGGTCCTTCCATGAGGTGAGGGTGTCGCCTTCGCGCGCGTATTTTTTCAGAACGGCGGGCTTCGGCGCGGTGTTGTTGTAGACAACGATATCG
>DASZII010000068.1:0-3929 GCA_035949275.1 Minisyncoccota bacterium | reverse complement strand
GAACGCCGAGCGATCGTATGAAACTCATAGCGTTCCCCTCTTCAAAAGTGATACTTTTGTCCACACGGGTCCAATTTCTATCGAGACTCTCCGCGCTCGCGTTCTCAGCGGGCAATTGCGTAGCCAAAGCAGCAGCCAACCCTTGTTTGAGAAATTTCCTCCTGTCCAGTCCATCTTGTCCCACATCAAAATTGTATCATTCGAGAACCCTACATCCCAGCAAGGGCGCTCGCGATCGAATAAATGAGGTTACCGAAAGCTCCACCTAATAAAAGTACAACGATGACGACAAGCGCCATGCCGATGAACGGATTGCGTTCCATCCCGTGCCGCCATTTTGCATAACCGTATTGAAGCGAACGCGGCAGGAACGCTTCAAGAACTTTTGAGCCGTCGAGGGGCGGGATGGGGATGAGATTGAAGAGGCAGAGCATGACATTGACGACGACAATGAGAAAAAAGAACGTATCGAGCGACGGCGAAACGCCGAGCCGTATCACGATACCGAAAAGAATTGCGATCACCGCGTTAGATGCGGGGCCCGCTCCGGCGACAATGGCCTCCGAAAATCTTCCCGGCCGCAAATTGTATGGATTGTACGGCACGGGTTTTGCCCACCCGAAAAATATCGGCGAGCCCGAAAGTACGAGAACGAGCGGCAAAAGCACGGAGCCTATGGGGTCAATGTGCGGGATCGGATTCAGCGTCAGACGACCCGCATAGCGCGCGGTCGGGTCGCCGAGCTTGTCCGCGGCGTAGCCGTGCATCACCTCGTGGATGATGGCGGAAAATATGATGACGATGACGAGAAATACCACACTCGTGATGTCCATCGGAGAACTATAGCAAACCAGGCCGAAGAGAAACTACTTAATGCGTAGAACAAGAGGCGTACTGGTACGAAGAATCGCCGGAGAGGACGCCGTTGGTGCAGGTGCGAGCTTCCCAGGTGCATTGGTTTGCGCCGCCGCCGAGATAGGTCGTCTGGTATGCGGTCACGCTCGTGCCGCTCGGAATGGTGCCGCTGTTCCACGAACACGATGTCTGCGCATCAGGCACGCAGGTCTGGTTCGAGCTGCATGAAGGACCGGAAGGATGATATCCGGCGACACAATCCAAGATGGTGCAGCTTGTTTTTTGGGGTGCGACCGTAACCGTCGCGGTGCCGACGACTTGAGAAGTGGGGGTGCATCCTACGACCGAACAGGGGATCGTTGCCGTCAGGGTGGCAGTATAGGTACCGGCGGACGAATATGTGTACCCCGCAGAAAGTGACGCGGAGGACGCACCTTGAACGATCTGCATGGAGCCCGACTGGCCGTCACCAAAATTGATAGCGTAAGTGGTCGGCGGATTGGCGAGCGCTTCTCCGATCGGCGCGGAGAACGAGACGGCGAGCGGCGCTTGGCCGGAGGTCGGCGAGGCGGTGAATGTCAGGGAAGGCGACGTGCCGGAAACCGTGACCGTCACCGAGGCAGCGCCGGCGGTAGCGGTGTATATCCCCGAAGAGGAATAGGTATGCGACCCTGTCGCGACTTGAGAGCAACCGAAGCACACCGGCGCCGGGTTCAAGGTTCCGGATGTCCCGTCACCGAAATTGATCGTCGTCGCAAGCTGACCTGCCGGAGGAGCTTGCTCGTTAAAGTACACCGCGAGCGGTGCAGGGCCTGATTGCGGAGACGCAGATAGTGTTGCGGACAGGGGCTGCGTACCGATGACTACGATAGTTACCGTCATGCCGCCGCTGACAGCGATATATGTTCCCCCGTTCGCGTACGTATGCACGCTCGTTCCGATCACCGCTCCCGTACTCCCGTTAATTCCGGAGCCGTCGCCGAAGTCTATAGAGCTGCCGACATTAACGAAGGTGACGGTAAGCGGAGCTGTTCCGGAGGTCGGCGAAACGCTGAAAGTTTGGACGGGAACATAATTGAACCCGCCCGTGAGGATCTGCAGCTCCTGTTCGAGGAGCTGGATGAGTTGTTCAAGGTATGCGATCAGCGGATCCTGCTGGCCCGGCCAGCCGCCGGTTTGCGCAGATGCGATGAGCGGGGAAACGAGGAGCGCTACTCCCACGCCGGCGAATACGAGCTTCTTTATCATGATGATATGGATGATCCCCAACTAACACGCTCAGTCTACCGCCCGAACCCGTTTCCCGCTACGGAAATGGGGATAGTCGAAAAAAGTTGCGTTCCGGTATCAAGGGATCCCTTGATATCCTTGCCCTTTCCGGCGAAATAACGTAGTATCTTCGGACTTATGGCACGCATCTGCGACATAACAGGCAAGAAATCCCAGGTCGGCGGCGGGTATTCCAACCGCACGCGTGCGACCAAATTCAACCCGACCGGCAAGCGCCGCCGGGGCATCAATCTGCAACGTAAAACTCTTTTTATTCCCGAGCTCGGCAAAAAGATCACCGTCAACGTTTCGACCAAAGGTCTCAAAACAATGAAAAAGCGCGGCGCGTACAAGACGCTGAAAACCGCAGGTTTAGTTAAATAAAAAACTTCAAAGGCCGCTTTGGCTGCGGCCTTAGAAGATCGAGTGCAGAGCGTGTCACCCTGCCTTGATGGTGACCGTCTGCCGCGTTTCGGAATCGAAGACCGTGACCTCCTTGACTTCCGGCGCATCGCGCGGAGTGCAAGGGAATGGCACACCTTCATCTTCCAAATGCCTGAAGCGTCTCAGGCGAGGAGATTGCGTCTCGTTGCTCACGTGGCAACTCCATTACAATCCGACATGGTCCAACATCACAGTACTCCTGCCTCGCTAGAAGTCCAATGGCTTTTCCACTCATTGAAGCTGCACGCTCGAACCGTCGGATATGAACGTCATAGTGCGGTTGCATGTGCTCTCTACCTGGATCTGCAGCTTCACAAAGACGGATGACGATGCGTTTGAAGCGCAAGGAAAAATAGCGTACTGAGGCGAAACGAACCCTGCGAATATTTCCGGTTCATCGCCCGTCGTGAGCAATACATCCGAGCTCAATTTCGAACCGTCGAGCGTCGTGACGTACGTTTCGATCGCGGGCGTGCCGCAGGAAAAGAAGAATGATGTTTTGCCGAACATAAGTTTGAACATAGGGCAGCCGTCTTCGGCAGGCATCGCTGACGCATCTCTATCCGGAAAGAATATTTCCACCTTCGCTCCGCCTCCGAGGTCAACGATCACTCCGCACTGTGCAATGAACAGACGAGTACCATGCGCTTCGGCAGCGGAAACTGCTGTCGTGAACGCCTGTGCCTGCGGCGCGCCCGACCTTGCGGCGGAACGAATAATGCTCGGCACACCGTATCGCGACAATACATCGGTGAGGCCGCCTATTGTTTGCGGCGCCTGTGCCGTCGCGACGATCATATCGAGCGAGCGGTCATAGAACGGCATCACTTCACCGAGCCGCCTTAGTATCGAATCATCGGACCCGCCGTCGACGAGGATCCGCTGACCTGAAGGGCTTCCACGAAAACCGCGATTCCTTGCCCGACATCCAAAAAAGTAACGCTCAGGATGCCGCGATGATCTTCACTCAGCGCCGCATACCAAACGAGGCCTGTAACGACGGACAGCAACAGCAAAACCCCTCCAAGGATCCTCGCGCTCATTCGCATCGCTTGAGCGTAACGAATGGCAGATAAGAAAAAAATAAAAAGTTCAGGGCGCGGCAAGCCTCATGCTCGCCGCGCCTGTTCGCGCCGGTTATTATTGGGTGAACCGCGCTAATTCTGCGTATTGCCGCCACGGCTCTTGAAGGCACCTGTTGACGTCAAGATGATTCTCTTTTCGGTTCGGCAACTTGGTGACAACGGTCATGAACCTGTCAGACTTGGCGACGACCGTTTCCGCGAAGATCGGGTTCGTGAGTGCTTGCGCGGAAGGTAGATGCTCCGCGATCAGGCCGCCCCACCCCACTGCCAAGAACC
>DASZII010000067.1:0-6327 GCA_035949275.1 Minisyncoccota bacterium | reverse complement strand
GAACACGTACAAGCAGGTCATCCAGCCGGAGCCCGTGCAGTTCACCGGTTTCAAACTTTTCTACAAGGCCGACCTGCAAGCGCCGGCGCACCGCCTGATGACGCCGGCTGAAGTACTTTCGCTCACGCCCGCGCCGATATTCATCCAGTACCAGTAGCGCTTACCCTGAAATATCCCCTTGCGGCGTACTTTTGCCGTCGGATAATTTTCTGCTGAAAATTCCCTCTATCTCGCGCCGCCGCGCTCCGAGAGGCGGCAAAAGTACGCCGCAAGGGGATATTCCCCGCTTATCCACTCCAGCTTCATCGGTTGTGCGAGTACAATAAGGTCATGAAAGAAACGAACCCCTCGGAGGACGCGCGTTTGCGCCTCGAAGCGGCGGCGAAGCAAGTCTCGCTCGATCCGCTCCTGCATGCACGGCTCGCGGAACCCGACCGCATCATCGAGATGTCGCTGCCGATCAGGATGGACGACGGCCGCGTAAAGACGTTCCGCGGATTCCGGGTGCAGCACAACAACATCCTCGGCCCGTACAAAGGCGGCCTTCGCTATCATCCGCGCGTTGATATGGACGAAGCGAAAGCGCTCGCGTTCTGGATGACCCTGAAATGCGCCATCATCGATATCCCGTTCGGCGGCGGCAAAGGCGGCATCGCGGTCAACCCCAAGGAGCTTTCGGAAGGGGAATTGGAGCGCCTCACGCGCGAATTCGCCCGCAAGCTCGCTCCCGTCATCGGCCCCGATAAGGACGTTCCGGCGCCCGACGTGAACACCAATGCAAAGATCATGGACTGGATCAGGGAAGAATATGAGAGCGTGACGCACTCGAGTGCCCCCGCCGTGGTGACAGGAAAATCCATCGCGCACGGCGGCTCGCAGGGACGCACCGAAGCGACCGGCGCAGGCGGCGCGCTCGCGCTCGATTCGCTCCTGCGAACGCTCGGCAGGGACCCGAAGGGCATGACCGTCGCGATCCAGGGCTTCGGCAACGTTGGGAGCAACCTCGCGCACTATTTGCAAAAATTGGGCTGCATCATCGTCGCGCTCTCGGATTCCAAAGGCGGCATCTATATCCCGCGCGGCATTGTCGACCTTGTCGCCATTGAAGAGTGCAAAGAGCGGAGCGGGAAATTGGCCGGCTGTTACTGCGTCGGCTCCGTGTGCGACCTCTCCAATATGGAATCGCTCGGCGGCAAGGACATTCAGCCCGATGACACGCTCACGCTGCCGGTCGACATCGTCGTCCCCGCGGCGCTCGAGAACGCGATCACGAAAGAGAACGCGGGCAAAGTGCAGGCGGGCATCGTGCTCGAAATGGCGAACGGCCCGACCACCAGTGAAGCCGACGAGATACTCGCCCAAAACGGCACGACCGTCATCCCCGACGTCCTCGCGAATTCCGGCGGCGTCGCAGTCTCGTATTTCGAATGGGTGCAAGGGAAACGCGACGAACAATGGAACGAAGAACGCGTGTTCAAGAGCTTACAGGAAAAGATGGAAGCTGCGGCGGCGAAAGTCGCGGAGGTCGCGAGCGCGCGCAAGTGCACGCTGCGGGAAGCCGCCTATATCCTTGCGCTCGAGAAACTCGCGGGGGGACAGTGATTGGACAAGGGGCACATTTTAAGTACAGTCATTTCGGGTAGCAAAGGGAGTACCTTGAAATGCATGACAAATTCGATAGCATTTCCCCGATCGACTATCGGTATGCGGACGATCGAGTCACAGGATTCCTTTCCGAGAACGCCGCGACCGTTTACAAATTGCGTGTCGAGCTTGCGCTGGTGACCGTCCTCAACCGACGCGGCATCTGCTCGAACGCGGTCCTCGGCGAGGTCAAAGCAGCGTGCGGACAGGTCACGACCGCCGAGGTTTATGAAGAGGAAGATCGGGTCCGGCATGACGTCCGTGCGCTCGTGAACTGCATCCGCGCGAAAGTGAGCGACGATGCAAAGCCGTTCATTCACATGACGGCAACATCGTTCGACATCATCGACACGGCGAACGCGGCTCGATACAAAGACGTGGTCGAACAAGTGCTCATTCCTTCGCTCACCGAATTGGAAGGGGTACTCGCCGGGCTTTCGATCCGTGAAGCCGCCACGGTACAGATCGGCAGAACGCACGGTCAGCACGCGGTGCCCATCACGTTCGGCTTTGCCGTTTCCGGCTATGTCAGCCGCCTCGGACGGTCCATCGAGAAACTGCGATCGCTCGCGCAAGAACTCGTAGGGAAATTCTCGGGGGCGGTCGGAGCCTACAATGCTTCGTCGCTCTCTTTCGATGATCCGGAAAAGTTCGAGGCGGAAGTTCTCGCGGAACTCGGCCTTGAGCCGGCGGAACATTCGACGCAGATCGTACCGCCTGAGGCCCTTACACGGCTCTTGTGCGAAGTGACGATTGCCGCCGGGATCCTCGCCAATCTCTCGGACGATATGCGACACTTGCAGCGAACGGAGATCGGTGAAGTCGGGGAAGCGTTCGAAGCGGCGCAGGTCGGTTCTTCGACCATGCCGCAAAAACGCAACCCGATCAACTTCGAGAATGCCAAGTCACTGTGGAAGGTGATCGTCCCACGAATGCTTGAAGCGTTCATGGCGATTGCGTTCCGTATCCAAACCGTCTTCGAGGACCAAATAAGTGAGCACCAACGTGACCTGACAAACTCGGCGTCAGCGCGGACCGACGGGGAGATCATCGCGTACGCGGTCTCGATAACGAAGCGGCTGACACGAACGATGAAAAAACTCGTCGTCGATCGCGACAACCTCGAACGCAATCTCGGGATGCAGAGAGGCCTGGTCCTTGCCGAGCCGCTCTACATCATTCTTGCAGGGCTCGGGCATCCGGACGCGCACGAAAAGGTCCGAGTGCTCACCCTGCACGCACAGCGGGAGAAACAGCCGCTGGAAGAGATCGTCGTGCGCGACGAAGAGATGAAGGGGTACCTCGACCGGATGACGTCGAGCCAGCGGCGGATCCTCTCGAACCCTTCGCTCTACACCGGCATCGCCGCAAAGAAGGCGCACGCGATCGCGGAAAGATGGAAGCGCAAACTTGGGGTCTAACGGATCCCGCGGGCGTTGCCGGAATATCGGCAGCGCCCACCTTTTTTACAGAGTCACAATGACCGCGAGGCCCGCGAGTGCCATGGCGCCGACCGTGATCCAGCCGATCCAGTTGGCAAGTTTTTTATTCGCATGCGGGCCCATGACCTCTTTGCTTGCGCTTAGCCGCACGACGAAAAAGAGCACGATCGGTGCGACGAGGCCGTTGCCGACCGCCGAATAAATGAGCGCCTTGATCGGATCAAGCCCCGCGAAATTCATCGCGAGCCCGACGAACATCGAAACGATGATAACGCCGTAGAACGCGTACGCATTCTTCAATTTTCGATACAAACCGGTCCTGAGGCGGAAGCTTTCCGCGATCGCATAGGCGGACGCGCCCGCGAGGACCGGCACCGCGAGGAATCCGGTGCCGATAATGCCGAGCGCGAAGAGCCCGAATGCCCATTGTCCGGCGAACGGTTCGAGGGCTTGTGCGGCCTGGTCGGCCGTCTGGATGTTCGTGATGCCGTGCGCGAAGAGCGTTGCCGCGCAAGCGGCGATGATGAAGAACATGACGAGATTGGAGAAGAGCATGCCCGTCCATACGTCGAAGCGCATTTCGCGGATCTCGACTTTCTTATGCGGGCGCTCTTTCGCGCGCTCCTCCACCGTCTTTTCTCCTCTCAAGACCTCCTCTTCGACTTCCTGCGAGGTCTGCCAGAAAAAGAGATACGGCGAGATCGTGGTGCCTAAGACCGCACACACCAAGAGGAGTTCGCCGCGCGAGAAACCCATCGTCGGAACGATCGTATGGGCGATCGCATCGTGCCAGTCCACGTTCGCGAAAAAGGCCGTCGCGACGTATGCGAAGAGCGCGAGCGTCAGGTATTTGAGATACTTTGCGTACCGCGCGTAGGTCGTGAATACCTGCAGGAATAAACTGATCGCTGCAAAGAGAATGACGAGAGCGGCGAAATGGAGTGAAGGCCACAGGAGCTGCGTCGCCTTCGCCATCGCACCGAGGTCCGCACCGAGGTTAAAAGTATTCGCGGCAAAGAGGAGCAGCGCGCACGCATAAAGCACGGGCGCTGAGTAGCGTTTGCGGATGTTCGCGGCGAGCCCTTCACCGGTCACGAGCGCGATGCGGGCACACATTTCCTGGACGACCGCCATCAAGGGGAAGGAGAACAGCGAGAGCCAGAGGAATTGGAATCCGTACGCCGCGCCGACCTGAGAATACGTGGCGATGCCGGAAGGGTCGTCGTCCGCCGCGCCGGTCGTGAGCCCGGGGCCGAGGTTGTAGAGGTATTCCTCGGCGATGTGCAGCGGCCGTTTGCCGATCAGTCTTTTCTGCGCGCTGTCCAATACCTCGACTCCGAACTCCAGGGCCTCCGCAGGCGCATCAAAGAATTCCTCGACGTCCTTTTTGAGGGACATGCTGGCAGTATACCCCGTGCTTGCCTCATTACGTGCGGTCTGTTATAAACAGACTATGCAACGAATTGCGAACACGCAGAACCGTCGTCCGACAGCTTCTCTTGAGGCTGTGTTAGAGCGTTTGTAGTTCTCCAGATACGAACTCTCCAAGGCGGCCTCAAGCGGGGCCGTCCGTCGTTTAGATGCGCAACCGAACGCATCTGGCGATGCGTTCTTTGAAGGAGAGGATCATGCACCTTGAACTCGTTACGCCGCGACCGCTATTCGATCGGAAGGTGGACGCGGACGATCTGCTATCGCAGCTTATGAGGATCGAGCGTGAAGCATGGGGAGCCGAAAGCGGCGAACTGAATGCCTCGGGCGCCAAAATTAGGAGGCGCATTGAGTCGTTCTCGGAAGGCGTTACGTTGGCTACAACCGAATTGAACCGCGAGCGCGAGCACTGGACACCGGTCGGATCGCAATTTGCGTTCCGTTTCCAGTGGGACTGCGACGTATCGCGCTTAAGAAGCTGGGAGGAGCATACGGCGAACGGGTGGACCAACAGAGTGCACGATCCGCACGGCGACACAGGCTTTCTCGTTGGCGTTGGCGTGCGGCCCGAATTCCGGCAGACGGAGTTCTTCCACAGCAGACAGAATCGGTGGGGCAGGCCGATGAGAGCTTCGATGCTTCTTATCGCGGAGACGCTCGATAAACTCTTCGCGCTTGGCGTAAAGCAGGTGATCGCCAACGCGCGGGTTCCGCACTACCACGTAAGGCCGGAACTCGACGTCGGCGCATACTGTTCGCTGCGTCGCGTAGACGGGCTGCTGTTCGACCCCGTACTGCGTTTCCATGAGCGCATGGGGGCCAAGATCCTCAAGCCCGTCGAATACTCGATGGATGACCCCGAATCCCACAATGCGGGTTGCTGGGTCCTTTATCAGAAACGGTTCGAGGGCTGATACTGTCGCGACAGAGGTACGAATTGCTATCGTATCTCTGTCGCCGATCTTGCATATGAAAGATCCATTCATCATAGAAGAAATACTTCCCGATATTTACCGCATAACGGAGTCGTTTTTCTCTGAGCATGCAAATCTTTACCTTATCAAGGGACGGAGCGAAGATCTGCTCATCGATGCGGGCCTCGGAGCTCACGACATAAAGCAGTTCTTGAAAGAGAAAGGTTTTACCCCGCGCCTTTTTCTCACCCACTCGCACTTTGACCATGCGGGCGGGGCGAGACATTTTCTGCCGAGCGAGATCGTTGCGGCAGAACGTACGTTGGGAAATATGGAAAAGAAGGAACTGCAGGGGCTGGAATATCTCAAAGCTGAATTCTTCGATCCGAAATTCGAATCGTGCTCGGAGCGAAGTGCAGAAGAATTTTGTTTGACGTTCCGTATGAGCGTTCCCCCCGCTACGCCGTTCGAAGATCAGCGGATCGATGTTGGAGACTACGCATTCGATGTCATGCACACGCCGGGTCACACCGATGATTCAGTCGTTCTGTATGATCGCAAGCACAAGATTTTGATCAGCGGCGATACGCTCTATGACGGCGAACCGTATGCGGATTTTCCGAATTCGGATCGCGCGGCGTTCATGCAATCGCTCATTCGGCTCGGCTCGCTCGACGTTGAAACGACCCTCCCCGGGCATAACGACCTATTGAAGAATGATCGGACACGCTTGGTTCTTCGGCGTTGGATGAATGAGCTAAATAAGTTCAAGACCTTGGAACCAGATCAAGCGGAGTTTGATAGTTGATACCCATGTGCGTGCGCTCGGTGTTGTACCAGCGCAAGTATGGAGGCAACGCACGTTTGAATGACGAGATCGTGTGCCTGACCCGATC
>DASZII010000066.1:0-9812 GCA_035949275.1 Minisyncoccota bacterium | reverse complement strand
CATATCGAAGTATGAAGCCGAAACGGGCATCCCAGTAAATGCCACACTCGTACCTGGAACCTCTCCCGTACCTGAACTCGATCGTATAGTTCGACCGAGCGCTCGGAGGCATATTGGGAGAGAACTGCGGGAAAATGTCCTCGAAATTCTTCTCCAAGATCCCTGCCCGGAGCTTACGTTCAATGCGGCGGCGACAGGTCCTGTACCCCCACAGTAGATTTGCAAGCCAACGAAGCATTTCGTCCTCCCATTGGCGGACATCGGCCGCGCGAATAAAAGCACGTATCGATTTTTCCGTCAATCAAGCAATCCGAGACGATAGATATCAAAGGAATTCTCCCCTTCGAACATGTCCGACGGATTTGGCAGATAGAGGCGTGGGCGGGAGATCTCCGAGGTCGCGTCTTTGAGGAGCCGGTGGAATAGTTTGAATTCCTCCTCGCATTGCTTGAAGTCGATAACGTAGCGTTTGAGCTGGGCGGAGCCGTCCTTGTTGCGCGATTTTTTGCATTCGTACACGATGAATCGCCGGACTGGCTTGCCGAAATTCTCGCGCACCGTGTAGTAGTTGAATATCGCCTGCATGATGAACAGCGTCTTCCTGCCCTTTTGCTTGCTGTATGAATCGACGAACTTGTGGTCGACGATATCCACATGCCCGCGCTCGGCGCGAGATGCAACGACAAGGTCTGAGACCGCCTTTATCGGCAGCGGCAACCCGTCGATCTTCGCCATGCCGGAAAATTCAACGGCGAGCACGTCGTGTTTCGGCGGCTTCTCGAGATAGAAATTGACGACCTGCAGGTATTCGCGCTCCAGCTGCTGCCTGCGCGCTTTTCGTGCCGCCTTCGATTTCGCCTTACCGAAATTGATCTCGAAATCGGGTATCTTGCGGATGTATTCGAGCCCCAGTTCGATTGCGCCATCTTTCGGGATGCCCGAATAAAAATGTTGAAGCGCGAGGTGCGCCGCGCTGCCTACGATAGAGGCCGGGTTGCGGGGCGTATCGTAAATTTTTTCCACATAGCGCTTGTACCACGCGAGCGGATTGCGCAAGAACGCCATCAGCGATGAGTGGCTCCAGTATTTGATGGGCAATGGTTTCGAATTCAATTCCCGCTCCGCGTCGCTTTTCCATTTCGCGAGCTCGGCTCGGTTCTTCGAGGGTACGGCCATGTCCCGAGTATAGCAGATGCAAATCCGCGGAATTTAGGCCAAAAGAGCACCCATTCATAGTGTCTTCCCCCTGTTGTGCTACACTAGATTCATGAAAACATCTACCCTCGCATGGATAGTCGTTATTCTTATCATTTTAGTCGGCGGTTGGTACATTTGGATGCAAAGCGCGGTTCCCGCTCCGCTGTCGACTGCGACAACGGCTACTTCGACGGCGAGCACGTCGAACCCGAACGCTCCGGCGAATAACCTTATTCTCGGCACTGACTCGACCTCCACGCTCGGCACCTACCTCATCGCCTACAACGGCATGACGCTCTACACCTTCGCCAAAGACAAGACCGACACCAGCACCTGCTACGCGCAGTGCGCGGCGACTTGGCCGCCCTACACCGTCCCCGACGGCACGCCGCTCAACCTCCAGGCGGGAGTCATGGGCGCGACAGCGACGATCCAGCGCACGGACGGTACCTTTCAGGTCACCTACAAAGGCATGCCGCTCTACTTCTACATCGGCGATAAGAATTCAGGCGATGTGAACGGCCAAGGTTTCGGAAAAGTGTGGTACGTGGTCAAACCGTAAGCGGGTGAAATAAAGCGGCTCCCGAAACGTCTTCATGATGTTAGGTGCTTAAACGCCAAACAATATGCTTATTTCCCTGATAGTGGGCATTATCCTCGGGGCCATCGCTGTCATCTTTGCGTTCCAGAACGTAGCGGTCGTTACGGTGAGCTTTTTCACCTGGCAGATCAGCGCCTCGCTCGCGATCGTCATTTTGGGCTCGATCCTCTGCGGCATCGTGCTCACGCTCTTGGTGCTCTTGCCGAGCGTCATCCGCGATGAGATCTATGTCGCCTCGATCAAGCGCCAAATGCGCGACAAAGATGACGAGCTGGTGCGGGTCAGGAATTCTCAAGCGGCTGTCGAAAAGACATCGACCACTACAACGACGATGGTTTCGTGAGCTTGGACAAGTAAGCGGCCTCGGTATACCCTTTTAGGAGGTTTGCGTTGGCTACCCACCCATCACGAACGAGGACACGCATGAACCTTGACGGCGACGGCCCAAACGCTGAAGACGATCCCAAGGCAGGATGGCACTGCGGAGACGACAAGGATGATGATGGAGAAAGTGGCGACGATGCAGAAGGCCGCGCCCGCATGCGGCACCGCCGCATTCAGCGCCATCCGCGACAACGCCGAAAGCGCTGATCGCCGTAATCAGGTACCCGGCCGGGCTCTACGCCCGGCCGACTCGTTTTGGAAATCCATGGGAGATCGGTGGAACATTGACCCGGCCGTTCGACTGCCCTATTGTGCGAGCGGACAAGGAGGGCGACATGGCCCAATATGACGATATCGCAGCATCGTACGTTCGCGTGAAATCGAAGAACGACCTTGATGACCTGTGTCTGTATCCACGCCTTTTACGGGCACTCGGATCGGTCAAAGGCATCGACGTTCTCGATCTCGCGACGGGCGGCGGCAAAGTAGCCCTGATGCTTTCCGCTCGCGGCGCTCGGCAGGTCGTCGCAGTGGATGAGTCGGAAGGGATGTTGCGGATCGCCGCATCGCAGCGGCCTGCGGCGGCAAACATCACCTACCTGCAACACAAGGTCGGCGAAATGGGCCAAATCGGCCAGTTCCAAAAGATCACAGCTGGGTGGCTATTCCATTATGCGCGATTGCCAGAGGAACTTCGGAACATGGCCCGCGACGTCTCTCAGAACCTTGCTCCGGGCGGACTCATGGTCGCGCTCAACGGTAATCCGCTTTGCCCGACCGGTGGCTCGGAGAAGTACGGTTATTTCGCGACAGCAGCGCCTTCGGATCTCACCGATGGCGATGTGATAAGGCTGTGTGTCTTCGGCAACGGAGCGGAAAATTCGTTCAAGACCCGGTTCTGGCGTTACGAAACGTATGTGCGCGCCTTCGCACAAGCCGGGCTCGTGCTCAAGATGCGAGTTCCGCTCCCGGGCAAGCGGGCGGTGAAGCTCAAGGGGCGGGAGTGGTGGGCGAACTACTTCAACTTCCCTACCAGCGCCCTCTTCATCGCGCGACATCGGTGAACCTCCACCGCACAACCAAGATCGGCCGGGCTCCTCGCCCGGTCGGTTCGTTTTGGACAAGCGATTCATTGTTAATCGAGGGGAGCCCTTGATACTCATCGTTGCGTTATACTTTATTGAAATGTATCCAAAAAACACCCCCGAGGCTCAGCTCCTCAAGCGCGAGCTAGAGAAACGCGGCCTAACAGTAAAAGATGAGGTTTTTGACGGACATAAGCATATTGATCTCGTCATTCACCGTGCGCGCCTAAATATCGAAGTAGATGGGAAACAGCACTATACGAGCGCTCGCCAAATCCTGAGCGATCTCAATCGTATGTATTATTCCGACAACAAAGGGTATGGCACCTTTCACGTTCCGAACGATTACATAAACGATCCTGAATGTCTTCAAAAAGTTGCCGACGCGATTGCGCAAGCGGCACGAGTTCGAGTTCATAAGCTCGGATACAGATTGCCTTATCATCATTACCAAAAACGGACCTCTTAAGGTCCGTTTTAATAGCTCCGCAGCTGTTTAGCCCGCTCGTGGAAGCGGATGCGTTCGAGGGCTTTGGCTTCTATTTGGCGGATGCGCTCGCGGGTCACGCCGAATTCGCGGCCGACCTCTTCGAGGGTGTAGCAGATGCCCTCTTCGGTGAGGCCGTTGCGCATTTCCAAAATTTTGCGCTCTTTCGGCGAAAGCTCGTCGAGGATGTTCATCATCTGCTCGGAGAGAATGCGGCGCGAAGCATCCTGGTCGGGCGAGGCGATAGTCTCGTCGGCGATGAAGCTGCCGAGCGTCGAGCGCTCGTCGTCGTCCTCGCCCACCGGCGATTCGAGCGAAACGGTGTCCTGATTGATCTTCTGGATAGTGTATATCTTCTCGACTTCGATTCCCATTTCCGCGGCGATCTCCTCGGGGAGCGGGTCGCGGCCGAGGTGCTGCGAGAGTTCGCGCACTTTTTGCTTGTATTTCGCGATGGTTTCGACCATGTGCACGGGGATGCGGATGGTGCGGGACTGGTCGGCTAGCGCGCGGGTGATGGCCTGGCGGATCCACCAGGTCGCGTAGGTCGAGAATTTGTAGCCTTTCGTGTGGTCGAATTTGTCGACCGCCTTAAAAAGGCCGAGATTGCCTTCCTGAATGAGGTCGAGGAGCGTGAGGTCCGGCGAGCGGTTCACGTATTTCTTGGCGATGGAAACGACGAGGCGGAGGTTGGAACGCGCAAGAATGCCGCGCGCCTCGTCGTCGCCGTCGACGATGCGCTTCGCGAGCGTCTTTTCCTGTTCGCCGTTCAACAGCGGATATTGGCCGATCTCGCGCAAGTACATCTGCACGGAATCATAGTTCGAATCGGAACGGCGGTTCTGCAGCTTTTTGCGCTCGAGAACGGAATCCGCAGAATCGTCGCCGAGCATGCCGCCACCTTCAAGAACGTCGATGCCGGCTGCACTGAAGCGCTCATACATGTCTTCGAGGAGCGACATGTTGTCCTCGATGGTCGGGAACTCGCGGAGGATCTCGTCGTACGTAATGTAGCCGCGCTCGCGGCCGAGCCTGATGAGCGAAAGTACCTTGTCTTGTGTTTTGCCTTGAATAAGGGACGACTTCCCTTTCGAGAGCGACACGCGTGAAGAAGAGCGTTTAACAGTTCCGCGCGCGGCGCGGGAGGACGCCGAGCGGCGCTTTTGCGTACGGGAGGTTCGCGTTGCCTTCACGCTCTTCATGCTCCGCTTTTTCGTGTGTTTTTTCGGTGAAGCCATAGAAAAAATGTGTGAACACAACAGAAAGCTGCCCCGCTTGGCGGAAGCCGCTCTATCTGGGGTGTTGTATCTATCTACTCACCGCAGGGTCCATTTATTTCACCGCTCGCGACAAGTGACTCGGCATTCTACGCTGAACACCGATAATGCGCAACCGGCTCTACACACCTTTATACACAGGGTTATACACATGCCGTCATGAGGCATCGTCCCCCCGCTCGACCCTGGAAACCGCCTCGAACGTTTGCGAAGAGCGCTTTGAACTGGAAAGTTGGTGCAATAGCGTTTTTATATCCTCGCCGAGCGCGCGGCTGTGCCCGAACTGCCGCTCTCCTTCGAAACGCAACGATTCTTTCTCGGGCTCCGGAAGCTGTTCGAGTTTTTTGAACGATCCGGCATCGATCGTGTCTTTCAGTGCTCGTTCAAGTGCGCGGGTATCGACCGCAGGTTTTTGCAATGACTGCTGCCACAGGAGAAGCGAGAAGGCTTGTTTCGTCCGGTCGCTCGCCGGTGCTGCGGGCCTCTCTTCTTTTTTTTGCACTCCCGCTGCTTGCGGCGCAACCGGGATCCGTGCGAGCGCTTCGCTCACGGCCGTTTCGGAAACAGCGAGCCTCGCGGCGATCTCGCGGACATATTGCTCGCGCGCGATCGGCGAGCGCACGTCGGAGAGGAACGGCAGCACGGCCGCTTCGACGGAACGTCGGAAATTGTCGGGGCTTTTTGCATGCTCCTCAAGCACATCGAGCAAGAACGTAATGATGTCTTTCGAGTCGCGTATCGCCTTTTTCCACGCATCCGGACCCTCTTTGAGAATGAGTTCGGCAGGGTCGAAACCGCCCGGCAGCCGTGCGACCTTCACGTTGAGGCTGCTTTGCAGGGCGGCGCGCGCGGCGCGAGTAGCGGCTTTGATGCCGGCTTCGTCCGCATCGAGGGCGATGACGAGATTGTCGGTCATCCGTCTGATGAGCTGTGCGTGCTCCGGTGTGAACGCCGTGCCCGAGACCGCGACCGTGTTGCCCCATCCCGCTTGGTGCGACAGGAGCAGGTCCATCTGGCCTTCGACCAGAACAGCGCATTGTAGTTTTCGCATCGAAAGTTTCGCCTTGTCGAAGCCGTAGAGGACGCGGGATTTGTAGAAAAGCGGCGTTTCGGGCGAATTCAGATACTTCGGGGCTTCCGGCGAAGCGCTCTCGCCGAAAATACGTCCGGAGAACGCGATGACCCGCCCCGCCGGGTCGCCGATCGGGAACATGATGCGGTTGCGGAATTTGTCGAGGATCCCCCGGTCGCCTTTTTTGCCGACGCCGGCGTCTACGATCTCCTTGTCGGAGAATCCTTTCTGTTTCAAAAAGTCGCACGCGTCCGTCCACCCTGCGCCGGCGAACCCGATCCTGAATTCTTTGATCGTCGCATCCTTGAGGCCGCGCTCGTTCAGATATTTTCTCGCCTCATCGGAGAGCTTTGACGAATAAAAGATCGTTGCGGTCTCCATGAGCTCGAAGAGCCGGTCGCGCGCGTCCTTCTTTTCCTTCCCGCCCCGCTCGTAGCGGATCTCGACGCCCGCTTTGTCCGCGAGGACCTTGAGCGCCCCCTTGAAATCGAGGCCCTCTATTTTTTCGATGAACGTGAAAATATCGCCGCCTTCGCCGCAGCCGAAGCAGTGGAACGTGCCGCGTTCCACGGAAACAAAGAACGACGGCGTTTTCTCGGCATGAAAGGGGCAACGCGCCCGCAGCGTGGATCCCGCGCGATCGAGCTTCACATACTGCGAAACGACATCAACGATCGAGAGCCTGTCTTTGATCTGCTGTACCGTGTCGGACATGCCGCCATTATGCTCCCTAAAGAATAGAAAAGCGAAAGCCCGGGCAGATGCCGCCCGGGCTTTTTCGATCGCGAGGTCTTCAGCCCCAGATGAGTCTCTGGAGGCTTTTCTCGAGCCGTATCGAGAGTTCGCTGCACAACGCATTCACCTTTTTCGAGCGCTCCTTTTCATCGAGTTCGAAATAGGCGATACCCATGTGATACAGGCCCACTGAGCGTTCCGCGCCAAGACCGAGTACCACGAGAAAGCTTCCGTGCGGTTCGAAGAAACTCATTGCACAAAAGAGCTCTCCATTGAGCTCGAATTCCTCGATGCTTCGATAGCCTTCCTCCGCCTCAGCGAACCTGCGGAGATACGCGAGCGCCTCGTCCGGAGATTCGGGAGTGTGCTTGCAGTGGAGCGATTGCGTGTCCTCAAGCGACGGAAGCTCGACAGAGCGTATCCATCCCGCGATCGGGTGGAACGGCGGCCTTTGCCGCGCTCTGCGCCGGTCGAGCGCCGTTTTCACGAATGCGGTCAAAGAGTGCATGGGGTTACTCCTGCCTGCAGGCAGTTGTATCACGGGTGAAGAAAATGGACGAGTGTGGGACGGGCACGTTTCGAACGCAAGTTCCTATCGTTCAACCGTATCCCGCTGGCGATCGGTCGTCGGAATTTCGACCGGCTGCTGCGATTGCAATTCCGCTTCCATTTGCTCGATCATTTCGTGTTTCTTGGAGCCCGCGAATCCGGTGCCCGCCGGAATGAGGCGGCCGATGATGACGTTCTCCTTGAGGCCGACCAGGCGGTCGACCGCGCCGGAAACGGCGGCTTCGGCGAGCTTGCGCGGCGTGTTCTGGAAGGAGATGGCGGAGAGGAAGGATGCGCGCGTGAGGGAGACTTCGGTGATGCCGAGGAGTAGTTGCTTTCCCTTGGCGGGCTCCTTGTCGTCCTCTTTCGCGACCTTGTTCAGGCGCTCGAACTCGAAGTCCGCGACGATCTCGCCAGCCGAAACGCCGGTGTCCCCCGGGGACGTGATCGAAACGCGCGAGAACATCTGCTTGACGATGATCTCGAGGTGCTTGCGCGCCGTCGAAACGCCCTGCAGTTCGTAGATGCGGGTGATCTCGGAGATGACGTATTCCTGGGCGCGCTCTTTGCCCGCAAAGAGGAACAGCTCGTCGAGGTCGGCGGAACCGTCGGTGAGGAAATCGCCTTTCTGCACCGAATTGCCGACTTTCACGATGATGCTGCGGAGCGGATGGACGCGGTATTCGGTTTCTTTCTTGGCGGCTTTGGCCGTTTTGGTCGAAGCCGTTTCGGGGACGATGGTGATCACGGTCTCGTCGCCGTCTTTCTGAATGTCGGAAATGACACCCGACACGCGTGCGATGAGCGCCGGCAATTTCGGCTGCCGCGTCTCGAAGACCTCTTCGACGCGCGGGAGGCCCATGGTGATGTCGCCGCCCTGCGTCGCGACGCCTCCGGTGTGGAAGGTGCGCATCGTGAGCTGCGTGCCAGGTTCTCCGATCGCCTGTGCGGCGACGACGCCGACTGCTTCGCCCACGTCGATGAGCTCACCGTTCGTAAGGTCGAGGCCGTAGCACTTCTGGCAAACTCCTCTCGCGACTCTACACCCGATCGGCGAGCGGACGACTGCTTCGGAAACGCTGGCATCCTCTTCGATGGCTTTTCCGTCCTCGCGCGAGACGAGGTGGCCGCGCTTGAACTTCCCTGCCTCTTCGGCAAGTACGCGTCCCGCGAGCCGTTCGGCGAACGAGCCGCCGATATTTTCCTTGCCCGGGCGTTTGATGGTGACACCATCTTTCGTTCCGCAATCAGCTTCCAGAACGACGACGTCATGCGCGACGTCGAAGAGGCGGCGCGTGAGGTAGCCGGCGCGCGCCGTGTTGAGCGCCGTGTCGGCGAGGCCTTTGCGGGCGCCGTGGGTCGAGATGAAGTATTCGATGGGGGTGAGGCCCTCTTTAAGCGAAGCGGTGATCGGGAATTCGATGATCTCGCCGCGCGGGTTCGTGATGAGGCCCTTCATGCCCGCCATCTGGTGGAGCTGCACGACGGAACCTCGGGCTCCGGACGTGATCATGTCGTGGACCGGGCCGTTCTTGTCGAGCGATTCGACGACGTGTTTCCGAAGGTCGCCCGAAACTTTCGCCCAGATCTCGATGGTCATGCGCTTGCGTTCCTCTTCGGTGAGGAGTCCCTGCTGGTAGTTCTCCTCCTCGCGGGCGACTGCCTCGCGGCCAGCCTTGACCATTTCCTCCTTGACTCCGGGGACGACGACGTCGGAGAGTGACCAGGTGATGCCCGCTTCGGTCGCGTAACGGAAGCCGAACGCCTTGATCTTGTCGAGGATCGCGGGGATGCCGTCGAGCTTGTAGTGCATGACGAGCGAGTGCACGAGCGCGCTCATGCGCTTGTTGGTGATCTCCTCGTTCAGGAACGGGAAATCGCTCGGCAGGACGGAGTTAAAAAGAAGCCTTCCGACGGTCGTTTCGAAGACCTTGCCCTCGAAGTCCGCGTACTTCTTGCTGTCGGACGGGAGGACCTTGACCTTCGCGCGCAGGTCGACCGCGCCGAAGTCGTGCGCGGTGATCGCGGCGTTGGTGGACGGGAATGCCGAGCCTTCGCCCTTGGCGCCTTCGACGACTTTCGTCATCCAGTAGCAGCCGAGCACGATGTCGAGGAGCTTCGAGGCGACGACGACGTCGCCGGAGCCGGGCTTCAGGACGTTCTTGTTGGCGGACATGATCTGCGAGGCTTCCATCTGCGCGGCTTCGGAG
Source organism: Minisyncoccota bacterium (assembly GCA_035949275.1). Lineage (GTDB taxonomy): Bacteria > Patescibacteriota > Minisyncoccia > Phycocordibacterales > UBA2100 > UBA10103. Next base: position 215 of record DASZII010000066.1, on the reverse strand, counting down.
AGCGGCACGTGGACCGCCATCGCGTCGCCGTCGAAGTCGGCGTTGTATGCAGGGCACACCAACGGGTGGACCTGGATCGCGTTGCCTTCGACAAGGACGGGTCGGAATGCCTGGATGGATTGGCGGTGGAGCGTCGGCGCGCGGTTCAAGAGCACGTACTTGCCCTTGATCGCGTCTTCAAGAATTGGCCAGACTTCCGGCGCTTCGTCTTCGAT
>DASZII010000065.1:0-8373 GCA_035949275.1 Minisyncoccota bacterium | reverse complement strand
TCGAGCTCGGCATGGATCCGAAGCACATCGCGATCCCCGACAACTCTTCCGTTATCGAGATCACCGATGGCGACAAGATCTCCAAGCTTCCGGTCAAGGCGCCTTCTGAAATGCGCGTCGTCGAAGGTCAGACGGTTTCGGAACTTTCCGATGTGCTCATGCGCGATCGCAAAGCGCTCGGGCAGGAGGGTTTCTGCGTCGTCGTCGCCACCGTCGATCGCCGCACGGGCAAACTCCACAAATCCCCCGACATCATCTCGCGCGGCTTCGTCTATCTGCGGGACAACAAAGAGCTCATGGACCAGACGCGCCTCATCATCAGAAAATCGGTCGAAACATCATTGCGCAACCCGCGAGCCGCCGATCTCGACCAAGCCCGCGACGAACTCGCCGAATCCGTTTCCCGCTTCCTCCTGCAAAGAACCCAAAAACGCCCGATCGTCATCCCGGTAATTGTTTCGGTTTAAAGGGCTTGTTACACTCGGATTGGCATCACCAAACCCCGGCCGTAACTATAACGGTCCTGTCTTTGTTGCAATTTTGAAGTGGGCGGCGGTGATGCCACTTTTTTATGCATTCCAAGGACTCCCCTTGGACACGGCTACGCGATCCGCCACCTCCCCTTCCCTTTTTTGATAAGCCCGTCACGTTCGAGCCCCGCGAGCGCCTTCTTGAGTAACGTCTGTCCAAGGGTAGTCCTTGGACGGAGAGCATTGATACCTTGTTCGGTCGCAGGATCTTGGTGCAATCGTCGCAGGATCTGTCCGCGGACTTGGCGCAAGCTGCCTTCGAATTTCGATTGCTTCGCGTAATGCTTGCTTTGAACATTGTTGCGAACGCCGGAGCGCTTGAGGTGCGAGCCGTAGTCCATGAGCGCCCAATGCCATTTGCGCGGATCCTGACCGTCGGACGCCTTTGTCGCGATCGGGATGAGATCGACATCACGCACCGACCTTTTGTCCTTGAAAAAATGGTGGATGTAAACCGAGCGAATATTTGTCTCAATGAGGATGTCGGGAAGATCGAACGCGAAGACGCGCACGGCGGACGCAGTGTATGGTCCCATGCCGGAGAGTTTGCGCAGAGCAATTACATCTTTCGGAACGACGTTCTTATATTTTGAAACTATCTCTTTCGCAGCGTCATGCAGATATTTCGCGCGGCGGTTATATCCGAGCCCGCTCCATTCTTTGAGCACGTCCGAGAGTTTCGCGTCCGCGAGCTTCCGAAGGTTCGGGAATCTTTTGATGAACGATTTATATTTTTCAATGACACGCGGCACCTGCGTTTGCTGCAGCATTATTTCGGAAACAAGGATCTTGTAGGGGTCCGTCGTTTTGCGCCACGGCAGATCGTGCCTACCGCTCCTCTTGTAATGCCTCCAAGCCTCGCGCCGGAACGCAATGATCTTATTGGATGTCATACACGACATCTTTGCGCTCCACTTTCACTTCCCAGTCGAGCCGCTTCGCGTTCTTGTAGAGCTTCATATTGGGGTTGAAGCAAATGGCCCGTGCGACGAGCTCAAGGAACGGGATGTCGGATTCCGTGTCGCCCACGCCGACCGAATCGTCGAGCGTCAAGCCTTCCTTGTCGATCGCCCGCTTCACGATATTGGCCTTGTTGTAGATGAGGTGCTCATCGACGACGTTGCCGGTGAAGAGATCCTGCGGGCCGATCTCGTAGATGATGCCGTAGGCTTTGTCGAAGCCGATCTTGGGGCAGAATTTGTCTAGGACGGTCTTCGGCGAATGCGAGACCGCGAGCAGGAAATAGTCCTTCGCTTTCAACTCCTTGATGAGATCGCGCGTGTAGCGATAGGTGCGCTTCCATTGCAGCTCGACCACTTTGTCGGCCGCCTCGACGAGGGCTCTGTAGTGCACTTCCTTCAAATGCGCGCGGAACGCTTTCACCACGGCTTCGATGTAGGAACCGTAATCGCCTTCGCGGTCGAGCCATTTCATGTACTCTCGCTCGTACACCTGCCGTGTTTCCTGTGGGAATGCGCCGCTTTCGATGAGCGCGTCCACGACCTGAATGAGAAGCGACGAACGGAAAATGGTGCCGTCGACGTCGAATACCGCGACTTTCCGCTCCATCGCCATGTCGCTATCGTACACGACGCCAGCGGCGTGCGCGAGCCGCTTTCACATGCCGCTCACCTCCATATGTATTAATGGCAATGCGTGACAGCAGATCGCGCGCTCATAGATGGGGGTACCTATGGGAATGGGAGCATTAAGCACGAGTGGAGTCACGAGTGGAGTATTGTGCGCGAGTGCTGCGGACACGCAGGAATTTCTCGACCGGATCGCTCGATCTCTTCCGTGTCCGACCGATGCCACCGACGAAGAACACGACACGGCGTTAGCGATCGAAAAGACGCTTACGCTGTGCGAGCTTGCGAGGTTGATCCAGGCAGCGACCGGCGCATGCAGCCGGGGGATGAATCTCGGGCGTATGATCATTGCCCTCCTGCGATACCTTTCCAAGGAACTGGAGCTCCATCCGGAAGCGTTGCGAGCGAGAGTTCTTGACGAACAGACGATCGTCGGAGTGCTGCTTTCGTCCCGACAACGATAAGTAAAATAATTCGCGTGTGCGGCGAAGGGCGGCCTGGCGGCTGCCCTTTTTCATTTTTTCATTCTTTGGCGAGCCACTCCCTATCATGCCGCACCAACACCGCGGCTGCTTGCGAGGGATCGGCGAGAAGAACTTGCACGCACTGTTCGAGGCGTATCCGGTTTTGCGAACCTTTTACCAAGACGATATCCCCGGCTTTGAGCTCGTCTTTCAATTCTTCCCCCGCACGTCGCGCCTCGCCATATCCATATTCGCGTACTTTTTCCGCCGTCATGCCGGCTTCGCGCGCCGCTTGCGCGATCTCTTTCGACTCTTCGCCGACCGTCACAAGGAGGTCGGCGACCCCTGAGGTAGCGCGACCGACCTCGCGATGGGCGCGGACGCTCATTTCTCCCAGTTCGCGCATGTCGCCCAAGATCGCGATCTTTCGTGTCGCCGGTATTTCCGACAAAGTTTCGAGTGCCGAAAGCGCGGCCGCCGGCGAAGAATTGTAGCTATCGTCAATGATGACCGAGCCGTTCACCCCGCTCAAAATACGCATGCGGCCGGGCGCGGGCTGCCATCTCTTGAGCGCATCCGCTGCCGGCACCGCATCTATTCCGAGTCCCCGCGCGACTGTGAGCGCGGCGAGCGCCGCGCGTACCACAGGGGTGCCGAGCGAACCGTTCAGTCCCAGAATAACGTGAGAGTCGCCGAGCGAGACTTGCGCTGTCATGCCGGTCGGCAGTCCTGCTGCGTCATAGGCGATGCGAACGTCCGACGCGAAGACATCGCATTCGGGTTCGAGACCGTACGTCAAGATCTTTCGTTCAATGCCTTGCGTCGCTTCTCGAGCGTCAGTGTCCGTCACGATGGCGGTTCCGCGCGGACGCAGGTACTCAAGGAGCGACCGCTTTTCGCGTACGAGCGCCTCGCGCGAACCGAAGTAGCCGACGTGGACCGGTATTTCGGGAACTCCGGTATACACCGCGATGTCCGGCCTCAGCCATTTCGCGATCGACGAAATATCGCCGGGCTTATCGGCTCCCACTTCAAGGATAAGCAGCTGCGGATACTTCGGCGCGAGCGCTGCAATGAGTCCGCGCGCGAGCGCGAGCAGCCATTTCAACGCGTTTGACCATGGATTTTCGAGCCCCAGGATCGTGAGCGGGACGCCGATCTCGCTGTTGAAGCTTTTCTGATTTTTACGCACGGAGAGATCAGGAGAGACGGCGGCAAAAATAGCGTCCTTCGTCGTCGTTTTGCCGACATTGCCCGTGACGGCGACGATCTTCGGATGGTGGAGCGCGAGCGCCAGGCGCGCTTCGAGCGTCAGGATCCCCACGACCAGGCTCCGGAAAGCGTTTTTCATGCGTTCAGGGCAATACTAGCATTCGTGATAGCATGCGACCATGAGCCGGAAGATACGGGTTGCCATACTTTTCGGAGGCAAATCCGCCGAGCACGAAGTATCGGTCCGCTCCGCCCGCAACATCGCGGAAGCGCTCGACAGAAGCAAATACGAAGTGACCTTGATCGGTATAACCAAATCCGGCGCGTGGCTCCCCCCTCGCCGGGTCTCCGGCCTGATCGGGACGAGGGTATTGCGCTCGAAAAAAGAACGGGCACTGGTGGCACTCGCGCCCGAAGGCAAAGGCGCACTCATCGGCTCGCAAGAAGGACGGCCGTTCGACGTCGTCTTTCCCGTCTTGCACGGGCCTTTCGGTGAGGACGGGACGGTGCAGGGATTGCTGAGGCTCGCCAATGTACCATTCGTCGGAGCGGGTGTCCTCGGCTCGGCTGTCGGCATGGATAAGGACGTCATGAAGCGCTTGCTTCGCGAAGCGGGGATCCCCATCGGGAAATTCCTCGTCGCGCGCTCCGCGAGGGAGGTATCGTTCGCCGTCGCGAAGAAAAAGCTCGGCCTTCCGCTTTTCATAAAGCCGGCGAACCTTGGCTCTTCGGTCGGGGTTAGCAAGGTGCGCACTGCTTCGGAATATGCGAAAGCACTGCGTGAAGCGCTCCGCTATGACACGAAGGTGATCATCGAAGCATTCATCAAAGGGCGCGAGATCGAGTGCTCCGTGCTCGGCAACGAAGAACCCATCGCATCGGTTCCCGGCGAGATCGTCGTGCATAGCGAATTTTATTCGTACGAAACGAAATACATCGACGAGAACGGGGCGTCGCTCGAGATCCCGGCCCAGCTTCCGAAACCCATCGTTCGGAAGATCCAAGAACTTGCGATCAAAACATTCAAGACGCTCGCATGCGAAGGAATGGGACGCGTGGATTTTTTTCTGACCCCTTCCGGCAAGCTCTATGTGAACGAGATCAACACTATCCCCGGCTTCACGAACATCTCGATGTACCCAAAACTTTGGGAGGCGTCCGGCATTCCCTATTCGAAGCTCATCAACAAACTCATCGCGCTCGCGATCGAACGTTTCGAAAAACAACAGAGACTGAAGACTTCCCGCTGATCATTTGGATATCCCTGCACGGCATACTTTTGCCGTCTCTCGGAGCGCGTCGGCGCGAGATAGAGGGAATTTTCAGCAGATAAATTACCAGGGCGGCAAAAGTATGCCGTGCAGGGATATTTTATTCATTTTGCTTTGAGCCAGCGTTTCGCCGCCTGTGGCCACAATTTGGTGAGCGGGTGGGTGACGCAGCTGTCGTGTGGTCGCGCCGGGCAGACGTAGCGGCCGTGCAGGACGAGCCCGTTGTTGACGTACTTCCAATCTTTTTTTGGAACGAGCGCTTCTAGGTCTTTCGAGATCTTCGTAAGGTCGGTGTTGTCACTCAGGTCGAACCGGTACGCGAAACGCTTGACGTGCGTGTCGGTCGGGATACCTTCCCAAATATTGTAGAGCTCGCCGAGGACGACGTTGGCGGTTTTGTACGCGACGCCGGGGAGCGTGACGAGCTCGGGGACGGTGCGCGGAATGCGACCGCCGAAATCAGTTTCTATCTTCTTCGCAGCCGCGATGATCGCCTTCGCCTTATTGCGAAAAAAGGAGAGCGACGAGATCTCTTTCTCGAAGGTCTTCGGGTTCGCACGTGCGAAATCGCGCGGAGTCTTATATTTTTTGAAGATCGTCGCCGTCACCTTATTGACCTGCTTGTCGGTCGCCTGCGCAGAGAGCACGACCGCCGTGAGGAGTTGCATCGGAGTTTTGTAGTGCAATTCCGTTTTTGGTTTCGGGTACGCTTTCTTTAGATACGCGACGATCTTCGTCGCCCGCTTCCGGCGTTCCTCGAATTTCGCGGATTTCATCGGGCAATCCTAGCATATTTGGATAAAAGCCCGCCTAATGCTATACCTTCTGCAGTCACAACAGGCGAGGGAGATACCGCGCCATGACCGAACAAGTGAAATGCCCGTTCAATGAACCGATTCCGCCGGGACGGAAAACAATGGATGTGCCGGTCGAGTTGCGTCAAGGACTGGCGGATCTTGAACGGCAGAGAGCCGACCTCAACGGCAAAATGATCCCGCTCGATCCGAGCCGTCGGGACCCGGAGGATACTTTCGGGACTCACGTCACTTCCTCGTTCCGGTACGAAGATCGGGTCAACGAAATCGAGAGGATCTTTCTCGGACGCCCAGATAAAGCGCGGATCGCCTACCATCCGGGTTGGCGGTACAGCATCGAAACCGCCGAAGTGCTCGCCCAGGAGCGACAGCCAAAAACTGACGGCATGCGCGAGTGGTCCATCCTCGAACAGCTGGTGGATGCTTTCCGGAACGCGGACGCCTTCGGCTGTCCGTACGACGAAGAGCCTCCCAAAGGCGAGGAGACCTTCATCATCCCGCACGATATCCATGGCGTCACCTGCTTCGCGCGGGTGCGTCATGAGATTGCCGACGAGATTGGTCAAGATCCCTGCAATGGCGGTGGAGGGTGGGCTCGCGCGGAGCACATCGCATGTGCGCTCGACGCTCTTATCGACGATTACCTGCGTAAGGTGTACGGCAAGAGCGGTAACCATCAGGTCAGCTGTTGGAAGGGATTCGTCTGCACCTTCACGCTCGTCTGACAGCAGACCGTCCGAGCAAGCGGGCGCGCTCCGAAGTGAGCGCGCCCGAAGACTTTTAGCTATTCGACCGTGATCGGAACGGTCACGGAATCCATCTCCTCCGGCAATCCGGAAGGGTTGTCTTTCAATAAAATGAGATTCGCGGGGCCTTGGTAGGAGGCATCGACGGTCACCTGCGCCGTGAACGCTATCGGCCCCGCCTTCGTCCGATCCCCTTGCGCGCGGCCTTGCGTGGTGCCGATCAAGTTATCGTCGGGGTCGCGCACCTGGATCGGGAACACGGCCTCGAAGAACCAGCCGCTCGGCGCGACGCCGGAAATATCGAACGTATGCGATACCGTCGCGTTCGCTTTTGGCGCACTCACCACGACCTGCGTGTCGAGCGGCCCGCTCACTGTCGTCGGCTGCTCTGTGGTCGCGGCAGCAGAAGTCGTCGTCTGCTGCGACGCGGGCGCCGTCGGGGCGTGCGCGGGCATAGTGATGAGGAGCCAAGCGAGGATACCGATGATGATCGCGAGGACTATGACGATAGTCACCCAAACTTTCGTGCTCATACCCTCAATAATACACGGTCAGGCGCGGCTATCTTGCGCATAGAGAACATACGAATAGAGAACGAGCCCCACAACGATAATGACGAGCGGAACGATAATGATCCAGAGCGCAAACGAAGGGGCGAACGTGCCGAGTACGATAATGACACCGAGCACTTTAAAGAGCGTGCCGCCGAGCTCATGCGTTTTCTGCCAGACGTGGTCCGAAGAGATGGTCCACGGCGTCCGGATGCCGATGAACCAGTTGCGCTTCGTCTGCGGCAGGATCATGCCGACATAGAACATGAGGATGCCGACCGCCGGCAGTATGACGAGGTTGGGATCGATCAGAAAACCGAGATTACGCGAAATGATCAGTGTCTGTACGATCGCGAAAAAGAGCATGAGGAGCGCGACGAACGTATCGTACTGCCGCCGGAATTGTGCGATGTTCACGCGGAGCGGATCGATCCGCGGTATTGCCGTGAAAAGAAGCAGCACGCACAGCATCACGAACGGGATGATAAAGGCGCCGATGTACGAAACGGTGGTGCCGTTCACCTGGCCGCTCGCGTTGAAATGCGTCGCCATGACATCCGGCAAAGAAGGAAACGCGGCGAGCGTGCCGAGCACCGTGAGAGCGAGAATTGCCCACGCGATCCTTTGAGCGACCCGGGATTGCATATCTGTATGACGGTTCAGTATATATCCGATTACGAATTTGCCTAAAATCAATGAGGTGCAACGACGCGGGTCGCGATTTAGGCAAATCCCTACGTTTCTGCTAGTATGCCCCGAATAGTATGGCAGCCAAACGCAAGAATATCGTCGTTATCGGCGGCGGTACGGGCACCTTCACCGTGCTGACCGGCCTCAAGAAATACCCCGTCGATCTGACTGCGGTCGTCGCGATGTCCGACAGCGGCGGTTCGACCGGACTTCTGCGCGACGAACTCGGCGTCTTGCCGCCGGGCGACGTCGTGCGTTGTCTCATCGCGCTCTCCCGTCAGGACATTCTGATGCGCGCGCTCATGGATTACCGCTTCGACCGCGGCAACCTGAAGGGCCACCGCTTCGGCAACCTGCTTATCTCCGCGCTCGAAAAAACCACCGGCTCGTTCGACAAGGCGATCGAAAAAGCCAGCGACATTCTCCGCACCAACGGCCGTGTCATCCCTTCGACGCTCAATAATATTCACTTGATGGCGAAGGTCGGAAAGCGCGTCATCCGCGG
>DASZII010000064.1:0-3853 GCA_035949275.1 Minisyncoccota bacterium | reverse complement strand
CGATCAAGTGCCGGTGACTCTCAAGTACATCGCGCGACCCCTGCGATTCAGCACGAAACTCACCAACAACGATTGGACGAAGGTCTTCTCGCATCGTTGGACGGAAGAAGAACGTTCGCTCCTCAAGTCGCTTCAAGGCGGAGCCGTTCTGGATCGGGGACGTTTTGATCCACTCGTCGAGCGCGTGAACGTCCAGTTCAGCTTGGCAAAAACAAAATTTCGCCTCCGGACCAAGGGCAATACTAAGGGACGTGCGGACGTTTGGATCGCTAAGCGGCTCAACTAATTCGATTGTTTCCCCAATCGCACGTACGGCGCGCCGAAAGGCGCGCCGCTTGCTATATAATTGAACCGATGCAGCAGACTGCACGATCGTCGATGCCGCACACGGCAGGGTTTGCGCACCCGCCGCACAATGTTGTGCATTTCAATATCGAATCCGGCATGAGCGTCGCGGATTTCGGCGTGGGCTCGGGCCATTACGTATGGCCGATAGCGGAGGCAATAGGGGTGAGCGGGCAGCTCTTCGCCATCGATGTGCAGCAAGAACTCCTGAAGCGCATCCACAACGAAGCGCGCAAACGCGGCCTGAAGAACGTGAAGATCATCTGGGCGGACCTCGAAAAGCCGAAAGCGTCGAAATTGGCGGACGGGTCGCTTGATCTTGTCCTTATTTCCAATCTTTTATTCCAACTCGATGGCAAGCATGCGGTGTTGCGGGAAGCGAAACGCGCACTGAAGCTTTCCGGCTCGCTCGCGGTCATCGACTGGAGCGAAAGTTTCAACAGTATGGGTCCGGACAGGAAGAGCGTAGTGACGAAAGAAACGGGGCGGTCGCTCATCCGCGAAAGTGGTTTTGAGATCGTTCGCGAATTTCCGGCAGGGGCACATCATTGGGGCTTGATCGCTCGCCCCGCCAGGGGCGAGGCAAGCTCCGCAAACGACGCATGAGCAAACGCATCTCGTCATTCCAGGTCATTCTGCTGTGCGTATTCGGCGCGATCGGTGTCGCCGGCATTCTGATCTTTGCGCTTGCAACGGCCGGGAACGGCGGCAACAGCATTGCCCCGGTCACGGTCTGGGGTACGTTCGACCAGACGACCGTAAAAGAAATACTCCGCACGGCGGCAGAACAGGACCAGCGGCTCACGCAGGTCACGTACGTGCAAAAGAACCCGGCGACCTTCGAGCAAGACCTTGCGAACGCGCTCGCGAGCGGCCAGGGGCCGGACCTTTTCATCATGCGCAGCGACGAAGCGCTGTACGACCAGAGCAAGGTGTATGCCATTCCCTACGGCACGCTCTCGCAATCGCAATTCTCGAGCGCGTTCGTCGACGGCTCGGTGCCCTACCTCTCGGATAACGGCGTCCTCGCGCTGCCGCTCTTCGTCGACCCGCTAGTTCTGTATTGGAATAAGGACGAGCTCGCGACGGGAGGCATCGCGCAGCCGCCGCAGTATTGGGACCAGCTACCCGCGATGATGCAGCAGCTCGTGAAAAAAGACAGTGCGGGCAATTTGCAGAAAGAGGGCATCGCGCTCGGCACCTACCAGAACATAAACGCCGCCAAGGACATCCTTGCGATGCTCATACAGCAGGCCGGCGGACAGATCGTCGCGCGCAATGCAGCGGGACAGTACGTGCCGGCGCTCTCGCTGGGCGGCGGAGCGTCGATTTCGGCACAAAGCGCGCTCAACTTTTACACCGAGTTCGCGAACCCTTCGCAGACCGATTACACCTGGAACGACGCGCAGCCGAGCGCGCGCCAGGCATTCGCCGCGGGCAACCTTGCGATGTACATCGGGTATGCAAGCGAGGAGCCCTTGATCCTCACAGCGAACCCGAACCTCAATTTTTCCGCGAGCTCCGCGCCGCAGGTTCGCAGCGACCAGAATTCGATCGATGCAGGCACCGTATACGGCATCGCCGTAGTGCGCACCAGCCCCAATTTGCAAAGCGCCCTCACGGTCGCTTACCTTCTCGCGTCAGCGCCCGTCGACCAGGCGCTCTCCGAGGTCCTCGGGCTTGCCCCGGCGCGACGGGATGTGATCGCGGCGAGCACTTCGAGCGCCCCCTACGCCCAGCTCTTCGACAAAATGGCGCTCGTCACGCGCACCTGGGCCGACCCCGACCCGAGCCAGACAGCCCCGATTTTTCAAGCTATGATTGAAGATACCGACAGCGGAGCCGCGAGTGCGGTGGACGCGATCGGGCGTGCGAACCAACAGATCGGCAACCTGCTTCCGCAGCAACAACAATCACAATGAAAACGATCGTCGGACGAACCGTTCGCGAGATGCGCGCAGCCGCCCTGCTTGCCCTCGCGTTGTTCCCTTTCGAGGCGTTCGCACAAACCCTTAGTAATCCGACGAGCGGTGCTGGCATCAACGATATTTCGGGTTTTATCGCCGCATTTTTGAAAGCCGTCGTCGAGATCTCACTCCCGATACTGACGCTCTTCATCGTGTACGCGGGGTTCAAATTCGTGTTCGCGCGCGGCAAGCCTGAGGGCATTGCGGAAGCGAAGAAGAATTTCATGTATGTCGTTATTGGCGCGATATTGATCCTCGGCGCGTGGGTGCTTGCGACTTTGATCGCTGCGACCGCGACCCAGGTCCTCGGTACCTCATGAAGTGGAAGATCGGCGCTCTTTCGTTGGCCGCGCTTTCCCTCCCGGGTATTGCGTTGGCCCAGACAGCGCCGAAGACCTTCGGCGATCTCGCGAACAATATCGTGCAGATCCTGAGCAGCGCGACCGTCGACCTCATCGTGCTCGCCATCGTCATTTATTTTTGGGGAGTTTCGAGCAGCATTTTCAAAGGAGAGAAAGGCCGCGAGAATCTCAAACAGCAGCTCATCTGGGGTGCGCTCGTGCTCTTTTTCGCGGTGTCGATCTGGGGGATCATCACTATCCTGCAAAGCAGTCTCTTCGGGGACAACGGGAGTGCGACAGGCGGCACGTCCGGCGGTGCTTCCGGAGGATTCTGCACCAGCATCAATTGCCAGTTCGGCTCATTTTGAATATGACCCGACGACGCCTCGCATCACTTCTCGCGCCGGCACTTGCATTCGCTCCATCGATCGTGCTCGCTTCGACAACGACGGACGTGGTCTCACAGATCGCCGGACTTTTTTACATTGTCGTTGGCCTCGCGCTTACGCTCTCGATACTCATGATGGGCGGCGGCATCATCATGTGGATCGTACGTTTCGGGACCGATCAAACGTACCGAACCGACGCGATCCACCTCATGGAATGGGGAGTCGCAACGCTCTTCACGCTCATCCTCGTTCTGGGCGTCGCCGAATTCGTACAAACGCACACGAGCGCCACGCTCTATATTCTTAGCATCGCGATCATTCTCTTGGTCGTCTGGCTCTTTGCGACATCGGGCGTCTTTTCAGGCGAAGGAAAAGAGAAAGAAAAGGAAAAGAAGTGAGCTCCAGGTCGTTCCCGGCTATCCACAGGCTCTCTATATGCTTCCGGCCGGAGCAAGGTACCATTGAGATATCTTAATCTAAATCACATGACCACCCATTCTATGCGCGCACGCTTTATCGCCACTTCGCTTCTCGGTCTCGCCGTGGTTTCGCTTCCCGCGCTCGCGGCCGCGCAGTCCCTCCTCAACACGCTCGGATTCTTCAATACGCTCCTCAATGCGGCGATCGGCCTCCTCGTGACGCTCGCCATCATCGCCTTCTTCTGGGGCCTTATCAGGTACGTGCTCGCCGCCGGTGAAGAGGGCAAGAAGAACGCCCTCTCGATGATGCTCTACGGGGTCATCACCATCTTCGTAATGGTCTCGATCTGGGGCATCGTGCGCCTCCTGCAATCGACCTTCCAGGTCACCTC
>DASZII010000063.1:0-16297 GCA_035949275.1 Minisyncoccota bacterium | reverse complement strand
ATATTTCGCCTCTGTTCTGGTGTTCCGTTCTCAAACCACACACGAGCGGCGGTAGCGAAGTCGAAGGAGTTTTCTGCCCAGTCCACCCACTCGTCCACTTTGCGCCCCGCGTTCTGTCGGGCGTCCTCCAATGTTTTCTTTTCTGCAAGAAGTGCTTGGCGTTGCGGTGCGTATTCCTCTGACGTCAGTAGTTCGCGGTTGGCGTTTTCTGGGCAGGTAAAAAGCAGTACGAGGTTTTGAAGTTGTGCCACCACTTTCTGATACCGTTCGTCTTGCAATTCGATGGTAGTTTTCTGGGACTGCACCTTCTCGACGTTTTCTTTCGCTAATTCTTCTAACGCCCACTGCGCGAAACAGTCCGACACCTTGAAGCCGACGAGCGCCTTGTCAATCATCTCCATCAACTGTGCCGTTTTGATTGCTTTCTGTTTGCATGGCCCCTTTTTCTTGGAGCAGGTGTGATAAGGGTACTCAACGATGATGGGGTTCTCCATCGCTTCGATTTTAGTTTCACACCTCGGACACGCATCGGTATTGCGATAGGAGAACTTAGCTTGTGGTTTGCATTTGGTACAAATCATCTGATGCTTCACATCAGTCGTAACCATTGAACCGCATTCACCACATTCCATTTTTCCGTTGAACGGCATGAAGTGGCCATTGTGCGGGCGCGGCTTACCCTTACGTCCGAGCTTTACCTGTATGCGGTCGAACTCGTCGAGAGTAATCATTGGGTTATGGGCACCCTTGATGAACTCACGCTCGCTCGAATTGGGATTGTTTGCCCAGAAATAACCAGCATAAAATGGTTCGGTCAGAATACGGTACATCAGCGCGGTGCCGAGATATTTGCCGCCCTGCCGTTTGAATTGGCGCGTCTTCAAGCCCCACTTCCTCGTCTCGCTGAGGAGCTGCCGCACCGAGTAATTTCCTTCGAGAAATAGGCGTAGGATGCGCTGCACAACTTCGTAGCGTTCGGGGTCGTCCATGATTTTGTTCTCGCCTTTACCGGCCACTTTGGTGTTGAGATATCCAAGTGGGGCAACGCCATTTCGCCAACCTTGCAGTACTTTCGTGTAATGGCCGCGCTTTACGTTGACGCGCAAATCGTCGGAAGACTTTTTCGCCATGCCGAACTCGATTTGAAGGATAAACTTGTCATCGCCTGTATCGCGGTACGCTTTGAAGGGCGTACGCACTTCTTTGATGTTGCCTTCGTCCATGAGCGTAATGACCCACCCGCCGTCGTATGCGTTGCGTGAGATGCGGTTTGGTTGCCATACGAGAAATGCGTTAGCTTTGCCCGTCTCAATATCCTTCATTGCTTGCGCGAATACTGGACGACCGCGCTTGTGAGCTGTCCGCTCCTCGCTATATCGCTTCACTACATTGAGGCCATTACGTTCAGCATACTCGTTCAATTCGCGCTTTTGCGATTCGATGGACAGGATTTGCTTATCAGAATCTTCGCTAGATTTGCGACAGTAAATCAAATATTGGAGTTCTTGAGATTCAGATTTCATACCTGGATTATGTTGTCTATTTTACCATTCATGGGAATCATTAGCTCTAAAACGTCTTGTGAGATTTTTCCTCCCCGCGTTGATTTTTTCGATGCGGGGGGATTGCATATCCCATTTTTTGTTTGTGTTCTCTTGGGTACTCTCTGTAATAGATTGTTCGTACTTGCTAGCCAGTTTGCCAGATTTAGCAAGCTGATTGGCGATATCAACCAGCTGTGTTCTGCCATATGCGGTTTCCAACAATGAAAGCAGGACTTTCGTTTTTATTCTGAAATGCCGCCGACGAGGAAGGCCACATAGTTCGACTTCGAGTACACCCAGTTCCTTCCATATTCGAATTGCGCGATTCTGTTCGCTGCGGGTCATCAATGTTTCAGAACGCACCTGCTCTATAGTTTTGTAAATCAAACCTTTTTTCCAACCTTTTTCCCACCAGTACAGTAGTTGAGACAGGAATAGCCCTGCAAGCGCGCTATTCGATATCCTCGCTAGTGCAGGATTGAAGGCGATTGGTCTTTCTGCCAGCACCTCAATCAGAATTGAATTACAGTTCGTTAGAAGTCTTCGCATATTTAGCTTGTCGGGGGAGCAACTCCCTATAACGATTTTCAAATCGCTTTGGCATCGGCTGCATTACGACCCGTGCAACATTCAAAAATTGCTGCGCTCGTGCAGCGGCTTCTTCAAAAGACAATTCAATCCCAAACTCTTGCAAATAAAGCTGACGAAACTTTTTTATTGATTCAACTGAGGCACCAGAATCCAGCCTCCCGTGTGCAGTGGCACCCGCATTCGAGAGGCTGGATTCTTGCGCCGAATTATTTGTAAGCGGGTGCCACTCCATGCTGTCCACCCTACTTGAGCGGGGTTTTTAGGAGGCGGACACTATTTTTTCAATTCAGAACCCGCAAGATGGTGTACTCTTTTTCGCAAGCGGTACTTTTGCTTGCGTATCCTCTCTAGTCTCTTGCTCTCTTTCTTTGCAGCAATCTTCCAGTCCAGGTCATCGTCCGATTCGTACATATCCTCGTCCTCGACGCCCTGCGCGCGCCGCATCTTGTTTTTGCTTTTCTTGAGAAGCTGTTGAAGCTCTCGATACGCGCTTCGGTATTTCGTGGATATGTGCTGACGTGGTATTTGAACACCAGCCAAGTGTTTGAAGGTCTCGATAATTTCACGTTTTTCTTCTGTCGTAAGCTCCAACAATTCCACTTCTTCGGGATTCTCGACCAGATAAAAGCCGAGCCACGTTCCAAACCGTGGTCTCAAAGCGCGATTCTCCTTTCGTTTGCTAAGAAGCCAAAGGCTCCACGGCAAGAACAAACCACTCATGCCTCGTAGTCGAAGTATCTCGGATAGAGCTTTTTCGCGTTGCCCAGATGGTAGTTTTCGAACGGTTCCCAAATCCCGTAAAAAAGTTTTGTCTTTCAACAGTGCATCGCAACGCTCGTTCACAAGAAGAGCCTTTACACCAAAGCGCTTTTGCAAAAGATTTTCATAACTAGCCAAGACGCTATCGAGCGTGGGTGCCATAAGGCGATAATACCCAAAATAGGGTCATTCGGCTCGCTACTCACGCTGCTATTCTATTGCGTCTATCGTCAGGCCGTATTGCCCCTGGTCGCAGGTCAATGCCCAACTGCCAGCGGTATTACTTCCGTACATTCCCGAATTGATGTCGGCGGCCAGGCTGTCTCCATCGCTGTCGGTCAGGCTTCCATACGCGATAGAGTGCTGGTCTCCTGCGAATAGGTTGATGCCAGCAGAGAAATTATCTGTGTACTTCGTAAAGGTTGGCTGCCCGTTTCCGTCCACCGTGATGACTGTCAGGCTGTTGCTACAGTTCGTGTAGTTCTCCTGTGATGTGAAGGCGATGTTGTGATATTCCGCCGAGGCCGTTATCTTGAGTTGCACTATAGTGCCGTCCGCATTTCTGGGAGGCCCTTGCGTAGCCGAATTACTCGCCTGGGATGCGCTTGCTTGTGTAGTGGGTGGAGCACTGACTTGCGGCGCACTCTTCTGCGGCGGCTGCTCTTGGCCTTGACTAGTATCCAATGTCGTTGGTGAATCTGATGGAGCCGCTGTCTGCGTTTCGACCGTGTTCGTTGTGGCCGAGGGTGTCGTCGTATTATTTTGCCCGCTCGCGGCAGAGACGATTAGTAAAAGAATGACCCCGCCTCCGACTGCAATCCATCCGCGCCTCTGCCACCACGTCTTTTTCTCGTCCATAGCGGAAGTATAACAAAATATCCAAAGTTTGGATATTGACTTCTTGGATACAGCCTATACTGTATGAAGAATCCCAAGAACCAGAGGGAATACGCCTACTTCGAGGAGCGTCTAAGAAAAGCGAGATTGGAGGCAAGATTGACTCAGGTACAGGCGGCTAAGAAGTTGGGGCGGCCGCAGTCGCACATATCGAACGTAGAATCTGGACAACAAAGAGTGGATGTAGTGGGGATGATGCCGCGCCCTCAAAAAGCCCTCTGGTGCTCACGCCGCCGCTCGGCGGCAACAGGATTGCCATTGTCTTCTCGTTCTTGGGAGCAAACGGTCAACCTATCGCGCCGAAGGAGTACAACACTATGATGGGTACGATAGACCTGCCGGAAGACCCTCTCAAGACATTCTGCATCGGTATAGCGCCCGACCCGACCAATAACGAGCCGCAGGGCTTTATTGTTCAAATACCGTTTCCAAAGACGCAGAACATTTGACGGGCACTGTTCTTGCCTTTGCCCTGTACGCGACGTAAGGTAAAGCTCAATGGATACACTCCCTAACCTCTACAACACCCTGTTTGGTATCGAAATAACTGCCCTGGGCATCATCAGTGCCGCGACGTTCGTGTGCCTTCAAATACTCCACGCGAACTACTCGTATAAGGACATGCTCCGCTCACTAGAGCGAACTTCTGTGTTGGTATATGCGATTTTGAGCGTGGCACTCATTATCGTCACTGGTTTCGGCTCAACGCTTCTAGCATTTGGAGCACACAACTTCATTCCGCAATTCAACTTTGAGACGCAAGTAATATTTGGGAGCGACTACACTGCGCTGGGTCTCTTGATGACTTTCCTAGTATCGGCTGGTCTCGGCATCTACGTCGTCTTCGAAAGCATGAGACTGCTGAACCCTTCTTTTCTCATCCGCGAACACTTGAAGCGAATAGATTCAGAGGCGGTTCGAAAGTTCTTATATAACAAATACGGGATTCGAGAACCATATCCGCACGTCACCATACTGATGACGCTAGCTGGAGAGAAAGAGACAAAGAAGGCAACGGCGGAGAAAGAGAAAAAAGTCAAAGATGCGGAGGACGCATACGAGCAAGAGAAGATAGAGTACGAACGACTCAAAGCAGAAATCGTCGGTGCGCCTGATGTGTTCGAAGGGTTTGCAAACCTTGTGTCCAAAGCCATTGCGAACGCGGATATGAGCACCGTTAGAGGTGCTGTCTCCGATTACAAAGCTTGCGTATTGGGCGTACTGAAAGAAGCCGATGCGAAGTTCCCATTCGACCTATTCGCTCGGCATGTCGGGGACACACTCGCTTTTTTCTTGGAATCCTGCCGACGGCATGACTTGCAATCACTGTCGCCAGATTTTGTACGGGCAACGCGCGAAATCGCCTTGGCACTGAGCGAGTCACATTACGACGTGATGGCGGAGATTCTCAAAAGCTGGAAAGACCAGGCTGATATAGCTATCCAGGCATCCGACCGCTCTCTGTTTAGAGAAATCATGCAGAGCTATAGAGATATCACGGAGGTTGCTTTTCAGCGACACAAGGAAAATCCAAAAGAAAAAGAAGATGTTTTGGACGAATGCTTCCGCCATCTTGGTTGGCTCGCAGAGCGCCTCCTGACCAAAAAAGGTCTTGAAGCCAAACCGATGATGTATGACGACGATTATCACGACGAGTTCGAAGCCATGTACAACGCTTTGATGTCGTTCAGTTGGAAATACAACTACGATATACCGCTGTCATACCCCCTTATTTTCTTCGATGCGGTTCACGTTCTGTTTGACCGACTTCTCGACATCTACAAACTTAGGTCTGTAGAAGGTGGCCAGGGTAGAGGCATTGATTTTGGCGACGTACATCGTTGGCTGTACGACTGCATTTATGCTTATTCCTCTTTCGCAAAGGATGCCCTCACAGCAGGAAACCCCACTGGCGCGGCACTCGCCTCCATGCGGCTTTGCGAGGTATATCGAAGCGCAGTAGAAGCAGGAGCGAATGACGTGGCACGCGATGCTATAGACGACATCGTGCGTACTGCTATCCGTATTGGTGCTGACCCAGAGAAAATGAAAGGTAATACGCTCAGCAACCCGATGGAATACCTTGAAAAAGAGATTCTCGCGAGTCCGTATTCGGACAAAATAAGCTCCGCCATCAATGAGGCTTACATAAAGTTCGACGAAGGGTCGCATGATGCGAAGTTCGACTACATAAAATCACTAGGCAGAAAACTCAATACAAACTTTGGTTTTATGTTTGACCCAATGACGGGTCAGATATATGCAAAGGATGACCCTCGGCGTAGATAAATGAGCCTACATCGCTTCTAGTTCGACCATCCCCTTGAATCGCTTTGCGCGATATTCGACACCCAGACACGCTCTGCACCCGACCTCCTCTGTGAGCGGGTTGGCGAGGAGCACGGCTATCCTGTGAGAGCATCGCGGGCACAAGAACCAAAAACGGAAACCACCGAAGTGAAGAGGGGTGGCGTCCAGGCGAACGCATTGACGGTTCACCATGACCTTGGCATTGAGAATTGCCTCCTTGGTCTTTTCTTTGAAACTCTCAACTAGTCCGCGAATCGGGAAGCGTCGGCAGTCCTCGACCGTAATATTTTTTCCGAAATCATTTGGCGTCATGGGGGTTTTGGGCCTGGTTTACCTGGTTCTGGGCAATGAACGCGTTCTCGGCAACAATCTTCACAGAAACAGGTGGTCGCATCATTTGACGCAGGGCACCGAGGGCTGATAAGAAGCGACGGTGTGCGAGAGTCACTTGCTTGTCGTACTTTGAGTCGCCTACATTTCTACTCATCCGCTTTGAAGCCACCACATAGTGCACATACGAGGTGGCAGTCACTTCTGCCACTGCAATCTCGCTCGGCATCTTGCATCCGTATTCTTCGATGAGTTGCCGCGCAAAGCTGACCAAAAGCGGCACATGTATGTCGTCTACTGCATCCACAATCGAGAACTGTGAGCCGATGCCTGGCGCTAGGGCAAGTTTCTTCAGGCCGACGTAATCCATCTCGTGCAACTTTCCGTCGTTGTATTTGCGTGCCGCGTCCTCGAAAACGACGGATGGTTCGCCTTCGAACAGCAGTGACCGTGCAATTTGCTTCACCTCGGTGGTATCTGTAGTTGCGGGGAGGGTCTCGCTCATATACTCATTTTACCAATTATCGGACTTTTTTACTTTCGTCTGACGAAAGTGCTTACTTGACACTGTGACTCAATATCGTATAATGTTAGGCGGTTCTTTGATATTCAACTTGCGTTTGCCACAGCAGAAAACGGCTCATTTCTGGGCTTTTCTCTGCTATGGCAAACTCTCAAACACGAGAGCGCCCGCTGGCAACGCAACACGTTCGCAAGAACACGTTGCACATACACACGAGGAACACGTCATGGCTGACACGTTCGTCATGTCTACCCGCCAAGCGGCGGAACTGGACCACGCTTTCGAGCGCAACGGTTGGACGCCCGCAGAGGTCAAGCAGCTTTCGAGCGGCGGACTTCTCGCGGACTTCCGCAAGGTGCTGCTCGGCCACGCCGTCATCACGGTGCCCGAGCATCTCATTGACCTCGACGCCGACCCGTTCGTTCCGAACGGCTGGAAAGTCGAGGAGCACCAGAAGGGCGGGCAGTTCAAATGGGACGCCGCCAAGGTGAAGCTCCATCTCTCGAAGAAGCAGCAGGGCGGCAAAGTGCTGGAAGGCAATAAGCTCCGCGAGGAACTGAAAGGCCAACCCGTCTACAACGCCAATCTGCTCGACTACCTGCTCAAAAATCCGCACCTCATCCCCGAGGAGTGGAAAGGCAAGTACATCTTCTTCTGGGGAACGGTCTACCGCAACTCGGGCGGCGGCCTCTGCGTTCGCTACCTCTACTGGCGCGGCGACAGGTGGGGCTGGCGCAGCGACTGGCTCGGCTTCGACTGGTTCGGCAACGACCCTGCTGCGGTGCCCGCAAGTTGAACTTGGTGCTTGGTGCCTTGGGTTTTGTTTGACCCTTTGCACTTTGACCTTTGCCCCGCGCTTGTCTGAAAATGACAGGTGCGGGGTTTTGTTTTGATACAATCAAAAATGGAAGTAGGTGAATACGCGGGCGACTACGGTTTCCCGCTACCGAACCTAGTACTCATACATCGAGAGCATCTCCGATTACGGTTTGGGATGGAGTGGTGTATGGGGCACTACAAAAAGTGAAATAACTTGGTGTGAGGTGCTATGCGAGTTTCGCTCGCGGATACGATACAGCCCGAGACCTCCAATCGGGCAGTGGCACGGACGGCATCTCATACGCAACCGCAACTCGGACGGCAACCTCTACGTTCGCTACCTCTACTGGAACGGCGACAGGTGGGACTGGAACAACAACTGGCTCGACAACGACTGGAACGACAACAACCCTGCTGCGGTGCCCGCAACTTGCCTCACTTCTCACCCCGCTTCTTGGCGGGGTCGAGTTTTGTAAGCTGTCCGTTCCAGCCGCCGAGCATCTTTCCAATTTCCTCAACTCGCAAAGAAAGCGCGGCATACTTTTTGTTGTCCAATGATTTTGTTTCCCAGAGCACCATGAGGAGGACTTTCAGCGTGTCCGTTTTCCTGATGGCGAGACGCACATACGGGCGTTTCTCGTCCCGTGCAAGAAAGCTGGCAGATGCTATCGTTTCCATGATTTCCACCAACAATGTATCAACACGCTGCCCAAGTGAATGTCTGTGAGCTTTCGGTAAGGCCTGATAGTAGCCGTACCACATCAGGTACGCACTTTTCACTTTCTGTAGCAATGGCAAAAGCCGTGGGGGGGGGGGTTGCTTCATTGATATGGCTATCGGGAAGTTCATCCATAGCTACGAGAGTATCATTTCCGTCGAAAATCTCCTCGAAGCGTGGAAAGAGTTTATACGCGGCAAGCGGCATCGCGCCGACGTGCAGGAGTTTGAGCTGAACCTGATGGGCAACGTCCTATCTCTCCACAGCGAGCTTGCGGCGAAAACCTACAAGCACTCGCCGTATGAGGCGTTCAACATTTCCGACCCGAAGCCGCGCAACATCCACAAAGCCGCAGTACGCGACCGCCTACTGCATCACGCGCTCTATCGGAAGCTGTATCCGTATTTCGACAAGACGTTCGTGCCGCACTCGTACTCATGCAGGAGAGGCAAGGGCGGCCACAAAGCGCTCGACTGCTTCCGCTCATTTGCGTATCAAGTATCTCGGAACCACACACGCACCGTCTGGGTACTGAAATGCGACATTCGCAAGTTCTTTGCCTCGATTGACCACGCTTGCCTTACCGCAATACTGCGGCGCTTCATTGAGGACGAGAACATTCTCTGGCTCCTGTCTCAAATCATCGAAAGTTTCCACTCGACTGAGCAGGGTGTCGGATTGCCGCTCGGCAATCTTACCTCGCAACTTTTGGTGAACGTCTACATGAACGAGTTTGACCACTATGTAGCGCGGCAGCTCCGCATACATCACTACATTCGATACGCCGATGATTTCGTTTTCATGTCGGCTGACAAGCAAGAGCTAGTAGAGATGCTTCCGAGCATACGGGATTTTCTTTGGAACGAATTGCGGCTCACGCTGCATCCCGACAAGGTTTCTATACGCACCATTGCCTCGGGCGTGGATTTCCTCGGATGGGTGCATTTCCCAGACCACCGAGTGCTGCGTACCACAACGAAAAGGAGAATGTTCCGAGGTATCAGGGCACAAGAAGGGAAAGAGGAGACCGTGCAGTCCTATTTCGGACTGATGAGCCACGGCAACGCTAAAAAGCTACACCGACAAATCGAAGACGAACTGGGGAGGTTATAATCCGAAAGTTGCTAAGTCGTTGCAACGGTTGAGAAGACAGGGAACATTTCCCAGGTATTTAGACCCTCAAAATAAGTTCGAACATCGTTCAACTCTTTCCGCTTGAACGTGCTACGATTTTTTGATATGGCCTTCGTCAACAGCGGTATCGCATTGCTAATGACTCTCGATATTATCTCGATCCCGCTCGGTATCATTGCCTCGATAGTCCTTGGGATTCAAGCTCGCAAAGTCCAAGATCCCATTGCAAAAAAGTTTCATAAACGCTGGGCATGGCGCTCTCTCTTCGGTCCGATAGGGGTATTGCTTCTCCTGGTCATCATAGATGGAGTAGTAATATTGGCGGCGAGCACAATTAATTCTTGACGCGGTGCTACACTTAAAAGGTGAATCGTTTTTGGGTATTTCTTTTGTGCGTGTTCACGCTTCTGCTTGCGATCACGACGACTGTCTATGTGCGGAGCGCGAACATCGCGATACTCGAGCCGGCGGGCCCGGTCGCCGCGGCGGAGAAGGATGTCATCGTCACCACGGCGCTCCTCTGCGCGCTCGTCGTTGTTCCGGTCTTTGGGATGCTTTTTGTGTTCGCCTGGAAGTATCGCGCGACCAATCCGGACGCGCACGGGGAACATCACCCGACGTGGGACCACTACAATTGGATCGCGGAGGTCATTTGGTGGATCATTCCCTCGGCCATCATCGCGATCCTCGGGGTTATTGCAGTGCAAAGCTCCAACGCGCTCGACCCGTATAAGCCGCTTCCAACGGGGGAACCGGTCCTTACGATCAATGTCATCGCGCTCGATTGGAAATGGCTCTTTATCTATCCGGAGCAGGGGATCGCGAGCGTGAACCTGGTCGAATTCCCGGAGAACACGTCTGTTCATTTTTATCTGACCGCAGACGCGCCGATGAATTCTTTCTGGATCCCGCAGCTTGCGGGGCAGATCATGGTGATGCCGGGCATGACCACGCAATTGAATCTCGCGGCGAGCCGCACCGGCGATTTTAACGGATTCTCCGGCAACATAAGCGGACAGGGGTTCGCGGGCATGGCGTTCACCGCGCGCGCGGTCTCGCAGAGCGAGTTCGACGAATGGGTCGCGTCGGTCAAAGCCTCCTCAACGCCGCTCACCTATGAGACGTACACGGCGCTCGCGCAGCCGAGCGAGTATGCTCCGGTGACCTATTACGCGCCGGCGGCGGACGTGTTCCAGCCGACCGTGATGAAATACATGACGCCGGGAAGTTCGATGTACTCGGCGATGCTCGAGGCTATGGGATCTTCCGCTGCACCGACAGCAACTTCAACAACGCCATGAGTTTACAGGAATTCATCTTCGGAAAGCTTTCGTGGTCGGTCCTCCCCGACAACCTCATCGCATGGAGCGGCGCCATCATCTTGCTCGCGGGCGTTGTTGCGGTGCTCGCCGCCATCACGTATTTCGGCCGATGGAAGTGGCTCTGGAGCGAATGGCTGACCTCGCTTGACCCTAAAAAGATCGGCGTCATGTACATCGTCGTCGCCGGAGCGATGCTCATCCGTGGCGGAGCGGACGCGCTTCTCATCCGCACGCAGCAGGCGACCTCGGTCGGCGACTCCTTCGGCATCCTGAGCGCGACGCATTTTCAAGAAATTTTCTCCGCGCACGGTTCCATCATGATCTTCTTCGTCGCGATGGGGTTCATGTTCGGGCTCATCAATCTCGTCGTCCCGCTCCAGATAGGCGCTCGCGACGTCGCGTTCCCGTTCCTCAATTCCGCAAGCTTCTGGCTCTTTTGCGCGGGCGCGGCGCTCATTAACTGTTCGCTCCTCCTCGGCGATTTTTCGACCGCCGGGTGGCTCGCGTACCCGCCGCTCTCGGAACTCGCATACTCGCCAACGACCGGCGTCGACTATTGGATATGGAGCTTGCAGATCGCGGGGCTCGGTTCGCTTCTCTCCGGCGTGAACTTTTTCGCGACCATCGTAAAAATGCGCGCGAAAGGCATGACGTGGATGCGGCTGCCGATGTTCTGCTGGACGGTCCTGGGTTCAATGTCGCTCGTCGTCTTCGCGTTCCCGATCCTCACGGTGACGCTCGCGCTCCTCTACCTCGACCGCACCGCGGCGATGCACTTTTTCACCGCAGGGCAGGGCGGCAACATGATGATGTACGTGAATTTGATATGGGCGTGGGGGCATCCCGAGGTCTACATTCTCATCCTTCCCGCCTTCGGCGTTTTTTCCGAGATCGTTCCGGTGTTCTCGTCGAAAAAATTGGCCGGCTACACTTCCATGGTGCTTTCTATCTGGGCGATCGTCGTCCTGTCATTCATCGTGTGGCTGCACCACTTTTTCACGATGGGCGCAGGGGCGGACGTGAACGCCTTTTTCGGCATCATGACCGCGGTCATCGCGGTGCCCACCGGCGTCAAGATATTCAACTGGCTCTTCACGATGTACCGCGGGAAGATCCGCTTCACCTCGCCGATGCTCTGGTTCATGGGATTCGTAGTCCTCTTTACGCTCGGCGGCGTCGCGGGAGTCATCATGGCGGAACCGCCCGCAGATTACGAATTGCACAATTCGCTTTTCCTCGTCGCGCACTTCCATACGATGATCGTCTCCGGCGTTCTCTTCGGGTACTTTGCCGGGCTCACGTACTGGTTCCCGAAAATATTCGGATTCAGGCTCGATGAGAAATGGGGGATCCGCGCGTTCTGGCTCTGGCTCATCGGATTCATCCTCGCCTTCGGCCCGCTCTACCTGCTCGGCCTCGAAGGCGCCACGCGCAGGCTCGATCATTATTCCGCTTCCCTAGGCTGGCAGCCGCTTTTTGCGGTCGCGGGCATCGGAGCGATCTTGATCGCGATAGGGTTCTGTTGCCAGATCGCGCAACTCGTCGCGAGCATCCGCTTGCGGCACGAGAACCGCACGTCGGGAGATCCGTGGAACGGCCGCACGCTCGAGTGGTCCGTCAGTTCGCCCGCGCCTTCGTATAATTTCGCCGCACAGCCGGTCGTGCATGCCCGCGACGAGTTTTGGGAGGAGAAAATGAGCGGCTCCAAACAGGACCGGCAGTTCGAAGATTTCTCGATGCCGAAGAATTCCGGCGCCGGCGCCATCATCGCGGCGTTCGTGTTCGTGCTGGCATTCGGCGCGGTGTGGCACATCTGGTGGCTCGTCGCACTCGGACTTCTTGGCGCTGCGACGACTCTGATCTTGCGCACGTTCGACGAGGACACCGAAGTATACATCCGCGCATCGGAAGTTGCGCACCGCGAAGCGGGACTTCGCCCCGCATCGGCCGTATGAACGATACGAACGAAATACTTTCCGTCGACGAGCGGTCGAAAGGGTCGACGACCGTGTTCGGGTTCTGGTTGTATCTCATGACCGACCTCGTGCTCTTCGCGAGTCTCTTTGCGGTCTTCGCCGTGCTCCGCGGCCCGGCATTCGGCGGCGCGTCGATGGGGAACATGTTCAGCTTGCCGTACGTGCTCGTCGAAACCATCGTGCTCCTCTCGAGCAGTTTCGCGTGCGGGATCGCGCTTCTTTGCGCCCGAGCGGGAAGCATTCGCGGCGCTCTCGCGTGGCTCTCCGCGACCTTCGTGCTCGGCGCGATCTTCGTCGGCATGGAAGTCTCGGAATTCTCGAGCCTTATCGCGCAAGGGGACGGACCCTCAAAAAATGGCTTTCTTTCTAGCTATTTTACGCTCGTCGGCACGCACGGCACCCATGTCGCGATAGGGCTTCTCTGGCTTCTCATCCTCATCGTCGCTATGCTTCAAAGAGGACTTACGCACGGCAACATGCGCAAGTTGGCGCTCTTTGCGATGTTCTGGCATTTCCTCGAGATCGTCTGGATTTTCATTTTCACCATCGTGTACCTGACAGGCTCACTATGAAAAATTATTTCGAAGACATCGGTGCTTTGCCGCGCTCACATAATGTAGTCGCGGCGTACGTCGTCGGCTTCGTACTATCGCTCCTCCTTACGCTGCTCGCATATGCGCTTGTCGTGCAAAACGCGCTGCCGCACCAGATGCTCATCGCCGCGATCATTGCGGCGGCGCTCTTGCAATTCATCGTCCAGGTCTACTGTTTTTTGCATCTCGACGGTCAGCAGGGTTCCCGTGACCGGCTCATCGTGTTCGGGTTCGCCGCACTCGTCGTCGGCATCCTCGTTTCAGGATCGCTCTGGATCATGTTCAGTCTCAATGGCCGCATGATGCCCGATCCCGCGCAGATGGAGCAGTACATGAACAACGAAGGGGGGTTCTGATATGTGGAAAGCGTACTATCAGCTCACAAAACCGGGCATCGTGTACGGGAATTTACTGACGACCGTCGCGGCATACTTGTACGCCTCGCATTGGCGGCTCATGTCCGGACCGGCGTGGACGAACTTTCTCGCGACGATCGTCGGGCTCGGGTCCGTCATCGCCTCCGCATGCGTTCTCAATAATTTCTACGATCGCGATATCGACCAAAAAATGGAGCGTACGAAGATCCGTGCGCTCGCCGCCGGCACCATCTCGAGCGAACGTGCCATCGTGTTCGGCGCACTACTCGGCCTCATCGGCCTCGCACTGCTCGTTGTATTCGTGAATCTCCTTACGGCGATAGTCGCAGCCGTCGGATTTCTCGTGTACGTGTTCGCGTACACGTTCGCGAAGCGGAAAACGGAGTGGGCGACCGAGATCGGCTCCATTGCGGGCGCAATGCCCATCGTCGCCGGCTACACGGCAACGACGGATCATGTCGGCTGGACCGCGCTCATCTTGTTTCTCATCCTCGCGCTCTGGCAGATGCCGCACTTTTATTCGATCGCGATGTTCCACTCGAGCGATTATGCGACTGCGGGCCTTCCCGTTCTTCCGCTTAAAAAAGGAATGCGGGAGACGAAGCTGCGGATGCTCGGCTACATCGTGGCGTTCGCGTTCGCGGTTTTTGTGCTCACGTTCTCCGGACGCGCGGGGTTTGTGTTCCTCGTCATCACGGAAGTAGCCGCGCTCGTATGGTTCTGGCGGGGAACGCAGGGCTTTCGGACGGACGACATCGAAGCGTGGGCCCGCAAGCTCTTTTTCCTGTCGCTCATCGTGCTGGTCGTGTTCTCGGTCGCACTCGCGCTTTCGCCGTTCTTGCCGTAATTATTGCACCCGGTGCACCATGAATTGCGCCGCGTCCCGGAGCTGCTGCCCTCTCGGGCCGAACACATCGAGTGCTTGCGTGGCGTTTTGCACCGCAGATCGGAGTTTCTCCCTTGCTCTGGCGACGCCGTACGCGGTGACGAACGTTTTCTTTTGCGCCGCGGCATCCTTTCCGACATCGAGCAGGTCATCAGAGATCTGAAAAGCGAGGCCCAGTTCTGATCCGTACATTCCGAGCGCTGTTTTCTCTTGGTGTGCGGCCTTTCCGAGGATCGCACCCGACACGACGGAAAATCGGATAAGCGCGCCTGTTTTCATCGCGGACATCTGTTCGACGTCGGGCGTCGTTTCAAGGTCCAGCTCCTGGCCGCCTGCCATGCCGTTCGAACCCGCCGCTTGCGCGAGGCCGAGTATCAATTCCGTCCGAACGCCCAAATCGGGATGGGTTTCATCTCCCGCCAGCAGTTCGAACGCGAGGCTCTGGAGTGCATCGCCTGCGAGGATCGCCGTCGCTTCGCCGAATTTTTTGTGTACGGTGGGTTTGCCGCGACGCATATCGTCGTCGTCCATCGCCGGAAGATCGTCGTGCGCAAGAGAATAGCAATGCAAGCATTCGATCGCGGCCGCAACTTGCAGGGCGGCATTTTTCGGCGCCGCGAAAAGTTCCGCGCTTTCCAGAACGAGGAGAGGCCGGAACCGCTTGCCTGCGCCGAGCACGGCGTA
Source organism: Minisyncoccota bacterium (assembly GCA_035949275.1). Lineage (GTDB taxonomy): Bacteria > Patescibacteriota > Minisyncoccia > Phycocordibacterales > UBA2100 > UBA10103. The sequence goes on along the minus strand of DASZII010000063.1, from coordinate 834 downwards.
GCGCATCGCTTCGGCAAGACGTCCATCGTGCGGCAGAAGCTCCTCAAGCTTTGGCTCGAGCAACTCTGTGGTTTCGGCAAGCCTTTTCTCAAACAACCCAACTTCGATCATCGGAACCGCCGCAATCTTCATAGGTTGAGTATACAACTATAAAAGTGATGCGGCGCGGAGACCCGAAGGTTCCGCGCCGCCGCGTTCGCACGTGATCAGATCAGCGAGTAGGGGATGAACGTGTCCATGAAGCGGACCAGGCCCACATGCGGCTCGTTCAGTTCGCCGCGAGCCGCGAGTTCGAGGTAATAGTGGTCGCCCATTCCATACCCCGCACCTCCGCTTTCTCCGGCCGGGATACCGGCGTGCCTGAACAGTTCCTCGCTGTACCGCTGTGCCGTTCGCTCGTCGATCGCTTCGACGTAGTGAGGGACGTGCTCCCACTCCGCGACCTCAGCAAGTCGCTCTGGTCCGCGCAGACCTGCGATCTTGCGCTTGAAGTACGGGTGCGTAGCGATGATCCGGATGTTCGGGTCGCGGTCTTTCATATATTGACCGAGCCCTCGGAGATATCCTGTCGACCCGAGATCGCAGAACACCTCTGTGAGCTCGCCGCCGAACAAGTCGTAGAGCTGTGGGCCGAGCCTCGCCCAACTCTCGGGGTTCCACGGATTGAAGTATTGGTTGAGGAACACCCCGCCAACATGCTTGGCATAAAGCTCGGCAAGCTTCATGGTCCCGGGCGACAGTTCGAGCTTGAGTTCGCGGAGCACCTCCGATTCCCGTTTGACGATAGCGCCGAGCCGGGTTTGCGGAAGTATCTTGCCGTTCGGCATGTCGTCG
>DASZII010000062.1:0-14563 GCA_035949275.1 Minisyncoccota bacterium | reverse complement strand
GCTATACCGTACCTATAGTAAAGAGTGTATGAACTTGGAGCAAGCGTAGCAAAAACGCCCCGAATGGGGCGTTTTTGCGCAAACCGTTGGAGGTTTAGACGCGGCTGACTTTGACGGCGTTGGGTCCTTTCGGACTCTCAGCGATCTCAAAGCTGACCTTGTCGCCTTCCTGGAGCTCTTCGAACTTGACGTTCAGGAGCTCGTTGGAGTGGAAAAAGAGATCTTTTTCGCGACCTTCGACTTTGATGAACCCGAAACCCTTATCGGTGAGACGAGCGATAGTTCCTTCTTGCATGACAATTGGAAAAATTTGTTTGTAATTGCATCAAGACAGGAGTCTGGAGTGGAAGCTCGATCCTTACTTCTCTGGATCAGGCCCCGGTTTGATTGGGTAAAGCTATCATACTCCAATTAGCTTGTCAAGCTTTTCGGATCGTCCACGACTTCTTTGGCGAACTGCAAAGTTCCAACGCCGTACCGAGCGATAGGGCATTCGACTTTGGTATAGTGAGGAAGTGACCAAGAATCCTTATCTCAACGCGCTTATTGCCGGGCTGTATATCGTCTTGGTCGTTCTCCTCGTTACCTACGGCCCCTTTCTCGCCAGAGCGAAACCCGACACGATCCTCGCACCGATAGCGATACTGAGCCTGCTCGTACTCTCGGCAGCCTTTATGGGCTATACATTCTTTTCGCAACCGGTTCTTATGTATCTGGAAGGACAAAAGCGCGAAGCGATAGAACTTTTCACGAAGACGTTCATTGCTTTCGCCATCATTACCGACATCGTTGTTGTCATCGCCTTTACCGTCTGAAGGCAAGAAAAAAGGCAATTTGCTATACTGCGCGGATGCAAAAGATAACCCCATTTCTTTGGTTCGACTCGCAGGCCGAAGAGGCGGCGAAGTTTTATACTTCCGTCTTTAAGAATTCGAAGATGGGAAAGGTCTTGCGCTACGATGCCGCGGCGTCTAAAGCCGCCGGCCGGCCGGAAGGCTCGGTGCTCACCGTGGAATTCGAGCTCGAAGGTCTGCCCTTTACCGCGCTCAACGGGGGACCGCAACTGCAGATGAGCGGAGCGGTTTCGTTCGTCATTACGTGCGAAACGCAGGAGGAGATCGATTACTACTGGGAGAAGCTCAGCGACGGCGGTGAGGCAGGGCAATGCGGATGGATCAATCGCGACAAATTCGGCGTCACCTGGCAGGTCGTGCCTGCCGGGTTGCCCGAGCTCATCAAAACTCCCGGCGGTATGCAGGCGATGCTTGGCATGACGAAGTTCGATATCGCGGCGCTCAAAGCGGCGGCGGACAAATAATTTCCGACATCCGCATTTCCCACATCGGGATTGACAGGTGAACGGTCGTTCACCTATACTGTTCGGATGTACGAAACCTACAAAAAGAAGGTCGTTTCTTTTTACGAACGCCGCAAGCGGATGCCGAGCTATGCGGAGATCATGCAGCTGACCGGGCTGCGCTCGAAGAACGCTGTCTTCAAGCTCGTCGGAAAGTTGGTCGAGGGAGGCGTCGTGGAGAAGGATAAGCAGGGGAAACTCACGCCGCGCTATCTCCGGCAGGGCATTCCGCTCCTCGGCCTCGTCGAGGCGGGATTCCCTTCGGCCGCCGAAGAGGAGCTGCTCGACGTAATGGATTTCGACGAATACCTCGTGCCGAATAAGGAGTCGAGCTACATTCTCAAAGTGAAAGGGGACTCGATGATCGATGCCGGCATCCGGCCCGGCGACATGGTCATCGTCGAGCGCAAGGCAACGTACAAACCGGGGCAGATCGTCGTCGCGATGGTCGACGGCGAATACACGATGAAATACTTGCGCAAAAAGGGCGACAAATATTTCCTCGAACCGGCCAATGAAAAATATAAGCCTATCTACCCGCACGAGTCGTTCCGCGTCGAGGCGGTCGTCACCGCGGTCGTACGGAAATATTAGTCGTATGGCGATCTCTCGATTACAGCCTGAGAGCAAAACCCTGCTTTTGAGACCGGACAACGTCGGAGATGTCTCAAGATCACTGCTGTGCCCCCAGGCTCAGCCCGAGACCAGAAAACTATTTTTGAGGCATTCCCGATATCGCCCGGGCTCAAAAATAGTTTTCCGATCTTGGGATGCAAAATCAAGTGGCGTATGACCTGGGGAAGTCCGCGTTCGTATCCGCGCGCCATTTTGCACGTCGACGGCGATTCGTTTTTTGCGTCATGCGAAGTCGCGAAAGATCCGCGACTGAGGGGTAGGCCGATCATCACCGGCAAAGAGCGCGGCATCGTTTCGGCGATGACGTACGACGTGAAGCGCGCGGGAGTGACGCGCGGCATGATACTTTCGGAAGCGAAAAAGATCTGCCCGGACGCCATCATCTTGTCGTCGGATTACGAAACCTACTCGCTCTTTTCCGAGCGGATGTACAAGATCGTGCGCCGATACAGCCCCATGGTCGAGGAGTATTCCATCGACGAGTGCTTCGCCGACCTGACAGGGCTGCGCCGCACGCTCCGCATGAATTACCCGCAGATGGCGCGCGCGATCAAAGAAGACCTGCAGCGGGAACTCGGCATGACGTTCTCGGTCGGGCTCTCCGCGACGAAAGTGCTGGCGAAGCTCGGTTCGAAATGGCAAAAGCCCGACGGGCTTACCTGCATCCCACTCAGGGATTCGCGGACGTATCTTCGAAAAACGGCGGCAGGCAAGATCTGGGGCATCGGGCCCAACACGGCGGCATACCTGCAGAAATTCGGCATCGAAACCGCGTTCGATTTCGCGGAGCGGGACGAGGAATGGATCCGTACCAACGTTTCGAAACCGTACCTCGAGCTTTGGCGTGAACTCAACGGTGAGACGGCGTACGAATTCACGACCGAACACAAATCGACGTACCGATCGATCCAGAAAACCCGTACGTTCACCCCGCCCTCGCGCGACCGCGAGTTCATTTTTTCGCAGCTTTCGAAGAACGTCGAGAACGCGTGCATCAAGGCGCGGCGCTGGAACCTCGCGACGACGGAGATATTTTTCTTCCTCAAGACGCAGGATTTCCGCTATCACGGTTGCGAAATGAAACTTTCGCACTCGACGAACGTTCCGCAGGACATTCTGAACGCGGTCGCGGAATATTACCCGTGCACGTATCGAAAGGGCGTTCTCTACCGGACGACCGGCATCACGCTTATGAAATTGCGCGACGCCGGGTCTTCGCAGCTCGACCTCTTCGGCGCGGCGATGAAGACCGAGGGGCTGCAGCGCATCTTTGAGAGCGTCGACGAACTTTCCGAGCGCTTCGGCAAGCACGTCGTATTCCTCGGATCGAGCTTCCACGCCATGACGCACCTCTCGCACGCGGGCGAGCGCGGCGAACTCACGAGCCGGCAGCAACAATTGTTCAAAGGCGAGCACGGGAGGCGCCGCCTCGGATTGCCTATGCTCGGAGAAGTGAGTTAACGGCGCCATGATAATTTGACATGCGTTGTATAAAATGGTAACACTTACGAACCGTACTGAGGACTGACGGTCGTTAGAAACGACTGCGGTAGACCGAGGACGGAACGAGAGGAGTTCTTCGATGTCTGTTCGGATCTGGCTTAATGCCACTGGTGTAAAGGCCCTTGAGCCTCCGCAAGCCGGTTGCGCCGACCTGCTGAAAGTCGGTGGCTCGAAGTTGCGCGTCGACAGGGAAAACGGATGTCAATACGTCACCCTGAGCGGTGACGTCATCGACCCCTCGACGGTTTTTGTGAACCTTCCACGGACGTTCATCCGTCGGGTGACCTACCTCGGAAAGTATTATAAGGGGTTCCGTACGGACGCGCTGTATCGCTATAAGGGTGCGACCGCCCGCACGGAGACCGAAGAGCACCATCACGGTCATGCCGACATCAGAGTCGATCGGTGGCAGAACATATCGATCTCGGCGGGAAGCATCAGAACCCTCCGCCAGATTTACGCGAAGGTTCGTTCGGGCGAACTGAAGCCCGAACCCCAAGACGAGTGGGGGATCTCCCAAGACGAAATCGCCCGGCGCGCGCATGAGGCGGAAAGGCTCGCAGCCGGAGCGACGACCGAACACTAGCCTTCATGGGTTTGCCAGTTGTCCCTAACAACTGGTTTTTCTATTTTTTCATAGCACATCTATGCTTCAGGTCACGGACCCCCGACTGTAATTTTTCATGCGGTACTGAGTCTATTACTACATAGGAGCTCATCCGTTATTTTTATATGCGCAAAACCATACTTACCGGTATCACCATTGCATTGATCGCAGCGCCGTTCGTTTCTTCGGCGTCGACCCTCTCCGACCTCCAGAGCCAAATAACAAGTCTTTTGGCTCAAATACAGGCTCTCCAAACGCAGGGGAGCGCCTCGACCTCGGTCGGGGTTTCCGGCTCCGGCACGATAACGGGCACAGTCGTTTCCGCATGCCCCGTCCCAGCGCGCTCGCTTTCTTTGGGTTCGCGAGGCCAGGACGTCGCTGCATTGCAACAATTCCTCGCGGCACACGGATACCTGCATGTTGCCGCGACGGGCTACTTCGGCGCTCTCACGAGGGCTGCCGTCGGTCGCTGGCAGGTGGCGAGCGGCGTCACAACATCGAACGGCGCCGGTTTCGGGATCTTCGGCCCGATGTCGCGCTCGTTCTTCGCGCGCTTTTGCGGCGGCACACAAAACCAGCAAGCATTCTCGGCTGATCCGCAATCAGGATCCGCGCCGCTCACGACCACATTCACGACAAGCGATTCTATCGTCAGCAGTTCCACTTACTCCGTTGATTTCGGCGACGGCACAAGCGGCGGCATGACCAAGGGCAGCTGCATCGCCATCACGGCGATCGTCGGCGGGCAGGGAGGTATTCGCTGCTCGTTCACGGTCTCGCACACGTACAACTCGAACGGCACGTACACGGTAAAACTCTTCAAGCAGACGCCGTTCGTCTGTCCGAACGGACTCATGTGTGCTGAGTCCGAGGCGATGATGTTGCCGGCGCCACAGGTCGTCGCCACGCTCACCGTCACGGTCGGCCCGACGACGAACCCGTCGCTTTCCGCGAATCCCACGAGCGGAACCGCGCCGCTCTCGGTCACCTTCTCCGTTCCCGGCGTCTCCGCACAAAACTATTGGGCCATCAATTTCGGCGACGGCCAGAACGCGTCGCTCATCCAAGGATCGGTGACGCACCAATACGCGGCGAACGGCACATACACGGCGAGCGCCGTGAGCGATTATCCGTGCCTTCACGCAACGCCGTTTTGCGAGATCGCTCAGCAAACGTACGGCTCGGTCACGATAACGGTCGGAGCATCGACGACATCGGGCGTGAATTTCTACGCGTCTCCGACATCCGGCCAAGCGCCGCTCTCGGTCCAATTCACGGCGACCGCGCCGCAGGGGACGGAGCTCGGCAACACCATCAACTTCGGTGACGGTTCGAGCGGCGCGCTCGGCGTCGTTCCGGTGTGCTCGAGCTGCAACGCCGAGGGCATCGCCTCGCACACCTATCAATCCGTCGGTACCTACACCACAACGCTCACGAACAATATGTGCAGCTGCCCCGCGAACGGGATCTGCAACTGTCCCAACATCATGATCCTCGGTTCGGCGACGGTAACCGTGACCGCCACGAGCACTGCCTCGAACGACACGCGCCTCAACGCGCCCGGCAGCGTTACGCTTCAGGCGGGCGGCATCGCGGAGGTCAGGAATGAAAGCTATTACTTTACGTTGACCGGCCTCACGGCGGCGACCGCGACGATACAAGTTACGCCGGTCGGCTGCTGGAACTCCTTCCCCTCTGACACGCCGCCGCAGATCCGTTGCATGATCTATATGATACCCGCTGCGCCGCAAACGCTTTCGGTCGGACAAACGGCGACTACTGGGAACAACAGCATAACGCTGACGCAGCTGAACGGCTCGAACGCTACGTTCTCGGTGAACGCAGTTTCGTCGGGTTACTAAGCGGCGCGTTCATCGCAGATAACGGCATAACTTGGATATACTTGTCGGCATGGACCAAAACCGCTCGCGTTCGCTTCGCATAAACGGCGTCTTTCTCGTCGCTGCGCTTGTGCTCGAGTATTTACTGGGAATGTACGTCAATTTGTTCGTATCGTTCCCGGAGAATGCGGTGGACGGACAACTCTGGGGGTTCGCGTGGTCGCAAGCACCGCTCGCGGCGCACATCATTCTCGCGATACTCATCCTGCTCGGCGCGATAGTCCTTCTGGTCCGGTCGATCCTGCGCAAGGATAAACGATGGGGCATCGCTTCGAGCATCGGGCTTGCTGCCGTGCTCCTCGCGGGCTTAAGCGGCGCCGCGTTCATTCCGACACAGACCGATCTCTATTCGTATTCCATGTCCCTCATGTTCTTGCTCGCGGTCCTTTCATATTCGTGGGCGATCTTTTCCGCTTCGCCTACAGCGTAACGGGGCATTATACTTGGGTGGATGCGTGACGACCGTACTGACGAGGAGCTTGCGCGACGGCTTCAGGCGGACGACCATCAGGCGCTTGAAACTCTCATGCAACGATACACGGCCAAGCTCATGCGCTACGGCCGGCGCTTTCTTGCGTCAGGCGATGACGTCGGCGACGTTGTGCAAGACGTTTTCGTTGCTGTGTATCAGAACATCCGAGACTTTGATCCAACACGGCGATTTTCGCCATGGATTTACCGCATCGCGCACAATGCCTTTGTCGATGTGCTTCGCAAACAGGCGAAGGGACCTGTTTACGGGTTAGACTTCGATCGCTTCGTCCCACACCCGATCTACGAGGACCCCGTCGAGGATGAGAAAGAGAAAGAAGAAATGCGCGTACTATTGGAGAAGCATCTCGATGAGCTGCCGCCGTCCTCCCGTGAGATCATCGACCTGCATTATTTCGAAGGGTTCAAATACCAGGAGATCGCCGATATTTTACACATTCCTATCGGCACGGTAGGTATCCGGCTCTCACGCGCTAAGCGTCGGCTCAAGGAGGCGTTCCGCGAACATCGTTATGAATGAACACGACCTGCACAATCGCATACAGCAGAACGTCCTCGAGCGCCTTAAGCGCGGCGTTCCCATGCGCTCGCGCGCGTATTTCATAGTGCGCCTGACGGTATTGGCGATCACATCGCTCTTGGTACTTGCGCTTACCGCATACGTACTCAGCTTCATAGTTTTCAGCCTGCACGAAAGCGGAGAACAGCTTCTGCTCGGCTTCGGCCTTCGCGGCGTGCAGACGTTCCTTATTCTCTTCCCGTGGCTGCCCGCGATTGTCGACGTTCTATTGATCGTCTTTCTGGATTGGTTGTTGCAGGGGTTCGCGTTCGGCTACCGTGTGCCGCTCCTCGTGCTCTTTTGCGTCACGCTCGCCGCAAGCGGCGTCATTGCGGCTGTCATTAATGGGACCGCTTTCAATGGACACCTGCTCGATCTTGCGGATCGGGGAGATCTGCCGATCCTCGGCCAGGCGTACGAGAACATCAGGGGTTCTCATCGCGATGCGGGCGTGTTCCGCGGCACTATTACCATGATCGATGGCGATCAGGTCACGATCACCCACGATGACCAGGACCATGATGCCGACGACGGTACACAGAACATCGTGCTGCCTCCCGGCTACGCGACGTCATCACTTTCCATCGGCGAGCGTGTATTCGTGCTCGGAACTCCGACCGGCCCGGTCGTGCAGGCCGACGGCATGGAAGAGATGTCGCCGGATCAATGAAATAACGATGAGGTTCCCGCGTAGTAGGTGCATGGGGTATGTACGTTCACCCTTCAGCACCTATGAAAAAATACTTCGCATCATTCATATTTTTAGTATTGTTCGCCGGCTACGCGGCGTTCCAATACCTCAATAATTCGACGGCGTCGTACGCCGCGACCACCGCTACACAGCAGGTCGCGAGCGATCAGACGCAGACCCTAGCGCAGGCCTTTGCGCAAACGCAAACACCGGCGCAGCAGCCCGTACAAACGCAACCGCAAGTCGCGCAAACACAACCTTCTCAAACGCCGGTGCAAACGGCGCAGCCGGCTCCCGCGCCGGTACCGGTAGCGAAACCGAAAGGCCAATATATCGACGGCACGTATACCGGCAGCCTCGCGAATGCCTTCTACGGATATGTGCAAGTGCAAGTGAGCGTCTCGGGCGGCAGGGTCGCCAATGTGCAGTTCCTGCAGTATCCCAATTCGCATGGTACGTCCGTCTTCATCAACCAACAGGCGATGCCTATCCTGATCAGCGAAGCAATACAAGCGCAAAACGCGCAAGTGAACGGTGTGTCGGGAGCAACGTTCACGAGTTCCGCGTTCCAGCAATCGCTTGCTTCAGCTCTCTCCCAAGCGCAGAGCTAACCATGAGAGAAACGAGAGACATCATGGGGATGCCCGTTACGATTGAGATCTGCGATGCCGACGCATCGCAAGCCCCGCTTGCAAAGGCGTTCGATTATTTTCGAACGGTTGACGAAAGATTTAGTACGTATAAAAAAGAGAGCGAGATATCTCGCATCAATCGAGGTGAAGTGAGCGAATCGCAATACAGCCCTGAAATGAAAGATATTCTCCGCCTTGCTGAAGAAACAAGGCGCCTCACGGACGGTTATTTTGAGGTTAAAAGATCGGACGGCTCAATAGATCCCTCGGGCATTGTTAAGGGTTGGGCGATCCAACATGCGGCTCAACTTCTCCGTTCGCTCGGCTACAACAACATATACGTCGAAGCGGGCGGCGACATTCAGACTGCCGGCAAGAACGCTGACGGGGCAGAGTGGCGGATCGGCATACGGAATCCGTTCAACGCCCAAGAGATCATCAAGGTCGTTTTCCCGCGAGGGAGAGGCATTGCCACGTCGGGGACGACAATCCGGGGAGCGCACATTTATGATCCGCACACAAAAAAACCGGTCGAAACGGACCTAGTGAGTCTCACGGTCATCGGCCCGAACGTGTTCGAGGCTGACCGCTTCGCGACAGCTGCTTTCGCGATGGGGCAGGGCGGTATTGGGCTCATCTCTCACCTCGTCGGATTCGAGGGCTACGCGATAGATGCCAAAGGCATGGCGACGATGACCGAGGGATTCTCATCCTACACCTATGATCAAAACAATTGATTCGCTGCTCAACAAAATAACGATGTACCGGCTCGTGCTCTACGAGCTCATTTTTCTGCTTGCTACCGCTGCGGCGCTCGGCTTTTTCGGGTATCTCTCATATAACCCTGTTGCAATTGCAGCTTCGACCGCATTCATTTTCATTATCTGTTGGGCAACGAATAGGATCTTCGCGACTGCGTTCGAGGCTCCGTACAATCCTGAATCGACCTGGATAACCGCGCTCATTCTCGCACTCATCATTACACCGCCGAACGCAGTATTTGATCCGCAATATGTAGCGCTCGCGTTTTGGGCTTCTGCATGTGCAGTAGCATCGAAATATATTCTCGCTATCCGCAAGAAGCATATCTTCAATCCTGCAGCACTCGGCGTTTCTGCCACGGCTGCGGTGCTTGGACTTCCAGCAAGCTGGTGGGTGGGAACGCTTTGGATGGTCCCGTTCGTGCTTGTGGGAGGATTACTTATCGTGCGAAAGATCCATCGTTTCGATCTATGGTGGGCGTTCATAGGGACCTTTGGAGCGGGGATCTTTTACTTCACTCTCGAGCGAGGGCTCAATATCGGCCTTTCGTTCAGCCAATCCTTCCTATACGCACCCGCATTCTTTCTGTCGACCGTCATGCTCACCGAGCCCGCGACGACTCCGCCGAAACGCTGGCTCCGCATCTTGTACGGCGCAGGCGTAGGATTCCTGTTCCTACCGAACGTCGGTGTCGGCAATTTCTACTTCTCTCCCGAACTTGCACTCCTCTTAGGTAACCTATTTTCGTATCTTGTCAGTTCGAAAGACAAGTTGATCTTTACACTGAAGCAGAAGGTCCAACTCACGAAAGATGTCGTCGAATTTGTCTTCACGCCAGAACGCGGCCTTGCGTTCGCGCCGGGACAATACATGGAATGGACGCTCGCACATGAACACCCCGATAACCGCAGTGTACGGCGTTACTTCACTATCGCTTCGTCGCCGACAGAACCCGATCTTCGCCTAGGCGTGAAATTTTATGCTCCGGCGAGCAGTTTCAAGAAAAAGCTTTTCTCGATGCAGCCTGGTGAACAGGTTATTGCTTCGCAACTTTCAGGCGACTTCACGTTTCCTCGCGATACCAACAAAAAACTCGTTTTCATTGCAGGCGGTATCGGTATCACGCCCTTCCGCAGCATGATCCAATACCTACTCGATACCGACGAGCACCGCGATATCGTCCTTCTCTACAGCACGAGAACTCCAGAGGATGCGGTGTACCGCGATCTGCTCGACCGCGCGGTTCACGAGCTCGGCATAAAAGTCGTTTACGCATTCAGTGAGCCCGGCATGGGGCACTCCGGCCCCGCGCTCATTAACGAAGACCTCATTGCACACGAGGTTCCCGACTATCATGAACGTACGTTCTATATTTCCGGACCCCAGGGAATGGTCACGTCGTTCAAAGATATGCTGCAGGGGATGGGAATCGGCCGGACGAGCATCAAAACCGATTATTTCCCGGGATTCGCCTAATAAAGGCACTACCGCGATGCGTTGATATATGACATCATCAACGCATGCGGAAGGTATTTCTTTTTATGATGGTCAGCATGGACGGCTACTTCGAAGGCGAAGGCCACGATCTCTCTTGGCACAACGTCGATGAAGAATTCAATAATTTCGTCCATGCGCAGAACGCGTCGATCGGCACTATCCTCTTCGGCCGCCGCACCTACGAGATGATGGCGGCGTTCTGGCCGACCTCGCAAGGCTCCGAAGCCGACAAGCTCACGGCGGATTTCATGACCGCAACGCAGAAGGTCGTCATTTCTGACACGCCGCTCCGGTCGGAATGGGCCAATACGCGGGTGGTGAACGAACAGGTGAACGAAGAGATCGCAAAGCTGAAAGCGGAGCCCGGCAACGACATCGCCATGTTCGGGAGCAACGCGCTTTGCGTGAGCCTCATGGAAGCCGGACTTGTCGACGAATTCCGGGTCATGATCTCTCCCGTTGCGATCGGCAAAGGCACGCCGGTTTTTGAGGGACTTTCAAAAAAGATAAAGTTCAAGCTTGTCGATTCGCGAACGTTCAAGAGCGGCAACGTGCTCAACCGGTATGTCATCTAGCGGAGCTCAAGCGCCGGCCATCTTTACTATTTTCGGCGTGACCGGCGATCTCGCGGGTCGGAAGATCCTGCCGTCGCTTTGGTATCTGTACCGCGAAGATCGCCTGCCGGAGCGGCTCGCGGTGATCGGCTTCGCGCGCCGTCCGCTCGCCGAAGCGGATTTCAAAACGGTCGTAAGGGAAGCCGCGCAAAAAACATCCGCGGAACGAATAAAGGACGCGGAGTTCGATGAGTTCTTCAGGCTCTTCACGTATCTGACAGGCGATTACAGCGTGGAAGAAGGCTTTGCCGGACTGCGAGCCGATATATCGCGCAGGGAGATCGAATGGGGTCAGTGCGCGAGCAAGCTGTTCTATCTGGCCGTGCCGCCGACCGCGTACGAAAGTATTTTTACACGCCTCGCCGAAGAAAAGTTGAACCTGCCTTGTGACGATCTGACCGGCTGGACGCGTATCCTTATTGAAAAGCCCTTCGGCGACGATGAAAAAAGCGCGGCCGCTCTCGAGGAATTGCTCGGACGATACTTCAAAGAGGAGCAGCTGTACCGCATCGATCACTATCTTTTCAAAGAGATCGTGCAGGGCATCCAGAATTTCCGTTTCTCGAACAATCTGTTCGAATCGAAATGGGGGGAAGAGAACATCGAACGCATCGACGTGCGGTTGCACGAATCGCTCGGCGTCGAATCGCGAGGCGCGTTCTACGACGAGGTCGGCGCGCTCAAAGACGTCGGGCAGAACCATCTTCTCGAGATGCTCGCGGCTATTGCCATGGATTATCCGGATTCGATGGACGCGGCGGCGGCAAGACACAACCGCGAGGCCATTCTCGAAACCATCGAGCCGTGGACGGATGAGAGCGTGCGCGCGAACACGTACCGTGCGCAGTACGAAGGATACGAAGGGATCAAAGGCGTGCGGGAAGGTTCGCAGACCGAGACCTATTACGCGCTCGGAACGTCACTCCGGCATCCGCGCTGGGCCGGCGTTCCTGTCTACATGGATTCCGGCAAGCGCATGGGCGAAGCGCGCAAGGAGATCACGCTCACGCTCCGCCATCCCAAGCATTGCCTCCTGTGCGAAACGGGACCGCACGGTCCCAACACGATAACGTTCCGGCTTGAGCCGGTGGACGAGATCGTCGTGAGCTTTTGGACGAAAAAGCCCGGCTTTGAGCAAGTGCTCGAAGAGCGCGATCTCTCGTTCTTTCTGTATGAAAAGAAGAACAAAGTGCAGTACGTTGAGGAATATTCGAAGGTGGTACACGAGGCGATCGCGGGGGATCAATCGCTGTTCTGCTCGGCGAAGGAGGTTGCCGCGCTCTGGAGATTTACGGACCCGGTGATCGACGGCTGGCGGCGCGGCCTCGTGCCGCTTGCGCGCTACGCGCCCGGCACGACACCGCACCCCATGCTCCCAGCGGAGCGCTCTCAGAGCAAAGATACGAACGGGAAAGGACCGATCGGCTTCATCGGCCTCGGCAAAATGGGTGCGAATCTCGCAAGGCAGATCCAGGGGAAAGGATGGCGCGTGCACGGCTATGATAGGGCCGCCTCGGTCACGAAAGAACTGGAAGCTGAAGGGCTCAAAGGCGCTTACGGTCTGCGGGAACTGGTTCAGAGCCTGCCCGTGCCGCGCACGATCTGGCTCATGGTCGTGCACACGGCGGTTGATGCGGTGCTGGGTGAGCTTACGCCGCTTCTTTCAAAAGGCGACACGGTCATCGACGGCGGGAATTCTCCGTACAAAGAATCGATGAGGCGGCATGAAAAACTTTCGGCGCTCGGTATCGATTTCCTCGATGCCGGCGTTTCGGGAGGGCCGCGCGGCGCGCTTGAGGGCGCATGCGTTATGGTGGGCGGGGAGAAAGAACTCTTTGCACGCTACGAACCGCTCTTTAAAGACATGTCGGTTCCCGACGGATATCTGTATGCGGGCAAAGGCGGCGCCGGACATTTCGTGAAAATGGTGCACAACGGGATCGAGTACGGGATGATGCAGGCGATCGCGGAAGGATTCACGGTCCTCGAACGCTCGCGCTTTTCGCTTGACCTCGCCGCCATCGCAAAATTGTATAACCGACGCTCGGTCATCGAATCGCGGCTTGTCGGCTGGCTCGCCACAGCCTATGAAGCGATGGGTGCTGAGCTCGGAGATGATCTGCGGGCGTCGCCTGTCGTTGGAGCAAGCGGAGAAGGCGAGTGGACGGTGGACGAAGCCCGCGAGCTTGGCATTCCGGTGCCGATCATCGAGGGCGCGCTCGAATTCAGGAAGCGGTCCGCGAACGACCCTTCCTACACCGGCCGCATTCTTTCGGCGATGCGCAACCAATTCGGTGGACACACGAGCCCGTAGACCGCCTCTTCATCGCAGATTACGCACAAGTGATATAATCGTTCCTATGCTTGAACACGTGTCGGTGTCGGTCAAAGACTTTGCCAAGGCAAAGAAATTCTACGTCGCGGCGCTGAAGCCGCTCGGCTACAAACTTACGATGGACTATTCGCCGGAGGCGGCCGGATTCAAAGAGGGCGGGCATACGAGTTTCTGGATCGTGAAAAAGAAGCACAAAGACACGACGCATCTTGCCTTCCTCGCTAAAAGCAAAAAGGCGGTGCAGGATTTCCATAAGGCGGCGTTGAAAGCCGGCGGCAAAGACAACGGCGGCCCGGGGCTGCGCGAAGACTACTCACCCGATTACTACGCCGCGTTCGTGTATGACCCCGACGGCAACAACATCGAGGCTGTCGTGTTCAAAAAGCACTGATCAGCTCGCAAGCGTTGCGTAAACGACGAGGCGGTGGTCGTACGTCGAGCTGTCGGGCGTGAGATTGCCCGCGCAGGTGATGAGGTTGAGATCGCGGTCACTGGTCGGCGTAAAGAGGTCCGCCGAAGTTATTTCAGAGAGCGCGAAGGTTTTGACGGCCGTCACAACGAAATGGAGCTGCTGGCCGTCCTTTTGCACATAAATGTCGTCGCCGACCGAAAGGTCATTCAATTTCGAGAATGCGGCGAATACGTGCGCGTCGAGAACGGCGGCGCCGACGTCGCCCGGCTGCGGGCCGCCATCGTAGAGACCGACCTGACTCGTTTTGCCGTCCGGAACGGCCATGTCACCGCTCGAAGTGACGCCGACATTCACGATCGGGTCGTTGAGGTTGATGGCCGGAATGACCAGACGCGGATCGGAGGAGCTTACGGTCGCGACGGGTGAGCTCGGAACGGGACTACCTTCCAGTTTTTGCGTTTGCGGGGGCGTTTGGACTTGCGCTTCGACGTTGGAAGATGACGTTGCCGGCGAAGACGTTTGCGCGTCGACATTAAAAACGGATATCAATACCGGAAAGGGAAGA
>DASZII010000061.1:0-5086 GCA_035949275.1 Minisyncoccota bacterium | reverse complement strand
AAGTTCCGAAACGGTCTGGCCTTCGACGACGCGCATCTCTGAAGGCGCCTTGACGGGCAGTTTCGTGATTTTCTCGCCGTCGACGATGTCGATGACGGAGGAGTTGTCGGGGATGGCGACGTGCTTCATGTCCATGCCGAGCTCGATCGCGACGTCGGCATGCACGCGAAGCATGTAGTGGTAACCGTGCACGGGGACGAAGAATTTCGGACGGATCTGTTTGTGGATCCACTCGGCTTCGCCGCGGTTGCCGTGGCCGGAAGCGTGCACGTCGCTCGTGTGGTAGGTGATGATGTGTGCGCCCTGGCGCGAGAGATTGTCCTTCAATTTCTGCACCGCGCGCTCGTTGCCCGGAATGACGGAAGAGGAGAGCACGATGGTATCTTCGGGCTTCAGACGGATGTATTTGTGCGATTTGTTGCCGATGCGGGCGAGCGAGGCGAATTCGTCTCCCTGCGCGCCGGTCGCGAGGATGATGAGCTTGTCAGCGGGGTATCGCTCGATGTCTTCGACCTGCACGACGGTGTCGTCTTTGTATTTGATAAGCCCCAATTCGCGCGCGATCTCAATGTTGGTGCGCATGCTCCTGCCGTCTATAACGACTTTTTTGCCGGCTTCTTCGGCGAACTGCACGACGCGGATCAATCGTTCGAGGTGCGAGGCGAACATCGCGATGATGAGGCGGCCTTTCGCGTCTTTCACGATCTTCTCCAACGTCTGGTAGACGTTGTATTCGGGGATCGAGAAGCCGGGCTGCCACACGTTGGTCGAGTCCATGAGGAGCGCGAGCACTTTGCGGTCCTTGAAGATACCGAATTCGCGTTTTTCCTCGTCGGAGGGATCGCCGTCGCGGTGGTTGAGCTTGATGTCGCCCGTGAAGACGACGTCGCCCCATTTCGTCTCGATGATAATGCCCATCGAGTCGGGAACTGTGTGCGTGACGCCGAAGAATCGCACGGTCGTTTGCCCGAGCTTGATCGCTTCGTCCTTTTCGACCACACGGATGTTCGTTTGCGGCAGGTGCGCGAATTCCTCCTGGCGCTTTTTTATCATCATGCTGGTGAGCTTGCGCGTATAGATCGTCGGATTGCCAATACGGTCGATGATGTAGGGAATGCCGCCAATGTGGTCGAGGTGGCCGTGCGAGATGAGGAGCCCGCGGATCTTGTCACGACGCTCCTCGAGGTAGCCGGTGTTGGGCAAAATGTAATCGATGCCCGGCGTGTCGTCCTCGCGGAACTGGAAACCGCAATCGAGGATAAAGAGGTCGTCGTGCGTTTCGATGGCCGTCATGTTGCGGCCGATCTCCTCCACGCCTCCGAGCGGGATGATGCGGATGACGTTCTCCGCGGGCGGCGTTATTTTTTGCGCGTGTTTGGTCGCGTCGCTTTTGTGCTCGATGTGTTGCTTGCCGCGGCGTGGGTGCGCGGGGCGCGATGACATCGGCCGGTAGCGGCGCGGGCCTTTTTGGAACTGCGGACGCGGCGTTCCGCGGCCGGGCCTCGCCGGACGCGGTCGGCGCGTTTGCGCGCGGTCCATCGGTTGATCGTTTGAAGCTTCCATAGTGTTAACAATTAGCGGGTGACGGCACTCGGCGCGAGGGCGTCCCAAATGCGGGTGGTCTGGTCATACCATTGATAAACGTTCATAAAGCGGTCCGACGGACCGGTGAGCGCACCGAGCTCGATGCCCTCGAGGTTCTGTGGAACCACGTAGAGAAGGTCCGGCGCATACAAGAATACGGCAGGCTGATCCTGCTGCACGATCTGCGCGAACTGCTGGTACAAGCCGTCGCGGGTCGCCTGATCGCTCGTCGCGCGCGCCTGTGAGAGGAGCGGGTCCGCCTTGCTGCTCGCATACATCGCGAGGTTGAGGCCGGGATCGTTGCGCTGAGTCGAATCCCAGAACGCGAAGAGATCCGTCGTCCGGCCGACGACCTGGCCGAAGAGGATCGCATCGTAGGAGCGAGGCCGCAGGATCGTGTTGTTGAAATCCGAAAGCGGATAGACTTGCACGGAAACCTGCACCCCCGCCGCTTGCCAAGCGGCCGCGACCGCGTCGGCGGTCGCGACCAGCTCCGGCTGGTCGGCGGTCGAAAGCGCGAGCGCGAGCGTCTGCTTTTTCTTGCCGGAACCCTTGGTCCACACGTTGTTCGTTTGGTCGAACGTCCAACCGCCGCGCTGGAGCGTCGCCTGCGCGGTCTGCGTATTCTGCGCAACGACGGGCGAGCTCGAAGCGGTGACGCCGAAGGGCGGCATCGAAACCGTCACCTGCGGCGCTTGCCCCAGGACGCCGGGCGGGATCGGCGAATTGAGCGGCACACCGTATCCGCCCAAAACATCGTTCACGATCGTCTGCTTGTCGACCGCTTCGTTGAGTGCGGTGCGCACGACGGGGTCGGCGAGGACCGGATTGTGGCTCTGGTTGAAGAAGACGCCGAAGACGCGCGGGAGCGGCACCTGCAGGATCTCCTCGCCCGATGCTCTGATGTTCGGCAGGTCCGACGGCGAAACGCCCGCCATCGCGTCGATCTGTCCGGCATTCAGCGCTTTGATGAGCGTGGGCCCGTCGGGGTAGAAGAGGAACGTGATGCGGCCTAAGAGCGGGTCTCCGAGCGCAAAATTCGCGTTGGGGACGAGATCGTAACGGGTCGGCGAGCCGGTCGAATCCGTTTTGAAGCTTGCAACCTTGTACGGACCGCTTCCCACCGGGTTCGTGTTGAGCGGCGAGAACGGGAATTCCTCGGCGGAAACGCCTTGCCACAACTCTCTGGGCAGAATGCCGAGCGTCGCGTTCTGCAGGAACGGCGCGTACGGGTGCGGCAGCGTGAAGACGACTTCTCCCGAGTCCGGCGCCGAGACCTGCACGCCTTCCCAATCGGCCTCCTGCGGCGATTTGATAGCGGGGTTTTGTGCGAGCTGTACCGTAAAGACGACGTCGGCGGAGGTGACCGGAGTCCCGTCCGAGAATTTCGCGTCCGGCCGGAGCTTGAAGGTGTAGACGGTGCCGTCCGGCGAGATCGAGTAACTTTCGGCGAGGTCGGGCGAGTAACTGCCGTCGGCGTTGGCGCGCAGCAGTCCCGAGTAGACGAGCTGCGTCAGGTCTTGATCCACCTGCGATACCGTGAGGAGCGGATTGATGAACCGCGCAGGGCCGATCTCGCCCTCGGTGAGGGAGCCTCCTCGCGCGGGGACGACCGTTGAAAAATCGTGCGACACTTCAATGACAAGGACGAGCGCGCTTATCGCAAGCAACGCGGAAAGCACATACAGTGCGAGGCGCTCGGCGGGGGAAAAGCGCGGCAGAAGATCCTCGAAGCGAACGAGGTAGGGGAGACGGCGCTCGGCGCGGAGCTTTTCCTTCCACGATGCGGATGTTTCTGAATCAGGATCAACCATAACGCGCTTGTATTGCGCGGCGCAAGGCACGAATGACCGGCCTGCGGGATTAACTAATAAGTAGGTTCACTAGGGCACTTATCGCGAACAGTATACCAAGTACGATGGTCGCGTAAAAGAGGGTCTTCTCGATGCCGCGGCGGGTGTGGAAACCGGAGCTGAAGTTGTCGCTCCCGAACGCGCCGCCGAGGCTTGCGCCCGTGCGCTGCAGCAGGACGCTGCCGATGATGAGCACGGAAAGCAGGATCTGCACGTAGGGCAGCACCTCTTGGAGAAAAACCATCGACGGAAGCCTACCTTGCCTGCGTACCCTCTGCAACTGCCCCTTCGGCAGCAAGGGGAATCCTTGCTGCCGGGGACCTGCTTGACCTTATGACCGCCATTCAATATATTGTCGCAACGAGTTAGCAGTACTAGCACAATTCGATATGGCGAAAGAAATGAAAAAGATTAACGTCCAGCCGATCGGCGATCGCGTCCTGGTGAAGCGCGAGGACAAGCCGGAGAGAAAGTCCGCGAGCGGCATCATCATCCCCGACACGGCGGAAAAGGAGAAATCGAAGCGCGGCATCGTGGTCGCGGTCGGCCCCGGCAAACTGAACGACGAAGGGAAGCTCATCCCGACAATGGTGAAGGTGGGCGCGAAAGTGTATTTCAAAGCTGGATGGGACAACGAGGTCGATGCGGGCGAGGACGGCGAGGAATATTTCCTCGTTACAGAATCCGACATTTTAGCGATCATCAAATAGTCATATGGCAAAGCAGGTAATTTTCGACGAACAGGTGCGATCAGCCCTTAAGAGGGGCGTGGACATCGTCGCCAACGCGGTGAAAGTGACGCTCGGTCCCAAAGGCCGCAACGTCGCGCTCGCCAAATCGTGGGGCGGTCCGACGATAACGAACGATGGCGTTTCCATCGCGAAGGAGATCGAACTCGCCGACAAGTTCGAGAACATGGGCGCGCAGATCGTGAAAGAGGTCGCGACTAAAACGAACGACAAGGCCGGCGACGGTACGACGACCGCGGTCGTCCTTACGCAGGCGATCGTCCGCGAGGGTTTGAAGCGCACGGCGCTCGGGGCCAACGCGATGATGGTGCGCCGCGGCATCGAAGCGGCGGCGAAGGACGCGGTGGAAGAGCTGAAAAAGATGGCGAAGCCGATCAAAGGAAAAGCCGATATCAAGCAGGTCGCAACGATCGCCGCTGAATCGAAAGAATTGGGGGAGACGATCGCGCAGACTGTCGAGAAGGTGGGCAAGGACGGCGTTGTCACCGTCGAGGAGTCGCAATCGATCGGTATCGAGATGGATTACGTCGAGGGCATGGAGTTCGACAAGGGCTATGTCTCGGCATATCTCGTGACGAATCCGGAGCGCATGGAAGCTACAGCGGTGGATTCTCCTATCCTCGTCACCGACAAGAAAATTTCTGCGATCAAAGACATCCTCCCGCTCCTGGAGAAGGTCGCAGGGTCTGGCAAGAAAGAGCTTGTCATCATCGCGGACGATGTCGACGGCGAAGCGCTCGCGACGATCATTCTCAACAAGTTGCGCGGCGGCTTCAATGTCCTCGCGATCAAAGCACCGGGGTACGGCGACCGCAAGAAAGAGATACTGCAGGACATCGCGATCACCGTCGGCGCACAAGTTGTTTCCGAGGACCTCGGCATCAAGCTTGAGAACGCTGA
>DASZII010000060.1:0-8887 GCA_035949275.1 Minisyncoccota bacterium | reverse complement strand
TCTTCCGGCATTCAGAATTGTGCATGAGTTGTTGATGAAGCTGGGTAGAGAGGTGGAAATTTTTCTTGGCTGTGGACATCCGGAAGTTGTCAGATGATTGTCCGAGACTTTCTCCGGTCTTTTCCACAACGCTACGCATGGATCAGAGTGCGGATGTGATCGAGTTCCTGCTCGAGCGCGGCGTTCGACTTGATCTCCTCTTTGATCTTCTCGCACGAGTGGATGACGGTCGTGTGGTCGCGGCCGCCGAGCTTCTCCCCGATCGAGGGGTACGAGGCGTTGAATTCCTCCCGGAGCATGTACATGATTATTTGCCGTGGCTTCACAACTTCCTTCTTGCGGGTTTTTTCATAGATGGATTTCTCGGCGACTTCGTAGTATTGCGCGATGCGGCGCACGACCTCTTCGGTGGAGATGCCGCGGGAGGGCTTCACGTTGTGCTTTATGAGTGCGCGGATGTCGTTAATGGTCACCCCCTTCCCTTTGTATTGTGATTTGCATACGATCGTATTGACGATGCCCTCAAGTTCGCGGATATTCCCCCGCACGTTCTCTGCGATATAGACGATGGACTCTTCCGGAAGTGAGAATCCGTGGCTCTCTATCTTTGCGCGAATGATGGCGCCGCGGCTTTCGACGTCCGGCTCGGGGATCTCCGCGACCATGCCGGCCGAAAACCGTCCCTTGATGCGGTCCTCGAAGCCGGGGAGAAGCGCCGGGTGCTTATCGCTCGAGAAAACGATCTGTTTGTTGTTGTCGTGCAGCGCATTGAAAAGGTGGAAGAGCTCCTCCTGCGTCTTTTCGGTGTTCGCGATGAACTGCACGTCGTCCATGATGAGAACGTCGTAACTCCGATACTGGTCCTTGAAGGAATTCGCCTTTCCGGCTCGCACCGAATTGATGTAGTCGACGGCAAAGCGCTCCGAGGTCACGTACAAGACCTTCTTGTTGCTCTGCTGCTTCTTGAAGTGATTGCCGATCGCCTGGATAAGGTGCGTTTTACCGCGTCCGGTCGACCCGTAGACGAAGAGCGGATTGTACGCGAGGCCCGGGCGCTCCAGGACGGCCTTGGCGGCCGCGTGCGCGAGCTGGTTGAAGGGACCGACGACGAACGTATCGAAGGTGTAGCGCGGGTTCAGGTTGTCGCGCTTGTCAATATAGAGCGACTGGAGGTCCAGAGAAACGGTCTCGGTGGGCTGTTCGCGGCGCTCGCGGCGCTCTTGCGAGGGTGCGGTGCGATGGACCACGTATTCAACGGTCCGGATCGAGTTGTCGAGCTCTCGGAGCACATGAAGGATGAGCTTGTGGTGCTTCTCGGAGAGCCATTCTTTTACGATCTTCGAAGGGACGGCCACCTGGACGACCCCGGCGTCGCGGTGGGCGATGTCCGTGTTCCTAAACCAGGTGCGAAAAGAAGCTTCAGAGGTACCGAGCTCAATCTGTACGAGCGCGTTTTGCCATAGGTCGCGATTACTCATGTTGGGGTGCCGTCATGCGCGTGAGCAGCCTGCGCATTATACGTGTACAATTCGCTCCTGAAAGATTGCGCGACTCCCTTCCTGATGTGCAAAACATGTGGATAGTGCGGGGACAGAAATTGTACCTCGTCGCAGGTTGTGCGCAAGAAAAAAACGTGCTACGGTACCACGCATGAAGAGAACCTATCAGCCGAAAAAACGAAAACGCGCACGCACGCACGGATTCCTGAAGCGGTCTCGTTCGAAAACCGGACGCAACCTCCTCGTTCGCCGCCGCCGCAAGGGTCGCGCACGGCTCTCCGTATAGCTGATGCCCAAAAAATATCGCCTCACGGGCGAAGAGATCAAAAACCTTTCAGGGAAGCGGCTCCACGGGAGACTTTTCTCATTTTTGGTCGCACCGATCACGGCTTCCGGCCCCAAGTGCGCGGTCGTCGTTTCGAAAAAGACCGCGGCGAAGGCCGTTGAACGCAATAAAATAAAGCGCCGTACCCGCAACCTGCTCGCGAAGCACTTGCCGGGGCTACAGAAGCGGGTCGCGCTCGTTCTGTACGCGAAGCGCGAGGCAAAAACGGCGGAATTTTCCGAGCTCGCGCAGGACATCGACGCGCTTTTCTCAAAACTCTAAACGCGATACAATGCCTCCGTGTTCGCAGCACTAGCAGCCGGATTTACGGCGATCATTTACCGCCCGTTCTATAACGGGCTCGTGTTTTTGGTCGGCTCTTTGCCGACGCACGACGTCGGCGTCGCAGTCATCATACTGACGCTGATCGTGCGTTTTGTCCTCTTCCCGCTTTCGCGCCGTGCCGTGCAGGCGCAGCTCGCGATGAAGAAGATTGGCCCGGAGGTGGAAAAGCTCAAGGAAAAATATAAGGACAAGGCGGAGGAGCAAAGCCGCGCGATATTCGCACTCTATAAAGAACGCGGCGTGCACCCCTTTGCGGGGTTCGTGCTCATTTTGATACAGCTGCCGATCCTGCTCGGATTGTATTGGGTCTTTTCGCGCGGCGGGTTGCCGAAGATCGACCCGGCGCTCCTCTATTCGTTCGTGCATATGCCGGCTGCGATCAACATGGAATTTCTCGGCGTTATCAATATGTCCGCCCGAAGCATCCCGCTCGCGATCACGGCCGCGCTGTCGCAATTCGTCTACACGAGACTTTCGATGGGGCCCTCCGAGAGATCCTCCCCGGTCGAAGCGTCGCTCTCCGGCGAGATGGCGAAAAGCTTCGAAGTACAGGCGCGTTATGTTCTCCCCGCGATCGTCGGCGTCATCGGTTTCTCCCTCGCTTCGGCCGCGCCGCTCTATTGGACGACGAGTAACCTTTTCATGATCGCGCAGGAATATCTTTCCGGAAGGCGCTTCAGCGATCCGGATGCGGGAACGAAGAAAAAGAAGTAGTGCTACTCTGAGCGGGCGCGCCATTCCCCGATTTGTTCCCGTGAGCCCGGCAGAACTGACACGAAGATACGAGGTTCGCGAATAGGAGGCTCGGAATGAATCACGGCATCTTCGTCGCCCACGAGATACACGGTTGCTTCTCCAGTATGAGGAGCGTTGATGGGTTCAATTATGTGCGCTAATTCCTTCCTGATGCGCATATCCTCGGCCTCTAACGCATCCGGGTCATCTTGGTTTCTTGTTCTATTCTCGCGTTCGGCCTCTTCTAACTGACGATAAGCTTCTTGGTCAGCGACTTTTCCGAACAGCGTCTGATCACCCCTGAGCGTTGCCACCAATTTGTACGTTTTCACCTCCGTTCTGAAATATCCTCCATCGGGATGCCAGCGTGGAATATCGAATGCGGAGGTTGGCAGTGAGATGCGAACAGTTACCCACGAGGCGTCTTTTCTGAAGCCCGTTTGCACCCCAGAGGCGAGGCGATAAATAATAGCAGCGACGTGTTCAATGTCGGCGCGATCATTTCGGCCCATGGCGCTAAGATACTCTGCCAGACGTGGCACCAGGCCTTCCGTTACTGGACCGTACGAATTGAACGGGGCCACTTCTTGCTCGATATGAATTCTGTCCAGCGATTCTTGTTCAGGCGGGGAAATGCGCATATCCAAATGTACCAGGTTGTCACGTTCAAGTTGTTGCCGGCTACATTCAATGTAGGACGCGACAGGATTGGGCGATTGCTTGATGGTCGGAAATTTATCCATATCGGTAAGTATACATAGCCAAGAGAAGCGGCTGCCGGACCGCTCAATTGTTTTGCATGTCCATCTCTTTCCTAACGCACCGAGGCGTAGCCTTGTTTCGCGCTGATCTTGGTGAACACGATCTGCCACAGCTGCAGGTAGCGCACGCGGAAAGATGCCGCGCATGAGAGCAGATAGAAATTCCACATGCGGTAGAAACGGTCGTCATATTTGCCGCTCGCTTTGAGCGAAGGCCAGTGCGCCTTGAAATTCGCGTGCCAGGCGAGCAGCGTTCTATCGTAATCGGGTCCGAAATTATGCCAATCCTCCATCGAGAAAAGATCTTCCGAGGCGGCACCGACCTGTTGTATCGAAGGGATCATACCGTTCGGGAAAATATATTTTTCGTTCCACGGATCGCTGTTGCGGGTCAATGAAATATTGCCGCCTATGGTGTGGAGAAGGAAATAGCCGTCGTCCTTGAGGAGCGAGTGCGCTTTTTCCATGAACGTGCGGTAGTTTTTGTAGCCGACGTGCTCGAACATGCCGACAGAAACGACATGATCGAAAGAGCCAGTGAGTTCGCGATAATCCTGCAGGCGTGTTTCGATCGGCAACGATCCTTTGTGCTCGTTGGCATACGCAGCTTGTTCTTTGGAAACGGTGACGCCGACGCCGCGTGCGCCATAGCGCTGCGCGGCGTACTGAAGAAAACTCCCCCAGCCCGAGCCGATATCGAGCACCTCCTGACCCGGCTGCAACCCGATTTTCCGGCAGATGAGATCGAGCTTCGCCTCCTGCGCCTCATCGAGGCCTCCCGCATCTTTCCAATAGCCACAGGAATAGGTCAGGCGCTTGTCGAGCATCGCGGCGTAGAGATCGTTGCCGAGATCATAGTGTTTCTCTCCGACCTCAAAGGCTCGTGTTTTTTGCGGATTCAAGAATCTTGCCTGAACATAGAGCCAGATAAGCGCAGGAGTGATCCGGATCTGATCCTGCATTTTGTTCTTCAGAAGGAGGTAGAGCATCTCGTCGAGCCGCTCTGCGTCCCACCAGCCATCCATGTATGATTCTCCAAAACCCAGCGAGCCGCCCGTGAGCACGCGATCGTAGAATGCCGGGTTATATACCTTGATATCAGAGGGCCGCTCTCCGTTCACCTCGATTCCGGCTTTCCGGAACGCTTCGGTCAGCAGTTGCTCCGTGGTCGCGCTCATGAAGCGGAAGTATACCACCACACCAATTAACATTGGTGTGGCGGTATAGCAAAGATGACCCGTCCGCTACGCCCGACTCAACGACTGAGGAGTTGTTTTTGCACAGCTGCCGTGGCTCCTCACCAAATACGGTTGTATTTGGTGTGGTGCCGTGGTACAAGAAACGGATGAATCCGTCTCCAGAAACGACTCTTAAGGAACTACTCGACGCCGCCGGCGTCTCGTATTCGAACATTTCGCGCACTGAGGCGGCCGGCCAGACCATTCTCTCGATCGAGGCGTCAGACGCACGGGATCTGATCGGCCCGCGCGGCGAAGTGATACAGGCGATCGACCATCTGGTCAAAAAAATCCTCGAGGAAAAGAGCGAAGCACCCGAAGGCGACCTATCGACTGAGCTCGGAGCAGGCCCCCCGACGGGGCTCGGGGTAAACCGCGCAGAGATGTTCCTCGTCGATGTGGGCGGCTACCGCACGAAACAGATAAAAGACCTGCAGGCAAAGGCGCTCATGATGGCGGAGCGCGCCCGTTCGTTCCAGTACGACGTCGAACTATCTCCCATGACCGCCTATGAGCGGCTCATCGTGCACACGACCTTGCAGAATGCCCCGCACGTGAAGACCGAGTCGCAAGGCGAAGGCAGAAGCCGCCGTGTCGTCATCAAATATTCGGCGCAATAATTTATAACCCCGAAGACGCGCCGGTAATCGACTGGACGGCCGGTGAAGAAGCCGCGCTTGAGCCGCCGCACTGCCCGGTTCCGCCGGAAATAGTCTGTACTACGTTGAGGTTGAGAAGACACGGGTTGATCTGATTAAGAATTATGTAAATACCGATCAGCAGGAGAAGGCCAAGGATCGCGTTCTGGATGACTTCTTTCGCGTGGCTTTTCGTGCCGAACGCGTCGGAGCTCATGTAGAGCCAGCCGGCGTACGCGAGACGCAGGACCGCGAGGATCGCGCCCGCAGAGAGTGCCATCGAGAACGCGGCGTTGAACAAACCGGGCAGGTTGCTGCTGGAAAAAAATTGCGATAGCGGGCCGGCCAAGTTCGAATTTGAGCCGCTTAAGGGCTGAAAATTGACAACTGTTCCCTGGAATAAAAGCCCGATCGTGCTCGCTTTGAAAATGTCCTGGAACAATTTTTTCATATCATTGCGCGATGCGTAGCACCCAAAGCGATCCATCCGTCCCGCTGATGAACGCGAGGTACTGCCCCGTCGGGTCAACGTACATTTCCGTAACGTCGAGCTGCGCGCTGGTGTCGCCCGACGGATCATAGAGAAGTATCGTCGAAGCGGCAGATATGTTTATTTCGAAGAATCTGTCCGACGTGTGTAAAAGTCCTTTATACCAATCATCGAGGAACTGTTTCGACGCCACGGTTTCCGGAACACCGCAGTACGCGATGAGAGCGGCTCCCGGCGCCCACGCGCATTTGTCGGCGACCGTTTGGATCGGCAGCTGTGCCGGAGAAGCGTCGGCGCTCGACTGCGCAAAAAGTGAGAGCGAACCATTTTGCGACGAGCCGAAAATGAGCGCGCTCGATGACGCGTGGGGCAAGACGGTCAATCCCGGCGCTTGCGCGACCTCGACAAGCGCACCGGACTTTTGCAAGTGATAGGCGTATCCGATGACGCTGTCAAGCGGGTTCTGCAAGAGGACGACCGTGCCGTCGCCGGGTGCCAGCAGGCGCCAGCCGGTGATCGAAGAGGAAAAAAGCGACCGCTCTTTTTCTCCCGCAACGTTCGTTGAAACGATCGAAACGCCGGAGGGGTTCGGTATGGTGAAAAAGAGCGTGTCGTATGCCGGATCGGCCGCGATGGTCCCAATCCCCTGCGGAAGGTCATTGCCGATGAGGCTTGCGACGGATGTCGTTGCCGCCACGATCGCAGAAGAGCTTGCGACGGAGCCCGCGAACGTAATGCGAGCGCCGCTCATATCGACGCTGCGCTCAACGACCGAGCCGTCCATCGTCACGGAAGCATCGTAGATCTTTGGGCGGAGCGTATCGGTGAGCCGCGTAACGCTGTGCCCGCTGACCTGCGCTTCAAAGACGTAGCCGCTGGAGCGTTCGATGAAATACAACGTCGGTTCCGCGCCTTTCTGCCAGCCGAATCCGGCGACCGGCACTTCGGATACCTCCCATAATCTGGACGTGGAAGAGGCCGCCCCGCCAGGACTTTCACCGAGCGTCGAAACGATGTTCGCATATGTGCTCCCGGTCGACCCCTCAAAGGAAGGCGGCAGGGCACTGTAACCGGCCCCGGTGTTTTGAGCGTTCGTCTGTGCGTTCTTTGCCTGCAAAAAGTAATACCATCCTAGAAGGCCGCCGAGCGCCACGACGATGAGCGTGACGGTAACGAAACGGAAATAGCCGGTGTAGCTCATGGTCTATGGTGAGGAATGGAATACGTCGTTCCCGTTCACGGCCGAGCGTGAGAACGCGATCTGCCACGACCCGAACGCGGAGAAGAACGGATCATCCGGGCTCGAGATCAAGAGTGCGATGTTCGCGGTACCCGAAGATTGCGCATTGATGGTGATCTCGCTCGGGTCTTCCGGATCCGCCGAGACGGAAGCGTCATTCACGGTCCATTCGTAAGCGAGCGACGGGTCGTTCGGCGACGGTGCGTTCGCGAAGTACGGAACGGCGGCGAAGGATGTTTCCGACTCGCTCGCAACGCTTGTCGAGGGAACGGCGCGGTGATACATGATGCCGAAGAGCGGATTATCCTCGTACAGAACGAGCTGCGGTCCCTGCGTGCGGATCGAAACGCTCGATTCTCCCGAGCGTGAACCGTCCGCCGTTTCCGCGACGACGTCGACGATGTCACTTCCGTACAGGATCGCGGCCGGGAAGACTGCCGAAGATTCGCCGATCCCCGACTGCGCCTTGTCCACGGCGCCGTTCAGCTTCCACGTAAAGTCGACAGTCGACGGAGGCGCCTCGGACCCGCTTGCGCTCGCGAAGTGCGGGACGGCGAGCACGCGGATCGTTGAGCCCGAACCGGGGACCGCGCGGCCCCGGTAGAACGGCGGTACATATGAATCGGCTTCCCACAGAAGGTCTATCGATGTCGGCACAAGGGCGAGCGTCGCGGAATCGCTCCCGCTTGAGCCCGAAACGGAAACCTTCACATCGGTTTCTTCGCCGATCGCGCCGAGCGGGATTCTGACGGATTGCCCGGAACCGGCCGGGGCTCCGTTCACGCTCCAGGTTATGTCGCTGTGCTCCAGGTCAAGGAGCGGGCTCTCCGCGGTGAGCTGGACGATCGAATCGGGCCCGGGATAGTGCGGATCTGCGGATATGGTGAGCGCGGTCATATCTCCCGTTCCGGAGAGGTCGATCTGTGCCATTGCCGGCAATGCGACAAACATTAACCCGCCCGAGAAAAGCGCGATGAGCGTGCGCGTCATCAACTTATTATACCTTGCGCCGCATTCACAATTTCGTTGTTGATGGCCAAGTAGATGTTATACGCCGTCCAATCAGGCAGCCCGTCGATCCCTGGCGTGAGGGCGACAACTTCATTGATCCATGCCGCCGCCCAATTCTGACCCGAAAACATGGGAACGCCGTTGTGATTCATGGTGATCCAATAGATCACGGTTGTGATCGGAGATACGAAAAGCGGGTCGAGGATAAAACCAATGCCAAACAGAAGGTCAAGGAGAATCTTGGTGCCATCCGCAATGGCGCCGATAAAAAAAAGAAAAACAATCGCCGTTCTGGGCAAGACTCTCTGTTTTTTCATACACTTGGAGCTTCATTGATCGCGGCCGTACGGACTGCTTCTGCAGCGGCAGCGCCGGAGGTTGCGGGCGACGGCGCGGAAGGAGCCGCAGATGCGATAGGGGCAGCTGGAGCGGCGGGAGCGGGCGCCGGTTCGGGCTGGGCGGGGGGCGCCACTGAAACGCTCGCTAACGGCACAGGCGTTTCCGGAGCGGCTGCGGGCCGGGGCGTCTCGACAGGCACCGCGTCAGGCTGCGGCTCGTTCGCAAGGTCCAATTCCTGCTTCGCCTTCTTGATGGCAAGGATCTGC
>DASZII010000059.1:0-6446 GCA_035949275.1 Minisyncoccota bacterium | reverse complement strand
CCCAGCCGGGCATGTATACCAACCTCGCCGACGTAACCGGCCAGGAAGGGTCGACAGGCAACGCCATCGATTCGATCGCGCACGCGACGGGCAATGTCTTCTTCCTGCCGAACGGTCTGGTTCTCGGCGACTCGACGTCGACCGTCAACATCGCCACTTCGACGATCTCGAACGGGTCGTGCACGCCGCTTCTTTCAACTTCCTTGCGCGCTGGCATGAGAGGCGCGGGTGTCACGACGCTCCAGAACTTCCTGAACCAGCAGGGTTCGAATATTCCCGCGACCGGCTTCTTTGGCCCCATGACCACCGCGGCCGTTAAGAATTTCCAGCTTACGTACGCCAGCGACATCCTCGCTCCGCTCGGCCTCTCGAAGCCGACGGGCTCGGTGTTCTCCGCCACGCTCGGGAAGATCAACCAGCTTGCTTGCGGTTCATCGACGCCGGTGACCAGCGTCACTTCGACCGTCGTCCAAAATGTGATCAAAGCCGCAGTACAGGGGACGTCCGGCAATTCGAAGATCGTTCCGAAGGTTTCCAAACACACGATGCCAAAAACGGATACTGCGCCCGTTATCACGGTCCATGCCAGCAGCAGTACGAACGCTTCATCCTGGCTTTCCTCTTTGTTCAACCGGTTCTAATTCTTCATATAGAAGGTGAGGAGAGGGTAGTATGATGCCGCTATGGTACCGCTTATCGCAGGATTGATACTTTCCAACACTGTCTCCAACTCCACGGGGGGTCTGACCGCGCAAGCGGGCGATGTCGTACACAGCGGCGATTCGTACTCGTCCGTTTCGGTGCAGACGTACGCGAACGATGAAGGCGGCACATCGACCGTTCAAATAGAAACAGATGAAAACGGGCAAGTGAACAAGCAGACGTATACGAAGACCGTCCCCGCCGGCGGCAACGCAAACGTCTTCGTCGCGACCTCGACCGGCAGCGCGCACGTGAATATCGGGTCATTTATAGGAGTCGGGACTTCAACGAAACGTCACGCGCTGCATGTCGCGCCGGACGTTGTTTCCGCAAGCACGAGCGCTTCTTCATCTGTCACTTTGCAGGCCTCGAATTCACATTTCAGCTTCAACCTTCGGGCGTTCTTGCAGGCGCTCTTCATGTACTTTCATTTTTAACATGTAAGGCTGGGCATAGCATTATTGACGCATCATTTTTGTACCCCATACTGTAGCGCATGAGGAACGGTGCTATCGCGGCGCTTGGTATTCTTTTTGCCGCATCCGCCGCGTACGCGCAAACGATCCCGCAGCTGCCTGCGTTACCGCAACTGCCCGCGTTGCCGCAGTTCTCCGATCCTATCGTGCAGAAGGATTTCCAGACGTTCCAACAAATGAACATCGCCGGACGGTTCGGCATCCAATTCAAGCCGCACGTTCGCGTATGCGCGACCGCCGCGGCAGGAGAGGTGAGTTGCGACGCGCGAGTCACCACCGACCGTGGCGGCACGCCTGCGGTGCAGCAGCTTCCGGCCGGTTACGGTCCCGCGCAATTTCTGAAGGCGTACGGCCTCTCAGGCACTTCGACCACGACGAAACGCCCGATGATCGCTATTGTTGACGCATACGACGATCCGAATATCGCGAGCGACCTGGCGACATATAGCTCGACCTACGGCATCCCGCAACTTGCGAATTGTTCGGGTGCGATCGCGAGCTCGGCTTCGGCGTGCTTCGAGAAGGTGAGCCAGAGCGGCTCAACGAGGTCTCTGCCGCAATCGGACGCCAACTGGAGCCTCGAGATATCGCTCGACGTCGAGATCGCGCACGCGACTTGCCAGAATTGCAGCATCCTTTTGGTCGAGGCGAGCTCGCCGACGTACTCGAATTTGATGACGGCGGAGAACGAGGCGGTCGCGCTTGGCGGGACGGTAGTTTCCAACTCGTGGGGCGGCGGCGAATTCTCGAGCGAGACCTCGTACGACTCGTCATTCAACCATCCGGGCGTCGCGTTCGTTGCTTCGGCGGGGGATTCGGGCTACGGCGTCGAATATCCGGCCGCTTCGCGATACGTGACTGCGGTCGGCGGCACGTCGCTCTATTTGAATTCCAACGGTTCATACAACAGCGAGGTCGCCTGGAGCGGCACGGGCTCCGGTTGCAGCGTCTTCGAAACGAAGCCTGCTTGGCAAAGCGACGCGAGCTGTAGCAAGCGCACGGTCGTGGACGTTTCCGCGGATGCCGATCCGAACACCGGCGCTGCGGTCTATGACACCGTGCGCTATAGCGGCGTCAGGGGCTGGTTCCAGGTAGGCGGCACGAGCCTCGCTTCGCCTTTGGTGGCGGCGGTGTATGCGCTTTCAGGCAACATCCCATCGGGAACGACGGAAAATTCGCTCCCGTATCTCGACCCTTCGCGAGCGCTCGATCTTCACGACGTCGCAAACGGCTCCAACGGAACCTGCGGGGGCTCGTACCTTTGCACGGCAAAAACGGGCTACGATGGTCCGACGGGACTGGGCACGCCGAACGGCGCGAAAGCCTTCTAGCCGGTAACCGTGCGGAACCCCGCCGCCCGGCGGGGCTTTGCGTTTTTTAGGAACATGCGAAAATAAGCACGTGCGGAAAAAGACCCCTAGACGCGCACCGCGGGCAACGCCGCTTTTGCCGCGGAGAAAGAAAGAACGCCGGAGGGTCGAACTCCTGGGTGCAGCGGCGATAACGCTTTTTGCCGTGCTTATTGTCGCAGCCTTTATGGCTTCCGATCTCGTGCAACCCGCGCTGCGGTTTTCTAATACCGCTGCGGTTGTTTCGGCCGTGCTTGTAGATCTTGCCAACAATGATCGCACGCAGGACGGGCTCGGGACCCTCGCGCTGAGCCCGCTCCTCGTCGAAGCCGCGCAGGCGAAAGCGAACGACATGGCGGAAAAAAGCTATTTCGCACACACCTCGCCGCAGGGGATTGATCCGTGGTTCTGGTTCCAGCAGGTGGGATACAAATTCGATTACGCGGGCGAGAATCTCGCGGTCAATTTCTCCGACTCCGGCGACGTCAACAATGCCTGGATGAACTCGCCCGAACACCGCGCAAATATTCTCGATCCGCATTTTACCCAGATCGGCATCGCGACTGCACAAGGCATGTACGAAGGCCAGATGGTCACGTTCGTCGTGCAAGAATTCGGAACGCCGGCGCCGCAGCAAGCCGCGCAGGAGCCCGTAGCTGAGCAAACAATTCCATCAGCTCCGACGCAGCCGGCGCTCGCTGCCGCAACGCGCAGCGCACAGGTCCTTGGAACGACCGTTGACGTGCAGAAAACGACGCCCCCGGCTCCGTCAGCGAAAGGAAGTGCCGCGACGAGTCCGGCTAACGCAGCTGTCACGACAAGCCCCATCGTTGCTGCGTCGCTCGCCAAAAATATCGACGGCCATGTGCCGTGGTGGGGCTATCTTGTAGCGTTCCCGCGCGATGCGCTGCGCGATGCGTACCTCTTCTTCGGTACCGTCATCCTCGCGGCGCTCGTATACGAAACAGGTCTCGAAGTGCACCGGAAACACGCGAAAAAAGCGCTCGCGGTAACGCTTCTCCTCGCGGTCATGTGCGGGCTCTTCGTCCTCGCCAATTATTTCTTCTTCGCCCAGCCGGTCCTCGCGCTCACCGGAGCTTCTTTTTAGGATCTTGGTATCGAAGTAGCTTAGCCAAGGGAATTTTGATAGGGTGGCTTCAGAAAGGCACCCGCCGGGTGCACGGAACAATGGGGCAAAAGCCATGCGTATCTTCTCGGTGCTGGCGCTCTTGGCGTTCACGATCTCATGCGGTTCGGTGTCTGCTCAAGTACAGCCGGTTCAGGGGGACATTTTCATCACTCCCTGGGCTCCGGAGAGAATGGTGCTGGAGGACGATCTGATCGAGCACCGGTGGGTTCAGTTTCAGCTCCCGGGCTTTGTCGGGTGCGGAGACGAGGCGGTCATCGAAGCTTTCGACGGTCTCCTTCCGTCGTATGCGACGGCGGTTCGGGACGAAATGATCCGGAACGGACAGTGCTTCTGGATCAACGGATCCCGGATGCGAATGCTGAACATCGTCGGCAGCGATGACGGCTCAGGCCGCAGGTGCGTCGTCGAGGCGATCGTCGTGGTCCCGGTACCTATCAAACGGCCGCAGGCGGATCTCTATAAACAAAAACTACCGCACATGCACAGGGCCCCGCTCCCGCCGCAGGGAAATCCGCCGGTACCGAACTTGCGGATGTCGCCGATGACGACCTACGAAGCGCGGCACGCGTTCCTTATCTGGCCCGCACTTTCGAAGCGGCTCAAATTGAAGTGCGCGCGTTATAGCACCTGACCTCCGCGGTCAGCACGGATCGGCAAGGCGGGCCCTCAGGCCCGCTTTCCATTTAATTGTTCGCGCACGCTGCGAGGATCTCGTCGGTGATAGCAAGCGTTTCTTGCGGATCTTTTGTTTCCCGCGTCTCGATACCGGTCCCGATGACGACGAAATCGTTACCGCCCTCGTAGAGCGCATCGCCGATGTAGAGCATGTCGGGCGCGGGGATGCGCAAATGTTCCGCGAACCAATTGATGCCTCGGGATTTATTCTGCCCCTTCTCGGTAACGTCGATCGTCGTCGCACCGCCGAGCGAAACTTCCAGGTCGGGAAGCTTTTCAGCGACCGCGGCTTTGAGGATTTTGCGCCGCTCGTTGCCCGGATCCCAGGTGTATTTCATATCTGCGGGCACTTCATAGCCGAGGCAGGCGAACGAAACCATTCCGTTCTTATTGAGGTACTGTTCTCCGAAACGCGGCAACCCTTCAAGAACTTTCGTTTCCGCCACGCTCTCGGCGATCGCGGCGCGTATTCGCACGCGCTCCTCTTCGCCGACCGTGAAGGAGTAAAGTTCTTTCCAGACGCTGCCGTCCCATTGTAGGCACTGCGCGGAACTTTCGGGGAAAACATAAAAACGGTCGATGTGGGGTGAATCGGTCATGAAGGGAAGGAAGCCTGGTTCGACCCAGGAAAAGGTCCGTCCGGTGATGACGCCGACGGGGAAAAGTTCGAGCAGCCGCTTCAGTCGACCGATCATCTCCGATGTGGGCGGCTTAAAACTCTCCGCGAGGGTCTCGTCGAGATCGAAAACCACCGCTTTGGGGCACTCCATTGCAAGAAGCGTACCACGAAAGGCCTTTTTGGCCGAAAAATGCCTGTTTTCCACACTTTTTTCCACATACTTATCCACAAGATATGCTACGATTGACATGGGGCCGTTTCTCTTGTTTCAGATTGAATGAAAACTCGTGTGCTCATGTTCGGGTGGGAATTCCCGCCGCATAACAGCGGTGGTTTGGGCGTTGCCTGTCAGGGACTCACTCGCGCAATGGCCGCAAGGGGCATCGAGATTGTGTTCGTTATGCCCAAGAAACTGGGCGTCGGCGCGCCATGGGCGCGTTTCGTCTTCGCGGACACTGAGGTCGAAGGCCGGGCGGTCAATTCCATTCTAAAACCCTACGTCAGCGGGGCAGGGTACTCGCGAGCCTTGCACGATATCGGGATATACGGTCGCGACCTTCTCGGCGAGGTCCGCAGATACGCGTTGATCGGCGGCCAGATCGCCAAAGAAGAACAATTCGACGTCGTGTATGCGCACGATTGGCTTTCGTTCGGCGCGGGGATCGAAGCAAAAAGGGTTTCCGGCAAGCCGCTCATCGTCCATGTGCACGCGACCGAATTCGACCGCTGCGGCGGCTCCGCGGGGGTCAATGCTGAAGTGTATGAAATGGAAAAACAGGGAATGGAAGCCGCGGACCGTGTCATTGCGGTTTCGCAGTACACGAAAGACTTGATCGTCCGGTATTACGGAATACCGGAGTCGAAAATAAGAGTAGTGCACAATGGGATCGACGAGATCACCGCGCCGGATTTCGGCTCGGCGCGGAACAAACTCACGGCGCTGAAGCAGTCGGGATACCACATCGTGCTGTTCCTCGGCCGCGTTACGCTCCAAAAGGGACCTGATTACTTTTTGAAGGCGGCGCGCTCGGTCCTGATGAGAGAACCGAAGACGGTTTTCTTCCTGTCCGGCTCGGGCGACATGGAGCGGCAAATAATGGACATGGCGGCGAGCCTCGGCATTTCCGACCGCGTGCTCTTTAC
Organism: Minisyncoccota bacterium; assembly: GCA_035949275.1. Taxonomy (GTDB): domain Bacteria; phylum Patescibacteriota; class Minisyncoccia; order Phycocordibacterales; family UBA2100; genus UBA10103. The sequence continues at coordinate 332 of DASZII010000059.1, read as the reverse complement.
CGGATTTTTGCGCGGGCACGAGCGGACGGAAGTGTATAAATCCGCGGACCTGTTCGTGATGCCGTCCGTTTCCGAACCGTTCGGCATAACGGCGCTCGAAGCGATGAAAGCGGGGACACCGGTCCTGGTTTCGAAACAGTCCGGTGTCGCCGAGGCCGTGCGGCACGCGCTCAAGGTCGATTTTTGGGACGTGGATGAAATGACCAACAAGATCCTCGGCGTCATCCGCCACAAGGGATTGCGACAATCACTCTCCGAGAACGGTCGCCGGGAAGTGGACCACATTACATGGGAGGACGCGGCGGGGAAAGTGGAGAACGTACTGCAAGAGA
>DASZII010000058.1:0-16038 GCA_035949275.1 Minisyncoccota bacterium | reverse complement strand
TCATGACAACTGTCGAGGAAGCCTTCAAACAGATAAAAAAGGACTCAACGCACTAAAAGCTTGTTTCTAAGCCACGGCGCCCCACGTGCCGCCGTCCTCATGAATTCTTCATTTAGAAAAGGTACAGTTGTACCCAGGGCTTACCAGCTTACCAGTATTGTATGAAGATACTCTTAGTTGAAGATGAACAGAAGCTTGCCCAAGCGCTTTCCAAAGGGCTCACCCACGAAGGGTATGCAGTCGACACTGTCGGCGACGGCAAAAAAGCGCTCACGCGCATCCAGTTGCACCGTTCCGATTACGACGTCATCATTCTCGACCTCATGCTCCCCTCGATGGACGGCTATGAGATCTGCAAAGAGATACGCGCGTCCAACGTCACGACTCCCGTCCTCGTATTGACGGCAAGAGCCGAGACCGACACGAAAGTGCAGCTGCTCCTCGCGGGTGCGGACGACTACCTCGTGAAGCCGTTCTCGTTCGCTGAACTTTCCGCCCGTATCAAAGCCCTCCTGCGCCGACCAAATGAGAAATTGCCGGAGACGCTGAAGATCGGCGACATCGAGCTTAATCCGGGCGAGCGCAAGGTTGTGCGCGCCGGCAAGGAGATCCCGCTCACTCTCAAAGAGTTCGGCCTCCTCGAGTACTTCATGCGCCATCCGAATCAGGTCGTGAATCGGGAGGATCTCTTAAGCCACTTGTGGGATTTCAATTATGTGGGGTTTAGCAATGTGGTCGATGTCCATGTCAAAAATCTTCGACGAAAATTGGAAGGAGAGGGTTCGGGTGTCCTGGAAACGGTTCGCGGCATCGGTTACCGACTTGCTGAATAAGTACCGATACGATCCGTTCTTCCACACCGAGACCAACGTCATCCTGCTTCAGGTCGCCTTCGCCGTGATCCTCCTGGGGGTCGTCGGTGCATCCTTTAGCGTACTCTATCGCGACATCTCCACTGCCATCGTCCAGGGCATCCAGCAGGGGCCCTCGAACGGGTCCACCGCAAGCCTCGCCTCGTCCATCGTTTCGCAGATCGAGCTGATCCGCTCTCAGAATCTCTGGACCATCGTCGCCGTCATCGTCGGAACGACCGCAGTTTTCGGCTATATCATCGCGCGCGTCACGCTGCAGCCGGCGAGGAACGCGCTCACGGCGCAGAAGCAGTTCATCGGCAACGTTGCGCACGAGCTGCGCACTCCCCTTTCCGTCATCAAAACGAACACCGAGGTCGCGCTCTTCGACGACGGCATCTCCGCCGAGCTCAAACAGATGCTGCGCTCCAATGTCGAGGAATTGGATCGCCTTTCGGAAATAATCAACAACCTGCTCTCGCTCTCGGCGCTCGTGAGGCCGGAGCTGATGGAATTTTCCTCCGTCGACCTCTCCGAGCTGGCCTCGCGCGCCGCCTCGCGGTTCACGCAGCTCATCAAGCACAACGACATGCAGATCACGCTGCGCAAAAGCCCCCACGCCGCTGTCTGGGGCAACTCCACGGCGATCGAACAGATCGTCCAGAATCTGCTCAAAAATGCGATTCAATATACGCCGCGCGGAGGCCAGATCATGATCACCGTCGCGCCCGCACCCTTAGAACAGATCGAGCTCGTCATCCAGGATTCCGGCGTGGGCATCGGACGCAAGGATCTCTTCCGCATTTTCGAACCGTTCTACCGCGCGGAACAATCGAGGAACCGCTCGCAAGGCGGGACGGGTCTCGGGCTCACCATCGTGTCGGAGCTTCTGAAACTGCACAACGGGAAAATAACGATCCGCTCCGCAGTCGGGCGCGGTACGACCGTCGTTATTCTCCTTCCTGCCGCGCGCAAGAGCCCGCAGGTCGGCGGCTCCGAGCTGCAGGAGGGCCTGAGCGAGGTCGCGGTCGATTTCTCGTCGAAGCGGACGGGTTGATCGAGCGTCTTCATGATAGCCGACAGGAGGTCCATGCTATACTCCCCGCATTACTTTTAGCTCTAAACCGTATGGCTGAAACCGATTTCTATACCGTGACCGTCCCGCCGATGATGAAAACGCTTACCGCGCTATCGGGCATTCTCGACAAAGCCGTTTCGCACGCTGAAGGCAAGCAGCTTGAGTGGCACCCGAAGGGTTTGCAGGAGGAAGCACTCCTGAGTTCGCGCCTGATCTCCGATCAGTTCCCCTTTTTGCGGCAGGTGCAAGTTGCATGCGATAACGCCAAGGGCGGTGCTGCGCGCATCGCCGGCATCGAGGCGCCGAAGTTCGAGGATAATGAAAAGACGATCGCCGAATTGAAGCAGCGCATCGATAAGACCGTAGCCTTCCTGAAGACCATCAAGCCCGAACAGATCGCCGGCCAGGAAGAGCGCGAAGTAACGCTTCCCCATTGGAACAAGAAAATGAAAGCCTCCGCGTATGTCATGACGTATCTCATCCCGAACTTCTACTTCCACGTAGCCACGGCGTACTCGATCTTGCGCAGTAACGGCGTGCAGCTCGGCAAGGCCGACTACATCGGCCCGATGCCCTTCATTGATTGATGCGTCTTGAACCGCAAATATTCAAAGCGTACGACATACGCGGGATCTACCCCGGCGAGATCGATGACGAGGGAGCGTACCTGATCGGTCGCGCATATGCGACCTTGTTACAACAAGAAAACCCGGCCACGCGCTTAAAAGTCGGGGTGGGAAGTGATATGCGAACATCCAGCCCCTCCCTCAAAAAAAGCCTTATTGTCGGCCTTACCGATACCGGACTGGAAGTCGACGACATGGGGCTTGTTTCCACACCGGCATTTTATTTCGGGATCGGTTTTTTCGGGTACGACGGCGGCATACAGGTATCTGCCTCGCATAATCCGAAAGAATGGAACGGTTTCAAGCTTGTCCGCCGTGAAGCGGTCGCCCTCACCAATCGGAGCGGAATTTTCACACTGCGGGACATGATTACGCAAAACCAAATGTTTCCAAAGACGGACCGGCCGGGGATGATACACGTTCGCGGACAAGTCACAATGCGGATGGTTGAGGAACAAACGAAAGATGCTCCTGCGGTCAGACGGTTCAAGATCGCGATCGATCCCGCAAATGGCATGGGACTCCCCGATATGAAAGCACTGTTCGAAAAACTCAACTGTGAGATCGTTTGGATCAACGATACGTTGGATGGTACTTTTCCTGCGCATCCAGCGGACCCCATGATCCCTTCCAACCTTGAACAGCTCAGGCACGCCGTGCTTGAACATCGATGCGACCTCGGCATCGCTCCAGACGGGGACGGAGACCGGTATTTTTTTATTGATGAGAAAGGTGAAACCGTTCCTCAGGAAATTTTGCGCGGCATCATGGCGCAGATCGCGCTGAGTAAAAACCCGGGCGCTTCTATCGTGTACGATGTTCGGCCGGGCATGATCACGAACGACATGATCCTTGAGGCGGGTGGACGACCGGTACGCGCCCCGGTCGGTCATTCTTTGATCAAAGAAGTGATGCTGGCCAAAAACGCTGTCTTTGCGGCGGAATCATCCGGTCATTATTTCTACAAATTCCCTTATGGAAGTTTTGAGGCCCCGGTGGTTCTCATTCTCGAATTACTCGCATTTCTGACGGGAAAGAATCTTCCGGTATCACAGATCGTTGAGCCGCTGCGAAAATACTGGAATTCAGGCGAGATCAACATTCCCCTCGAAAAGCGAGAAAATGGCGTTGCGGCAATGGAACAGCTCAAACGCACGTACGCCGACGGAAAACAATCACAACTCGATGGGCTTTCGATCCAATATCCGGACTATTGGTTCAGTGTGCGGCTTTCGAATACCGAGCCCCTTGTTCGTTTGATCTTAGAGGCACGTGACAAAGGAACTATGGAGCGGGAGCGGGACAAGCTCATGGCAGCTATGGCAAAGATATAGTAGACTATCCGGTTCATGAACGCGCTCACGATCAAAGGTCTCACAAAAACGTACGGGAACGGCGTGCAAGCGCTGAAGGGCGTTTCGCTCGAGATACCGGAAGGCGACTTTTTTGCGCTGCTTGGCCCGAACGGCGCCGGCAAAACGACCATCATCGGCATCGCGACAGGGCTCGTGAACAAAACAAGCGGCACGGTCGAGGTTTTCGGCCACAGCATCGACAAAGAAACCGAGCTCGCAAAAACATATATCGGCCTCGTCGGACAGGAGATAAACTTCAATCCGTTCGAGCGCATCCTCGATACGGTCGTGAACCAGGGCGGTTACTACGGCATCCCCCGCTCCGAAACCATCCCGCGTGCAAAACAACTGCTGACCGACCTCGGCCTCGGCGACAAGATAGAAAGCAACAGTATGGAACTCTCCGGCGGAATGAAACGCCGGCTCATGATCGCGCGCGCTTTAATACACCAGCCGAAGTTCCTCATCCTCGACGAGCCGACCGCCGGCGTCGACGTCGAGATGCGCCACGGCATGTGGGAGTATTTGCGCAAGCTCACCAACTCCGGCGTCACGATACTCCTCACGACGCACTATCTCGAAGAGGCCGAGCAGCTCGCGAAGCGCGTCGCCATCATCAACAAAGGCCAGATCATCGTGAACGACACGATACAAAAAGTTCTCTCCATGCACACCGACGAGGGCGAGGTGCAAGAGGGGTTCCGCGGCTCGAAGCTCGAAGAGGTATTCCTCAGCCTTGTCCGCGAGAGCAATAATTAGTATGGACACCTACCACAAATGGATCGCCTTTTACACGATGATGCGCAAGGACCTTGTGCGCATTTTCCGGATATGGGTGCAAACCTTTTTGCCGAGCGTCATCACGTCGTGTCTGTACTTTCTCATCTTCGGCACGCTCTTGGGCAGCCGCATCGGCACGATGGAGGGCGTGCCGTACATGCAGTTCGTCGTGCCCGGCCTCGTCATGATGGCCATCGTCACCAACGCGTACGCAAATTCCTCGTTCACCTTTTTCCAGTCGAAATTCTTCGCGCGCTCGATCGACGAGCTCCTGGTCTCGCCGATGCCGCCATGGCTCATGATCGCGGGATTCGTTTCGGGCGGGGTCATCCGCGGCGTTTTGGTCGGCGCTATCGTCCTCTTGGTTTCGGTATTTTTCACGTCGCTCCATCTTAGTGTCGCGAACCTCGCCGTTATCCTACTTTTCGCTACACTGACTTCGCTCGTCTTCGCACTCGCCGGACTGGTCAACGGCGTGTATGCGAAATCCATCGACGCTATCAACATCGTCCCGACGTTCGTGCTCACGCCCCTGACCTACCTCGGCGGTATTTTCTACTCCGTCTCGACGCTCCCGCAACTCGCCCGCTATATCACGTACGTCAACCCGCTCTTTTACCTCGTCAACGGCTTCCGCTATGGTTTCTTAGGCTTCGCCGACGTCTCCATCTGGACCTGCATAGGCGTGCTCGTCGCCCTTATCGTTGTCCTTGCCGTATTCAACTGGTATTTGATACGCACGGGGCTGGGCTTAAAACAATAGCATTAGAGCCAAAATATCAAGGGGTCCACTTGATATCTAGGAGCGCGGATCAAAGGCGTTTCAGTATGAAATCCGCGCGCTCCGATACGGGCAAGATTGGCACCTCCGTTATCTCGTAACCGAGCTCTTGGTACGCGCGACGGATCGCTGCGTGCAACTCTGCCGCCTCTTCGGGCGATTCGTATCGTTCCGCGTCGTTCACGAATTCGATCATATCGAGCAGGAACACTTTGCGATATTTCACCGCATCGACGCCTTCCCGGATAGCCGCGTCAAGCGGAAGACCGAACTTACGGTAGTACGCGATGTTATCCGGAACGGCGCGGTCGAGGAACGTCACATCGCTCTTTGAAGTCTGCGATTGCAATTCGAGTTGGTGCTCTATGATCGTATGCTGAAGCGCCAGCGGATCGGCGACGATCTCGTCTATTGACTTCCCTTGCGCAAGCCCCGCCGAAATAATGGTCCGCACAGACTCCGGCAGCACCGAGTACCCCTGCGCTTTCAGTCCATTTACGAGCGTCGTCTTGCCGCTGCACGGCCCGCCCGTCAGCACGTACCACGGAGGCATTTCCATTTATCGCATTATACAAAAGACGAGAGGCCCCGCGAGGGGCCTCAACCGTTGAGCAAGGTGATGGTGTTATGCCGCGATCCGATGTTCGACGTGCCGGTTGGCGGCGAAGTCCCAGAGGCCGTTGTTGACAGCGACGACTATGAGTCCTTGGATGTTTGCGGCAAGCGGTTCGACGAACCGCACCTCATCGACTGCCTTGCGGCTCAGGAGTTGCATCTCGGCTGCGCGGATTGCAGCAACGGCATCCGATGTTCTCGTGTCGGGACGATCGAGCGCTTGGAACGGAGCGATCACTCTGTGGCCGTCGTGCTCAAGACGTAGCACGAGTCGTTCCGCCTCGCGGAACTGGCTACAGTTGTGAGGCAGGAGCGGGCAGGAAACGAGAATGTCCATGTTCGCCTCGTGTTCGTTCGTGGACCTGTCGACAAGCTACTCCTCGGCATTTCCGCGGTCAAGCCCGTTCAAGGTCTACCCATTTGTACTTCAAACCGTTCCACTCCCGCTCTTCTTCGAACGTCTTCTCCGTAAATTCTTCTTCGTATGGGGGAAAGAACGAGTCTGCTTCGCTGCTCTCGGCATCGATAAGCGTCAAAAAGAGCCTGTCGACGCGCGGCAGGATTTGTGCATAGAGTTGCGCGCCGCCGCCGATATGGATCTCTTCTTGGTCGATCTCAGCCGCCTTTTCAAGGGCCTCATCGAGAGAGTGCGCGACGATCGCTCCCTCGTGTACGTAGTTGGGGTCGCGCGTCACTACGATATTGGTTCGTCCCGGCAGCGGTTTCCCTTTGTTGTATGAAAGGACCGATTCGAAGGTTTTGCGGCCAAAGATTATCGGATGCCCGAGCGTCAGCGCCTTGAAGCGCTTCAGGTCGTCCGGAATATGCCAGATGAGCTTTTCCCCTTCCCCCAATTCGCGATTGCGGCCGACCCCAACGACAACGCAAATTCGAGGCTTTTCCATGGGAATACTTTACCATTCTTGGAATCCCGATGCTTCGGTCGGGACCTCGATCTTGCGTCGGGGCTATACCACACCTCGTTTCCCCTGCCCGCGCAACATCCCCCCGAAACCGCGGCGCTATAATCTTCCAATGCAATCCTACGAAGTCGAAGTGAAATCGCTGCTCGGCAGCGGATCGCGCGCGGACGAATTGCGCGAGGCGATGAAAAAGATCGACCCCATCTGCGAACTCCAATCCAAGAACAAACAACTGAACCATTATTTTGAAGGCGGCACGCTCAAAAAATTGGCCGAGGTTGTTGCTCCGCACCTCTCCGGCATTGCCGGGATAAAGCTCGACGATATGGTCGAGCGCGCGAAAGAATTTTCCCTCCGCACCCGCGACAAGAACGGTTCGGTGTACCTCGTGGTCAAGGCTTCGGTCGGGCAGGATTCAAGCCAGAACGGAGTCGCGCGGATGGAATTCGAAGAAAAAATGGATGCGTCGCTCGACGAGCTCGATAAGCTCGTGCTCTCCGCCGGTTTCCACTACCAGGCGAAATGGTCCCGTGAACGGGAGGAATACCTTTGCAAGAACGTGAACGTCACTCTCGACAAGAATGCCGGCTACGGCTGGCTCGCCGAATTCGAGCTGGTCGTCGACGATCCATTGAAAGTTGAAGCGGCCCGGTCCGAGGTGATGGCTCTCATGCAGGAACTGGGTGTCGAGGAGCTCCCCCAGCCCCGCCTCGAACGCATGTTCGATTATTACAACACGCATTGGCAGGAATTCTACGGTACTGACCGTATTTTCACGGTAGAATAAATCGCGTATGTTTCTCTCCGATACCGACATCAAAAAGGCGATAAAGAGCGGAGAGATAACGCTTGAGCCGTTCTCGGAACTGCGTCTGCAGCCCGCGAGCTACGACATCCTCTTGGGCAATAAATTCATCGAGAACGATGCGAGCGGCACTCACTTCGTCGACCCGGCGCGCAAGATCTTCGCGAAAACGACGGAAAAGAACGTGCCCGACGACGAAGAATTCGTCCTGCATCCAGGCATCTCCGTGCTGGGACTTTCCAAAGAGTTTTTCGGTTCCGATCACTTTCTTATCCAGGTCGGCGGCAAATCCTCGCTCGCGCGCATCGGCCTCATGATCCACAATACCGCCGGCATCATCAACCCCGGCCATTTCCTACACATCACGTTCGAGATAACCAACCAAAGCAATATTCCGATAATCTTGCGCCCCGGCATGGAGATCGCGCAGATAACGTTCTCCAAACTCTCATCCCCGCCCGAGCGCAACTACAAACTTGTAGGCCGCTTCGCGAAGGATAACTGGAACCATTTCGTTCCGGCTCCGAAAAAAACCGCTCGTCGGAAAGTCGCGAAAAAGTGATATGAAAAAGCACCCCGAATATCAATATCTTGACCTCCTCCGGAAAACGCTCGATGGCGACGAGCAAGTCGATAAAGACCACGGAACAAAGACCTACAGTGCGTTCGGTGCGCAAATACGGTTCGACCTTTCCGAAGGGTTCCCGCTCCTTACGACCAAGCGCGTGTACTGGAAAGGCGTTCTGCACGAGCTTTACTGGTTCATGTCAGGGCAAACGAACATCAAATATCTTGTCGATAACGACGTGCACATTTGGGACGATTACCCGTACAAGATCTACAACGAAAAAGTCGAGAGGGGCGAAGTCCCGACGATGACGAAAGAGGAGTTCATTTCAAAGATAAAGGCCGGCGGCGACTTCGCGGCGGCGCACGGCGAATTGCTGCGGATTTACGGCGAATCCTGGCGGCGCTGGCCGGCGAAGGACGGGCGCACGGTGGACCAACTGCAGTGGGTCGTCGATGAATTGCGCAAAGACCCGGACGCGCACAACGCGCTCGTCACTTCCTGGAACCCCGAATACCTCTACTCAATGGCTGCGCCGGGGACAGGCGCGCGCTTCCCCATCTGCCACAATATGTATCAGGTCAACATCAAGAACGGCAGGGTCTGTCTCCAGCTCTACCAGCGCAGCGCGGATATATTCCTCGGGGTTCCTTTCAACATTGCGAGCTATGCCCTTCTCACCGCAATTATCGCGAAGATACTCGACCGCGAACCCGGCGAATTCGTCCACACATTCGGAGACTTTCACATGTACGAAAATCACCGAGAGCAGGTGCGCGAGCAGCTTTCACGGGAACCCAAACCGTTCCCGACCATATCATTTACGCAAAACTTCGATTCTCTCGATGCGTTCAGACCTGAGTATGTGCAGCTCAACGGATATGAGCCCCACGCGGGCATCAAGGCCGACCTGGTCGTTTCCGGCGGGTACAACAAGAAGTTACACGGGGCAGCCGCATAAAGGTATGGTCTAGCTGCGTACATATCTTTATCCAAACTTATCTGAAAAGATATGGCTTACGAACGCATCAAAAAACAAGACAAGGAGATCTACCGCTCGATCGAGCACGAAGCAGAACGACAGACCGAGGGGCTTGAGCTCATTCCGTCCGAGAACTACACCTCGCCCGCCGTCATGGAGGCGATGGGCAGCATCCTCACGAACAAATATTCCGAAGGCTATGCGGGCAAGCGCTACTACAACGGCAACGAGTTCATCGATGAGATCGAGCGCACGGCCATAGAGCGCGCAAAGAAACTATTCGGCGTCGAACACGTGAACGTGCAACCGTACTCCGGGAGCCCCGCGAACCTCGCCGTCTACCTCGCCACGTGCCAGCCGGGAGACACCGTACTCGGCCTCAACTTGCCGGACGGCGGGCACCTCACCCACGGCTGGAAAGTTTCCGCGACCGGAATGTTCTACAAAACCCATCTGTACCACGTCCGTGCGAACGGCAGGATAGACATGGATGAAGTTCGCAAGCTCGCCAAAGAGCACAAACCAAAGCTCATCTGGGCCGGTGCTACCGCCTACGAATTCAAGTACGACTACGCGGCGTTCGCGAAGATCGCCGACCAGGTCGGCGCTTATCTGGCCGTAGACATCGCACATATCGCAGGGCTGATCGTCGCGAAGGCGCATCCGGACCCCGAGCCGCATGCGCATATCGTCACGACCACGACCCACAAAACACTTCGCGGGCCGCGCGGCGGCATGATCATGGTCACTAAACGCGGGCTCGCCAAAGATGCCGACCTCGCGCAGAAGATCGACAAGGCCGTCTTTCCCGGCCTCCAGGGCGGCCCTCACGACCATCAGACCGCCGCAATCGCTATCGCTTTGAAAGAGGCGGCAACACCGGCGTTCCGGGCATACGGGAAACAGATCGTGAAGAACGCTAAAACCCTCGCTGAAAGCTTGAAAGCCAGCGGCATCAAGATCGTCACCGGCGGCACCGAAAACCACCTTTTGAGGATCGACCTCGTCCCCATTCATGGCCCCGGAGGAGGCGTCTTCGGGAGCGACGCGATGGAGGTTGCCGGAATGACGGCTAACAAAAATACCATCCCGAACGATCCCGGCACACCCTTCTATCCGAGCGGCGTCCGGCTCGGCACACCGGCTCTGACGACGCGCGGGATGAAGGAGCGCGAGATGAAAAAAGTTGGAGATTGGATCGCGCGCGCTATCCGTGCCGTGGATTCATACCGTCTGCCGGCCGATAACAAAGAACGTATCGCCTACATTCAGAAATTCAAGAAAGAGATCGTAAAAAACAAAGAGCTTTTGAAGATCCGGACCGAGATCAAGAAGTTCACGCGCGCATTTCCTCTTCCCCACGAGAGAAAGACTCGTTGATCCCAAGGGGAGTCCTCGGAATGCCGCAATAGCACGACGCCGATAAATTAGTGCGGTGCTATACTTCCGTGATGCCGCATTTCGCGCTCATGCCGCTCGTGCAGTCGATCGGATACCCTGGGCTTTTTGCCGTCATTTTCCTCGAAAGCGGCATATTCTTCGGGTTCTTCTTGCCCGGATCTTCGTTGCTTTTCACCGCCGGGCTCCTCGCGACCCGCGGAATTTTCAACCCCTGGGTCTTGATATTTCTCATGTGGCTTGCAGCCGTCCTTGGCGATAGCGCCGGATACTGGTTCGGCAACAAGGTCGGCGTGCGACTCTTTTTGCGCGAAAGTTCGACGTGGTTCCGTCACGACTACCTTGAGAAAGCGAAAGATTTCTACGACAAACACGGCGTGCAGACGGTCTTCCTCGCGCGGTTCGTCCCCATCGTGCGGACCTTCGTGCCGATCGTCGCGGGTGTCGTCAACATGCGCTATCGTATTTTTCTCATTTATAACGTCCTCGGCGCTCTCATCTGGGCCGGCGGCGTGACCTTCCTCGGCTATTACCTCGGCGAAAAAATACCGCTCGTGCAGACGTACTTGACGCCCATCGTCGTGGTGATCGTCATCGTGACCTGTCTGCCGCTTCTTTGGGAATTCAGAAAAACGAAGGAGAATTAGCGTAACTGCTTCAGGCGCGCAATGCCTCCCCAGAGTCCGCCCACGTTGCCGAGCTCAGAGTGTACGATCTCGGGGATCGCCGGGAACTTGCGCATGATCTGCCCGACATGGAATTTGACGCGGTCGACCGAAATGCCGATCTCGTTGAACATCGAGCCTCCCAGAACGACCCGATCGGGCGACCAATGCAGGATCGTATTGTGCAGGCCATAGGCAAAAAGCTGCGCAAGCTCCTCCCACACCGGCGAATCCTTTTCGATATGTCGCGGATCGATCTCGTATTTTTCCTGTACGGCGCGTCCGGAGACGAGGGATTCAAGCGTCCGCGGACTTTCCGCGACGAACAAATACTGCCCACCGATCTCGAACCCGTACGCGACCTTGGCTACCCGTCCATCCACGATGCGCACGCCGTTAACGCCGGTCGAGACGGTAACATAAGCAAGGATCTCCGCACCTTTCCCCGCTCCGTACATCGCCTCCCCAAGGCCGACCTGCGCGGTGTCGTTCAAAAGATTCACGCGGGTCGAGAGCGCGGCTTCGAGCTCACGGGCGAGCGGCCTCTCTTTCCAATCCGGAAGATGCGGCGACGTGAGCGGGGTCTTGCCGTCATTCGAAACCACTCCCGTAATATCGAACGCCATCGCGTCTATTCGCTCCGGTCCCGCCATCTGTTTGCAAACGGTAATGATACTCGCGAGGCCGTCTTCGTATTTTTGCGGCGTATCGATGATGACCGGTTCGCCGATCTTCTCGAGATCGTCGCTCCCCGCGATGCGCATTTTCGTCCCGCCGATATCCGCAACGATGTACATGATTATTGAGAAATAGAAATGCCGCCGAAGTCAATCTTGCGCACTTCTTTGTAGAGCGAATTGCGGACCAGTGCTGGAGCACCCCCCCTTTCAACCACGTAATACGCGAATCCACGCATTTTTTTTACCGCTTCGTAATCGGCATGGCCGGGCATCGATGCGGAATCGTCCGGGCCTTCGACCGGAGAATCATCGACAAGAACGAGCCATGTGGCTCCCGTGTTCGCCATCAGATGACCATAGCCGGGTGGCATGTAGACTGAGTCCCCTGCCTTCACTTTGATCGCTTTGAACTCTTCGACGACCGAAGGGTCGCTCTGGTCGGCTAACTTTTGCTGTAGGACCACACCTTCTCCGGAAACGAACCAATACGTTTCGTCGAGGTCACCGATGTGATAGTGGCCGTACGTTTTGATGTATTCCCCGCCGACGGTCCCCGTTTCGAGCACCGTAATGTTCCTTTTCTTGGAGCCGCCGCGCATCATGTAGTAATGAATGGCGGGCCCCTGCGCATCGGGGACCATCAAAACCTCTTTCATCCTGTCGTGCGTACGCGCGGCGTAGGGTTCGAATGACATGGGACTATTGTACCAAAAAAATCTAAAACCAAGCTAACCCCTCGATAAAATCAAGGGGTTCCCTTGATCCGCGATTCAAATGGGAGGTAATTCTTTCAACTTTTCCAGGTAGAGGAGTACCGCGTTCACATAGGCTGCATGGGACCACGCAAGAGGCGCGACAGAGATCTGAACCCCGCTTTGGGGGTGCTGCTGCTCCGAAAGGACGCCGGAAGCCTGCGCGTGCCGGACGACCCAGTCGAACATCTCGCGCACGCGATCAAGATCGGCGCGCTTTTTTGCACGGGCGATGAGGTATTCCGCATACCAGAGGGTCGTCACGATCCACGGATTTCCCTGCGAGGGCCCCGGCACGCGGTAGTAGTCGTCGCTCTCAAAGCGCGCGAGACCGCCCGCGGAAATTCCTTCGCTCAAACGCTTCGCGGTCGCGCTCCAAGCGCGCTCCAGGCGCTCGTCGTCGACCGGCAGTATGCCGAAGGCAAAAATGCCGTAGGCGCTCGACGCGTCGAGCGTGCGGTCGTACACGATCCCGTTCTTGGTGTTCTCCAGCATGTTGACGAAGTACCCGTTCTTTTCGTCCCACAGTTTCGCGGCGATCGCCTCCCTGATCTCATTGGCGGCGGCATGGTATTTTTTTTCGTTCTCGCTCTTCCCTACCGCTTTCGAAAGTTCGGCTGCAGCGCTCAAAGCCGCACTGACCGCCGAACACGTGAACGTGATGACTCCCCGCTTGCGCTCCCAGAGGTCGTACGACGGCTGCGGAAGACCGGTCGCAGGGTCGCGGTATTCCAGCATGAAATTCGCCGCGCGTTCTATGACCGGAGCGTATATCGTTTCGAGCCACTCGATGTCGTGCGTCGCTTCATATTCTTGGAGCGCGGTGAGTACGACGAGCGCGGTCTCATCCTCTTGGATCGGCAGTTGCATCTCCCCGTCCTGCCACCACGGATGCCATGAACTCCCGAGCGACATGTCCGGCAGATATTTGTGCAGGAAATAGCCGTTCTGGGTGATGGTGTGGCGGCAGAATTCGAGAAAGCGCTTCGCGATCACGGGATCGCCGGAGCGGATCAGCACCTGCGCGACATAAGAGGCGTCGCGCGGCCAGATGTAGGCATACGTGTCGAGCGCGAACTGCAGCACGTCGGAATCGAGCGAGGCGACGATGCCGCCGTCCTGGTCGACGTGCGCACGTAGGTACATGAGCGAGCGCTTGAAGAGCCCGGCGTGTTCGTCGGCAAGGTCCGCGAAATCCCGCTGGCCGAGCCATTCCTGCCAAAGGCTGTCGGCGCCGCGCACGAGATACTCGGCGCTCTTTTTCAGGATGTAACTGTTCAGTTCCTGCGCCTCCTGGATGAACTGCGCCGCTGCGATCCAGTAATGCGCAACCTTCACTTGGTCCGCCGCGTACTCGCCATACACGCCGATAACGGAATCCGCCGGGCCGTGCTCGATAGGATTTTTGCTCAGCTGCCCGTCCTCGGCGTCCTTGTGCGTGCCTTCCTTGCCCTGAAAATTCATTCGGCCGCAGGCGAAATCCTGGAACGGTTCGTCGTCAAGCGTCGCGTTCATCAGAAAGACGCGGCGGCCCTTGTAATGAATGACGGAATGCGAAATGGGATCGAAATACGCGGTGTCGCTGCCGTGCGATTTGTAGATCTCGTATTCGTGCCCGAAATACAGCTTTATTGCGCGTTTTTGCCCGAGGTTCCTGACGGCGACCCGCCGGATAAAAACGGGCCGGTCGCTATATACCATATCCGTGAACGTTAGCTCGACGCCTAAGCCCTCGTGCCTCGCGGTGATGGCGCTTTGCAACGCCTCGTCGGCGCACAGAACGCTGATCTGCCAGGCATCATCCGACAGCCAGCTCAAACGGCCGTCGACCCACACCCCGACGCGATGGATGTAGCGCCCGCGCACATGGTCCTCCTGCCCGACATGCGGAAAATACACGTCGCGCACCGCGCCGCGGCTGTCCAGCGCAACGGCAAGTTGACCGTTGGAAAGAACGATGGATCGAGACATATCAGCTACGCGCCTTGCCGAGGCGGAGCTTCAAGTCTTGTAGCGCGTTCATGTACGCGATGTGCGCATCGTAGGGAGATTCGTAGGGCGAGAAGTAAGCGTGCACGTCGCCGTCGTTGAACCATTTGGTGCACATATAGTAGAAGTGGTCGGAGGTCTGCAGGCGGCGCCAGTCCTCGAGCAATTTCAGATCGTTCGCGAGCAATATTTTTTCTTCGAGTTCGTAGATCGCTTCGAGCGCGGAGCGCTGCATCGGATTCCCCGTCCATGCGGTGAGGTCGCGGTCAGTGTCGGCCCAGGTCACCGTGTGCGGCATGTCGATCTCGTCGCGCGCGTCGTACGAAGCGATGACCTCCAACGGCGTTTTGAAATCGAGCCCC
The DNA here is from genome assembly GCA_035949275.1 of Minisyncoccota bacterium. Lineage (GTDB taxonomy): Bacteria > Patescibacteriota > Minisyncoccia > Phycocordibacterales > UBA2100 > UBA10103. Next base: position 828 of record DASZII010000058.1, on the reverse strand, counting down.
TGATTTTTTGCGAGCTCTTCGGGAAGCTTCTCCAGGAAATTGAAGATGCCGGTGTCCGCCCACTGGTGCTCGCCGAACGTTTCGTAGTCCATAAAGAGGTTCACCACGTCCCCTTCCGCGACGCCGAGCCACTGCGCGAATTTCTCAGCTGTGAGCGGCCACTCGCTCCAGTCGCGCGAAGAGAACCGGAACGCGACATCGTCGGAGAGCCGGTAATTTTTCAAAAGCAGGCGTGCGTTCTGCACGCCCTTGGGCTTGTACACGTAATTCGGCGAGCGCCACCCAAGTATCGGGTCCCAGCCTTCGGCGAGAACGCCCGCGTAGCCGTTCTTGTCGGCCCATTGCCCCAGGTCGTTGCGATACGAGAGCTCGGTATTGCGGAAAATGCGCGGCCAGACGCCGAAGAGCTTGCGGATGGTTTCGCGGTGCTTCGCGACCTGCCGTTCGAATTCCCCCGGCGAATAAAAGAACGCGAGCGAGTGATAGTACGTTTCGCCAAGAACCTCGACGCGGCCCGTGTCGATGAGCTCCTTAAAGAGGTCGATGACCTCGGGTGCGAACTGCTGCAGCTGTTCGAGCGCGATGCCAGAGAAAGAGAACGACACACGCATTTCCGGATGGCGCCGTAACAGCTCCAGCAGCAAGGTCGTCGTCGGAATATAGCTCTTTTGAGCCACTTTTTGGATGATCCGGCGATTGTTGAGCTTGCTTTCGCTCCGGTCGTTGAAATATTCGGGGTCGTTGCCAATATCGAATACGCGGTAATTTTTTACGCGGTAGGGCTGGTGAACCTGGAAATAAAAACAGACCGATTTCATAAGGTTTTTG
>DASZII010000057.1:0-16461 GCA_035949275.1 Minisyncoccota bacterium | reverse complement strand
GGTCGCAAAATAATCGCGTATACTCGTTTTCATGACCCCGGCATATGTCGTGCAAATCACGACGCCGAAGAAAGTGCTCCTCGACGGGCTGTGGCTTGGTCCGCGTAAACCAAAGAAGGTAATTGTCTGGGTACACGGACTCGGAAGCACGATGTTCAAGAAGTTCGAAATAATGCGTCATATGACCGACACGCAAACGGCTGTACTGACGTTCAATAACCGCGGTCACGATAAGATCACCCGCGGATGGACCGCGAGCGGCAGAACATTGAGGATCGGTTCGGCGCATGAAGTGTTTACCGATTGCGCGGATGACATTGAAGGCGCGATACGGTTCGCGAGATCGCGCGGCGCAAAAAGAATATATCTTGTAGGGCATTCGACGGGATGCCAGAAATCCGTTTACTGGGCGGCCAAAAAAGGGAAAGGAGTGCAGGGCCTGGTACTCCTTTCGCCCATCAGCGATTATGCTACTGAAATCATGGCTGCGGGCAACAGCAAAATAAAACGCGCCGAGAAAGCTGCGCGCGCGTACATCAAAGCGGGAAGAAAGCACGAACTGTTGCCGGAGTCGATCTGGGGTTGGCCCTGGATAGCGGACGCACAAAGATTCATGAGTCTGTACACCGGAAAAAGTCAGGAAGAGGTTTTTCCATACTGGATTCCCGAACGACCCCCACGGACGCTCCGTTCAGTTAAGACACCGACGCTCGTGATATTGGGTGAGCATGAAGAGTATGCAGATCGACCCGTGGAGGAGATCGCCGCTTGGTTTGAAAAAAGCCTGAAAAACAAGCACAAAATCGTAATCGTGCCGAAGGCGGGACACAGTTTTCGGAGAGCCGAGAAGCGCGTCGCGAAAGAGCTGGTGGATTTCATGAAAGAGGTGTAGGGTTCGAACGTCTAGTCATCGTCGGGCTAGGCCCGCATTAATGGGGTGTTTTAATAAACGAGTATATGAATAAAAACAACAGAGGAGTCTGGATCGGCGTTATCGCGATCGTCGTTGTGGCGGCGCTCGGCTGGTGGTGGATCGCAGCGAACCAGGGCATTACCATCCCGCCCGGCAGCACAGCGGCAACATCGACCGCTGCCACATCAACCTCCGGAGGTAGTGCTCCGGCCGTAACGAACCGAAACGGCGACACGGTAAAGGCCATCGTTGCTTCGCTCCCGAGCGCTTCTCAATATGAATCGCTCTTTACTTCGACCGACGTAGCAAGCTCGATCGGCTCCGGCGGACAATTCACGATCTTCGTACCGACGAACACGGCGTTCGCGAATCTGCCGAAAGGCACGCTTTCGAAGATGACGGCCGCGCAGCTCAAGCGCCTCGTCCAGTATTCGATCGTCAACGGCAGGGCGATACAGCCGGGCGCGCAGATGGCGGGCGCCGTACAGTCGTATTCCGGCGACCCGCTGAATTTTACGGACCTCAACAACATTCCGATGGTGAATTCTTCCATCATCATCGCCGAATATAAGGGTTCGAACGGTGTCGTGTACCTCATCAATGCGGTCCTGCTCCCGCCGCAGAAGTCGAATCTCTAGATCCGTTGTTCGGAGGAACGTGGCGGTCGCCGGCCCTGTGCTGGCGGCCGCTTTCGTGCTAGAATCGCGTCAAATTCGAACGTATGCAATCAGGAATTCAGGTCATCCTCGCTCCGGAGAGATTGGGTACGCTGTTCGGGATCCCGATAACGAACACGCTCCTCACCAGTTGGGCGGTTATCGCCGTGCTCCTCATCATCGCGGTCTGGATCGGTTCGCGCCTGAAGCTTACGCCGAACCGCTTCCAGCTCCTCTTTGAATGGCTCGTAGAATTCATTTACGATTACGTCGCCGAAACGCTCGAGAGCCGCGACCTTGCGCGCAAATTCTTTCCGTACCTGACGACCATTTTTCTTTTTGTCTTCACTTCCAACCTTCTGGAGTTCCTGCCGGGCGTCGGCTCGGTCGGCTTTTTCGCTCCCGGCGGTATGTTCACGCCGCTTTTCCGCAGCGTGAATACCGACCTCAACGTAACCTTGATGCTCGCTATCGTTTCGTTCCTTACGATCGAAGTGACCGGGGTCGTCGTCATCGGCGCGTGGAAATACGCCGAAAAGTTCATCAATATCCGCGGAGGCGCCATCGGATTCGTCGTCGGGCTCATCGAGCTCCTTTCGGAATTAGGCCGTCTCATATCGTTCTCATTCCGGCTTTTCGGCAACATCTTCGCGGGGGAAGTCCTCATTCTCGTCGTGACCTACTTTATCCCGTATGTCGGGCCGCTGCCTTTTATGGCGTTCGAGATCTTCGTCGGTTTCGTGCAAGCCGCCATCTTCGCATTGCTGACCTTGTTCTTCATCAAGATCGCCATCGCGGAACCGCACGGCGTGGAGGCGCATTGAAATAGAGAGGTTTTCCGTGATAGGATAAGGCGGTCGAAATTGAAATTAGCAGCTAGAAATAAGCTTAAAAGGTATGGATCTTGATTCGGCAAAGACGCTTGCGATGGCTATCGCCGTCGGCTTCGGCGTGCTCGGTCCCGGCATCGGCATCGGGCTCATCGGAGCAGCCGCGCTCGAGGCGATCGGACGCAATCCGGAGGCCCAGGCGAGGATAACGCCCCTGATGTTCACGGCGATCGTGTTCGCGGAAGCGCTGGCCATCTTCGCTTTGGTCGTCGGCTTCATCGTGAAGTTCACGTAACGTCAACCTGACATGGGCGCATTATTCTCGGCATTTGGCGTTGATTGGCACCTGCTTGTCATTCAAGCGGTGAATTTTGCGCTGCTCCTCTTCGCGCTCACGTATTTCCTCTATCGCCCGATCCTGCGGATCATCGACGAGCGACGCGAGAAGGTCGCCGAGGGCGTCCGCCTCGCCAACATGGCGGAGCAGAAGCTTGAGGATGCCAAGCACCAGGGAGAGGGGATGGTCGCTGATGCCGCGAAAGAAGCAGAAGGCCTCGTTGCCGTCGCGAGAACGCGGGCGAGCGAAATGACAGCGGAAACGACGCGCGCCGCAGAGGCGAAAGCCGACGCAATTCTCAAAGACGCACAGGCGAGGGCCGAGGAGCAGAAGCGTCTCGTGCTGCAGGAGAGCTCGAAAGAGATCGCGCGTGCGGCGATGCTTGCCGCGGAGAAGATCCTCAAAGAGAAGAATGCATAAGTATGGAACAAGCGTATGCGCAGGCATTGATGCAGTTGATCGAAGGTGGCATGCAACCGAAGAAGGCTCTGCACGCGCTCGTTGAATCGCTGAAGGTAAAGGGGAGGGAAGCGCTCCTGCCGCGCATCGCCCGTGCGTTCGAACGACTTGCGCAGCGCGAGATGCACAAGAACGCCGTCGTCATGTCGGTCGCAAAAGAAAAGGACGTACATGCCGGGAAGCGCGACGCGAAAGAGCTTCTGGAGACGATCGGCGCGGAGTCGAAAGACGTCGAGGTCAGGATCGACGAAGACCTGATCGGCGGCTGGCGGCTCGAGGGCAGGGGCATGCTCGTCGATCGCAGCTTTAAAAAAGCGCTCCTCCAGATGTATAATCGCGCAACGGCATAACACTATGGATAATTCAGTCGTAGAAAAAATAATCAAGGAGATCGAGCAATACAAGCCGAGCGGCGAGCATGCGCACGTCGGGCTCGTAGTCTCCGTCGGCGATGGAGTTGTTGCGATAGACGGCCTCGCGAAGGCCGTCATGAGCGAGATCTTGGTTTTTGAAGAAACGAAGGGAAAGAAACTCGCTGACTCCATCGAGACGCGGGGCGAGTTGTACGGCCTCATTTTGAACCTCGAGGAAGACGGCGTGCGTGCCGCTATCCTTGGCGACACCGCGCGCGTTGTCGAAGGCATGACGGTCAAGTCGACGGGCCGCGTTCTCAGCGTGCCGGCGGGCGAAGAGCTACTGGGCCGCGTGGTGAACGCGCTCGGCGAACCGCAGGACGGCAAAGGGCCGTTCAAAAAGACCACGATGATGCCCGTCGAACGGCAGGCCTCGGGCGTTATCGACCGCAAAGGCGTTTCAGTGCCGCTCGCGACCGGCATCACGGCGATCGACGCGATGATCCCGATCGGGCGCGGCCAGCGCGAACTTTTGATCGGCGACCGCGCGACCGGCAAGACGACCATCGCCGTCGATACCATCATCAACCAATTGAACGAGCCGGAAGAGAAGCGCCCGATCTGCATCTATGTCGCCGTCGGACAGAAACAGTCGAAGACCGCGCGCATCGCGCAGCAGCTTCGCGAGGCGGGCGCGATGGACTATACCATCATCGTCGACGAGCCGGCCTCGGCTCCCGCCGCGCTCCAGTACCTCGCGCCCTTCGCCGGTGTCGCGATGGGCGAATATTTCATGGACAAAGGAAAGGACGTGCTCATCATTTACGACGACCTCTCGAAGCAGGCGGTCGCATACCGCGAGCTCTCGCTGCTCCTTCGAAGGCCACCGGGCCGCGAGGCGTACCCGGGGGACATTTTCTACCTTCACTCGCGCCTCCTCGAACGAGCATGCCGCCTGAACGAAGAGAAAGGTGGCGGTTCCATCACCGCGCTCCCCATCATCGAAACGCAGGAAGGCGACGTTTCCGCATACATTCCGACGAACGTCATCTCGATCACCGACGGACAGATCTTCCTGGTGACCGACTTGTTCAACAAAGGCGTGCGTCCAGCGATCGATGTCGGTATTTCCGTGTCGCGTGTTGGTTCCAGCGCGCAGACGAAGGCGATGAAGGCCGTCGCCGGCGGCCTCAAGCTCGAGCTGGCGCAATTTCGCGACCTCGAAGCGTTCACCCAGTTCGCGCAAGACCTCGACAAAGTCACGGCCGACCAGCTCGCTTCCGGCGCGCGCATGATCGAGCTTTTGAAGCAGAAGAACGGCGCTCCGATCCCGATGGAAAAGCAGGTCGCAATGCTCTACGGCGCGTCGTTGAAGCTTTTCTCGGAAGTGCCGGTCGCGCGCGTGCGCGAAGCCGCTACCAAATTCGTGGATTTCGTCGACGCCCAGTACAAGAAAGTGCTTGCGGAGATCAAGAAAACCGCCCAGCTCTCGGACGATTCCAAGAAACAGCTCGCGAAGGCGACCGAGGAATTCCGCCTCGCGCACACCGACCTCTTCGCCGCGAAATAACCATGGCGTTCAAGCCGATCGACCTCAGTGCGTTCCCGCCCGAGCGAGAGCGCGGATTGAAAGCGTTGTATCGCTACAGCCGGTTCGAGTTGATGTACTATCGCTCGAACCTTTGGATGCATTCATGGCGGATGCTCTGGCTTGTCGAGGCGCTGGCGCCGCTCGCGGAAAAGCATTTGAAAGGCGTCGATATCGAGAAAGCACGCACTCTCGCGCTCGTGCACGATGACGCGGAAGTAGTCTTTGGTGACGTGCAGGCGAGCGCTCGCAAGTACATGAGCGCGGAGGAGCTCACACAGTCCGAAAAGGCGGAGGAGGGAGCTATCGAGCAGTTGTCGAAAGAGTATCCGGCGGAGATCCACGGCTACAATTACAAAGATCTGCTCACGTCGATGTTGCGCAAGGACACCATCGAATCGCAATTCGTGTCGTATGTCGACAAATTCGACGCGTACAACGAGAGCATGCACGACTTTCTTGCAGGGAATATTTCCATGGTCGAGTCGGTCATGTTCTACGTGCAGGCGCTCGCTTTTTTTCCCTCGAAATTCCCGGCACTTGCGGAATTCATGTCGGACAAAACATCGCCGCTTATGTACCTCGACGACCGAACCTGGCGTTATCATGTCGCGGCGGCCCAGTACGCGAATCTCGTGCCCTATACGGCCGAATCGGTCCGGGCGACCACCGCTTTTCCTTTTTACGATGAATGGAAACGGATCGTTCTGGAGAGCGGTGGCGAGGAGGCCCTGCACTGGCTTACCGAGCAGAAGGAGTATAAAATGGCTTAACCATGGCATCTTTGAAGAACATAAAGCTCAAGATCCAGTCGTATAAAAAGACGGGGACGGTCACGCACGCGATGGAAGCCGTTTCGGCGGTGAAGATGCGCAAGTCGCAGGAGCGCGCGCTGGCCGGGCGGGCATATGCAGCCGCGGCGCTCTCGGTTCTCGAGCGATTGTCGGGGACCGCCGACCTCGCTCGCCATCCACTGTTGCGCGAACAGCCGGGCCACACCTGTTTCGTTGTGATCACGAGTGATAAAGGCCTTGCGGGTTCTTTGAACAGCGCCGTCACTCGTCGTGTTGAAAGGGAAATTCGGGAGCGCAATATAGACAAACAGAGCGTGAAGATCGCACCGATCGGTAGGAAAGCCCGAGAGTATTTCAGGATACGCGACTACCAGATCTTACCGGTTCTTCCTGACGAATACACGAACGTCAGTGATGACGTGTTGGAAAATGACATAGAGAAAATACTGGTTGCGCTCCTCAACTCTCGCAACGTGCGCGACATTGGCAACATTTTTATCGTGTACCAGAACTTCATTTCGACGTTCGAGCAGCAGCCGACAGTCCGTCAGCTGGTGCCGATCACGCGCGACATGATCGCGGAGATGATCGCCGGTATTCGCCCGGCGCGCGGCAAATACGCGCCGCAGCAGCCCGAACAAGCGGTACACCCGGCGGCATATACCATAGAACCGGACGCGGACTCGGTGCTCGCCGTCCTTCTGCCGCGCCTTTTGAACATCGCACTCTTTCATGCGCTCCTCGAGTCGAAGGCGTCCGAGCACTCCGCACGCATGGTCGCGATGAAGAGCGCGACCGACAAGGCCAAGGAAAAAGCGAAGGAATTTACACGCGTATTCAACAAAGTTCGCCAAGCTGCGATCACGCGCGAGGTTTCCGAGATCACGTCCGGCATCGAGGCGATGAGATGATATGGACAGGCGGCGGGAAGCCTTGCGAACAGAACCGATCCCTCAAGATCTTTCCGAAAGCATACAGCTGTGGAGAGAAGTTATTGAGGGAGAAGATATCTCGGGCGGCATAAAAGATAAATTATTGCAAGTAACTCATGACGTTCCGTATTTTGGAAGCCGTACCCGGTTCGTGAAAGCTGTCGTTCGCGGATGGGAACGAGTCCTGATGGAAAAAAATCCCGCAATTGGGGAATCTGTCGTGTTGGGCGACTTACTTCCGGAGGATCAGAAATTGTACGATTTGGTCGAGGAGCTAAAGCGGGAGGCACGATCTTATTATGCGTGAACCCGAATCCACTTGAATTTAAGGGCTAAAACGGGGTATACTGTCGCATCTTATGGCTAAAGGAACCATTACGCAGATCATCGGGCCGGTCGTCGACGTTCGTTTCGACGAGAAGTTGCCGCCCATCAAGAACGCTTTGCATGTCAAACACAGTGGCGGGACGTTGACGCTCGAAGTTGCGCAGCATCTCGGGCTCAACCGCGTCCGCTGCATCGCGATGCAGGACACGCAAGGCTTGCCGCGTGATCTGGACGTCATCGACACCGGCGCACCGATCTCGGTTCCGGTCGGCGAAGCTGCGCTCGGCAGGATGTTCAACGTCATCGGCGATCCGATCGACGGGCTGGCCGATCTTCCGAAAGATGCGAAGCGATTGTCGATCCACCAAGACCCGCCGTCATTTTCCCGCCAGTCGACGAAAGCGGAACTTTTCGAAACCGGTATCAAAGCCATCGACCTGCTCGCACCGTTCATCAAAGGCGGCAAGGTGGGACTCTTCGGCGGCGCGGGCGTCGGCAAGACGGTACTCATTCAAGAGCTCATCCACAACGTCGCGTCCGAGCACGGCGGCTACTCCGTATTCGCCGGAGTCGGCGAGCGCGTACGCGAAGGCAACGACCTCTACCACGAAATGAAAGAATCCGGCGTGCTCGAAAAGACCGCGCTCGTATTCGGCCAGATGAACGAAGTGCCGGGCGCCCGAGCGCGCGTCGCGCTCTCGGGCCTTACCATGGCGGAGGCGTTCCGCGACGAAGGCGGCAAGGACGTCCTCTTTTTCATGGACAACGTGTTCCGCTTCGTGCAGGCCGGTTCTGAGGTTTCCTCGCTCCTCGGTCGCGTGCCCTCGGCCGTTGGATACCAACCGACACTCGCCGAGGAAATGGGCCTTTTGCAGGAGCGCATCACTTCGACCACGGAAGGTTCCATCACATCCGTGCAAGCGATCTATGTGCCGGCCGACGACCTCACGGACCCTGCGCCGGCAACCACATTCGCGCACCTCGACTCGACCGTAACGCTCTCCCGCGCGCTCGCTTCGCTCGGCATCTATCCTGCTATCGATCCGCTCGAATCAGGTTCGAGCGCACTCCAACCCGACATTGTCGGCGAGGAGCACTACCGCGTCGCGAACGAAACCAAGCGTGTTCTCCAGCGCTATAAGGACTTGCAGGACATCATCGCCATTCTCGGTATCGAAGAACTTTCCGACGACGACAAAAAACTCGTATATCGCGCCCGTAAGATCCAGCGATTCCTCTCGCAGCCGCTCGCCGTCGCTGAAGCGTTTACCGGAGCCAAGGGCAAATACGTCCCACTTCGCGATACCGTTCGTTCGTTCGCCGAGATCCTCGACGGCAAGCACGACGCGCAGAACGAGCAGGCGTTCTATATGAAAGGGTCTATCGACGAGATAGCGCATGGCAAATGAGATCACGTTCCACCTTGTAGTCGCGAGCGTCGGGGAAACGTTTTTTGACGGAGCCGCGACCTCAGCGACGTTCCCGACGACCGCGGGCGAGATCACCGTCCTGCCGCACCACGAACCGCTCGTCACGACGCTTCGAGAGGGGAGCATAACGGTGCGGACGACCGCAGCCGAGCCGAAGCATTTTGATGTTACGAGCGGCGTCGTCGAAATATCCGGCAACCGTGCGGTCGTGCTGCTCTAATGTCGTTCACGCGCACAAGAGAGGATTTCGTTTGCGCGCACTGCGGCGCGCAGGTCGAGGGCACCGGCTACACGAATCACTGCCCGAAATGCCTTTGGAGCAGACACGTCGACGTCGACCCGGGCGACCGGGCGGCGGAGTGCGGCGGCATGATGGAACCGGTCGCCCTTGAGGGCTCGACGCCGAACTACCGCATCGTGCATCGCTGCCTTTCGTGCGCCATCATTCGGCGCGTCGACGCCTCCTCGTCGGATGACGGCGAGGTCTTACTTGCGCTTTCATCTAAGGATGGCATCATTGACGCATGACCCGGACAGAAGACTATAGGGAAAAGAAAGACGGTGACGATGCGGATCTCGAGCCGGACGGCGACGACAAGCGGGCGCTCGATCTCGAAGGCAAAAATCCGCTCGCCGAGGAGGAATCTATCAAAGAAGACGACTCCGGCGGCGACTGAATGGCGCGCACATATTTGTATGCAACCAAAAAAGATATTTTTGCTGCTCGGTCATCCGGACAAGAGCGGGATGTGCGGCAAGCTTGCGGATACCTACGAGGCCGGAGCGCATGAAGGAGGGCACGAAGTGCAGCGATTGAACCTGGGCGAGATGCAATTCGACCCCATCCTCCATCAAGGATACCGGGCTCTCCAGCAACTCGAACCGGATCTGAAGAGATTCGAAGAGCTTATGACCTGGTGCGACCATTTCGTGATCGTCTACCCCATATGGTGGGTCGGGATGCCCGCACTTCTGAAAGGCCTCTTTGACCGCGCGTGGTTGCCGGGTTCGGCCTTTCGCTATATCAAAATGAAAAGCGGCAAACGCACGGTCTTTTGGCACAGGCTTTACCGCGGCAAAACGGCGCGCACGATCCTCACGAGCGGCACGCCGCCATGGATGGTGCGGTTGCTGCCCGGCAACGTCAACGCGCAGCTCAAGTGGGGAATACTCTGGTTCGCCGGCTTTTCGGTGCGCTCGCTCTGGCTCGGTCCCGCGGAAAATGTGCCGGAAGCAAAAAGCAGTGCTTGGTGCGATCGGGTGCGGGAGCTCGGGAAAATGGCGATATAACGAAGTGGGCGGCTTCAGCCGCCCATTCAGATTTGGTCCTCGCGCTGGTCCGATTACGCCGGCCAGATCCAGGTGGCTGCCCAGAAAACGCCGAGTATGGGCAAAGCGACTGCTAGAAATGTGCCCATGCCGGTGAACCAACGGATCTTCAACTCGGTATCGCGCTTCGGCAGCGCATAGGTGCTTCGCGCCGTCGAACAGTGTCGGATGTTGCCTTGCTGCATGGCTACCTCGCAACGTGATGTTCCCAAATTCGAAGATTAACAGATATTCGATTTGTCGGCTATAGTAGCTTTTTATGAGTTTATCCATCGGGATCGTCGGTCTTCCCAACGTCGGCAAATCGACGCTGTTCAACGCGCTCACTAAAAAAGGCGTACCGGCGGAGAATTATCCGTTCAATACCATCGACCCGAACGTTGGCGTCGTCGCGGTGCCGGATGCGCGGCTCGACAAATTGGCGGATATAGCGAAGTCTGCGAAGAAGATCCCCGCCGCGGTGGAATTCGTGGACATCGCGGGACTGGTGAAAGGTGCCTCGGAAGGGGAGGGACTCGGCAACCAATTCCTCTCGCACATCCGCGAGGTGGACGCGATCGCAGAAGTCGTGCGCATGTTCGACGACGAGGACGTACATCACGTCGCAGGAAGCGTGGACCCGCGCTATGACATCGAAGTCATCGACCTCGAGCTGGTGCAAGCCGACCTGCAGAGCGCGGAAAAGCGCCTCGAGCGCGTCGAGCGCGATGCGAAAGGCGGCGATAAGGAGAGTATCGTGGAGCGCGACGTGCTCCGAAAGATCGTTCCTGTGTTGCGGTCCGGAAGTGCGGCCCGGACCGTGCAGTTGGATGAAAAAGAGAAACTTGCCGCCAAGAGCATGCATTTTTTGACCATGAAGCCTGTCCTTTACATCCTCAACAGGAAGAGCGGAGCAGTGAACGTCGATGCGGAGGGCGCCAACCGCTGGCGCGAGCTCAAGGATTTTCTCGACGCATCGGGTGCAGGCTCCGTGATCGTCGACGCTGGGGTCGAAAGCGAGCTCTCCGAAGTGCATGACGACGAGAAGCCAGATTTTCGCCGCGAGCTCGGCGTTGCGAATGACGGCCTCGATGATCTTATAAAGGCAGGTTACAAGCTCCTCGACCTCATTTCATTCTTTACGACCGGGCCAGACGAATCACGCGCCTGGACCATTTCGCGCGGCGACAAGGCTCCGGACGCAGGGGCCGCGATCCACACCGATTTCCGCGACAAATTCATCCGAGCCGAGGTCATCCCTTGGGACACGCTGCTCGAATGCGGTTCGTGGGCGAAGGCGCGCGAAAAAGGAGTCCTGCGTTCTGAAGGAAAGGAGTATGTCGTGCAAGACGGCGACGTAATGGAATTCAAGCACGGCTGAATCCAGAGACTTGCCGAGTCATGCGGGGCGTGTAACACTTTTAGGATATGGACAAACCCAAGGCGACCCCGAAGGATTTCTTCCTCTGGGCGGGGGCGATGATAGCGCTCTACTGGAGCGTAATTTCCTTCATTTTCCTCATTTACAACTACATCGACTATACATTCCCGGTTCCGCTCGCGTTCGTGCCCGTCGATCCCTATCAGGGAGGGGTAGGGTACGAAATGGCATCCATCATCGTGATGCTGCCCGTCTATTTCCTTCTGATGTGGTTCATCCGCCGCGACATCAAGCATGACCACTCGCGCAAGAACATTTGGGTACGCCGCTGGGCGCTTATCGTCACGCTCTTTGTCACCGGCCTCACGATCGCGATCGACCTCATCACGGTCTTGACGACGTTCTTGAACGGGGAATCGTTCACGCTCTCTTTCGCGCTCAAAGCCCTCCTCGTTCTTCTCGTTGCCGCGGGAGGTTTTATGCATTTCATCGCCGATTTCCGGGGATACTGGGGCGAGTATCCGGAACGCAGGCGTAACGTCGGTATCGCGGTGGCTGTCCTCGCGGTCATATCCATCGGGTCCGGCTTTTTCATTATCGGCACTCCCGCGCAAGCGATGGCGTATCGCGAGGATGAGCAAAAAGTGAGCGACTTGCAGATGATCCAGAGCGACGTGGTTTCGTACTGGCAGCAGAGCGGGAAATTGCCCGCAAGCCTCGATCAGATCGGCCAGCCGCTCACGGGCGGCACGATGCCCGTCGACGAGCAGACAGGCAAGGAATATGAGTATATGGTCGTGGGGCAAACGTCGTTCAAGCTTTGTGCGAACTTCAACGCGGTGACCGCGCCGTACGCTATTACGCAGAATGAGATCACCGCCCCTATGCCTGCCGGCGTGGGCGGGACCGTACAGCTCAGCGATTCGTGGTATCACGACGCGGGCAACCAATGCTTCTTGCGGGTGATAAACCCGCAGCAGTATCCGCGTCTCAAGGCGGCCCCGTAGGACGCGATCAAGCGCTAGGCCTTTCTTCGAGCCCGAGCGGCGCCATGCTATTGTGTGCTAAATGAAAGCGTACGACCACAAGAAAATAGAGAAAAAATGGCAGGAAGCCTGGGCGAAAGCGAAGATATACGAAACAAAGGATTCCGTTCCCGGCAGAGATAATTTCTATCTTCTCGTCGAATTTCCATACCCCTCCGGCAATCTTCACGTCGGCCACTGGTACTCGTTCGCTATACCGGACATCTTGGCGCGGAAGTTCCGGATGGAAGGGAAGAACGTGCTGTATCCCATCGGCTTCGACGCGTTCGGATTGCCCGCGGAGAACGCGGCGATAAAAAATAAGGTAAATCCACGCGAATGGACCGAGTCTAACATCGACTACATGCGCGGCCAGCTGCGCTCCATGGGCGCTTCGTTCGACTGGTCGCGCGAGATTCTCACTTGCGACCCGGCATATTACAAATGGACGCAGTGGCTTTTTTTGCAGCTCCATAAGTCGAATTTGGTATACCGAAAGGAAACGAAAGTGAATTGGTGTCCGAACGACAAGACCGTGCTCGCCAACGAGCAGGTCATCGACGGCAAATGCGAGCGCTGCGGGCACGAGGTCGTGCAAAAGGAAATGCTGCAATGGAATATCAAGATCACCGAGTACGCCGACCGACTCATCGACGACCTGGAAAAGCTCGATTGGCCCGAACCGATCAAGGAATCCCAGCGCAACTGGATCGGCCGGAGCGAAGGAGCGGAGATCGATTTTCCCCTCGACATCGGCGGGGAAAAAATGAAGGTCGTTTATTTGCATGGCTTTGAAAGCAGGCCTGACAGACCGCGCAATCTTTGGTACAAAGCGGGACTTGAACAATTGGGATACGAGGTCGTTATTCCGACGCTGCCTAACCCGGATTTTCCTTCAGAAGAAGAACAGGTTGCCGCTGCGCTCAACGCAACAACCTACGATGAAAACACGGTCTTGGTGGGGCATAGCTTAGGTGCGGTCGTTGCGATGAAGGTGTTGGAGAAATTAGACAAACCTATCGCGCGTCTCGTTACCGTCGGCGGTTTCTGCAACAGGAACTTCAAAGACAGGCCGAGAAATTTCGATGCCAAATTTAATTGGACGTTCGACGGTGAAAAAATAAGGCGCAATGCAAAGTCGATTACCATATTGCACGACCCGCGCGATACCGGCATTTCCGACGACCAGGCAAAAGCGTTATCCGAACTGCTGAATACCCCAATTACTCTCGGGGTCTCGAATAAACCGCACTTTACTGGCGATACAGAGCCGGATGTTTTGATGTGGCTGCGTCCGACCATTCGTGTCTTCACGACCCGCGCGGACACGCTTTTCGGGGCGACGTATCTCGTGCTTGCTCCCGAACATTTGTGGGTCACGCTTGCTCTGCAACACAAAACGGTGCTCAAGAATAATGGTGAGGTCGCGGCGTATGTGGAACAGGCGAAAAAGAAAACGGAGCTTGAACGGCAAGAAAACAGGGAAAAAACTGGTGTGAAGCTCGAGGGCGTCGAGGCCATCAATCCCGCGACGGGGGAGAGGATCCCGCTTTTCGTCGCTGATTATGTGCTCGCCGGTTACGGCACTGGCGCCATCATGGCAGTGCCCGCTCACGACGAGCGCGACCATGAATTCGCAAAGAAATTTAATTTGCCGATCAAGCAAGTCGTCGCTCGGGTGCTCCGCGCCGTTTCAGGCGGAGACGCCGTACGTTCCGATGTGGGGTGGAAGGAGCGGGACGCCGTGATGGCAGTCGTTAAGCATTGGGCAAACGACGAATGTCTTTGCATTCAATGGAAAGAACACGAAATGCACACCTTCCCGTCGGGCGGAATAGAACAGGGCGAGAATGCGGCGGATGCGGCTGCTAGAGAAGCGAGAGAGGAGACGGGGTATAAGAACATTGAGATCACGAAGCAGCTCGGCGGGTTCGATTACATCGAGTTCTATCATCAGATAAAGAAAACGAACGTTCGCGCGAGGTTCCGTTATTTTTTGGGGAGGTTGCGCGACGACGAACGGAGTGCGGTTTCGGCGGGAGAATCGGCAATGCACGAAGTCGTTTGGAAACGGCCGGACGAATTGCGCGCATTCCTCATGCTGAAGGAAAAAGACAGGATCCTGGACCTGCTTGCAGGCAAGGAAGAAGGCGCATATACGGGGCAGGGGATAGTGGTCAATTCGGTCGGGTTCGACGGGCTGACTGTCGAGGAAGCGAAAAAGAAGATGACGGAAACGTTCGGGCGCAGGAAAACAACATACAAACTGCGCGATTGGATAGTATCCCGCCAACGGTACTGGGGCGTTCCGATACCGGTCATACACTGTGCGAAATGCGGCATTGTTCCAGTGCCGGATGATCAATTGCCTGTCCTCCTGCCGGAAACCGACGATTACCTGCCCGACGGGAAAGGGAAGTCGCCGCTCGCAAAAGTCGCTTCATTCGTCCAAGTGAAATGTCCCCAGTGCGGCGGGCAAGCCGAACGGGAAACCGACACGCTCGATACGTTCGTTGATTCTTCCTGGTACTTCCTGCGCTATACGGACCCGCTCGACGAAAAAGAGTTCGCGGCGAACGAGAAGCAAGCCAACTGGATGCCCGTCGATCTCTACAGCGGCGGCGCCGAACACACGACGATGCACCTCCTCTATAGCCGGTTCTGGCACAAGGCGCTATTCGATAAGCAATTGGTCGCCGACAGCGAGCCATATCTTCGGAGAATGAATCGCGGGATAATCTTAGGTCCAGACGGCCAGAAAATGAGCAAATCGCACGGCAATGTCGTCGACCCGGACGAGATCGTCGAGCGGCTCGGGGCGGACACGGTGCGCATGTACCTGGCGTTCATCGGCCCGTACAACGAGGTCGCGAGCTATCCGTGGAATCCCGACGGCGTTGTCGGCATCCGCAGATTTCTAGAGCGCGTATGGCGCGCACAAGAGTTCGTGACGGAGTCATCAAAGATCGACGATAAAAAATATACTGCCGTCGAGCGTGTGCTGCACCGCGCCATCAAGAAGGTCGGTGACGACACTGATCAGTTGAAGTTCAATACAGCCATCAGCCAGCTCATGATCTTGCTGAACGCGATAGAAAAAGAAAAGCAGCTGGGGGCAGAACAATGGAATACGTTTTTGAAGTTGTTGGCGCCATTCGCGCCGCACGTCGCGGAAGAGCTTTGGCACGAAAGCGGACACGATTCCTCGACCCATGCCGAACCGTGGCCGGTTTTTGATCCAAAACTGTTACTGGATGAAGAAGTCGCTATTGTCGTTCAGGTAGACGGAAAAACGCGCGATGAGATAAAGATCGCTGCAGACGCTTCAAAGGAAGAAGTCGAAAAAGCGGCGCGCGAGAAGGTGGCGAGCCGCCTCGAAGGCAAACAGATCGTTCGGACGGTCGTTGTTCCGAACCGTTTGGTGAATTTTGTTACCTCCTAAAGAGACGCGCTCCCGCAGGCGTATCTTCAACCGTGTAGCCAAGCATTTCTATCTCTTTGCGGAGACTGTCCGCGTGCTGCCAGTTGCTCTCTTTGCGTGCAGCCTCGCGTGCATCGAGTAAGTTCTTGACGCGTTCGGGGATGGCATCTTCCTCAACGAGAGCGCCGAAGAGTTTGGCCCAGAGCGCCTCTGCGTTCCTATCCTCTTTGTCGAGGCCGAGCCCAAGTACCCGATCAATATCCAAAAGGCCGCCTTTGAGTTCTTCTTTCGAGATCTCCTTTTCATCGCGCAGCAATTCCCAGAGCATCGCGAGCGCTCCCGGCGTATCGAGGTCATCATTGAGGCGTTCATGCCAACGCTTGCGGTACTCTTGAGGTGGCACTCCGGCTTGAACCTCTCGGAGCGAATCGATGTATCTGCGCAGTTTGAGAAAGGCATTCTGGGATGCCTCAAGCGCTTCCCATGAGAAATTCGAGGCTGTCCGGTAATTCGCACCCAGGTAGAGGTAGCGGAGTGCGAGCGGGTGGAAGCCGCGCTCGATGATATCCGAAAGGTAGACCACATTACCTTCGGATTTTGCGATCTTTGCTCCCTCGAGCTGCACGTGCGCGCGGTGGAGCCAAAAGCGCGAGAGCGGACGCTTCCCGGTCGCCGCTTCGGACTGCGCGATCTCGTTATTGTGGTGG
>DASZII010000056.1:0-5334 GCA_035949275.1 Minisyncoccota bacterium | reverse complement strand
TGCGTGCCCTCTGCTATCGCCTGCGGCGAGACACTCCGGATGACGGAGTGCTGCGCCACCGCTAAAACGTCGGCATTCGTCGCATTCACGAGGACTGTTCCGAAGATCGCGATACCGAATGCACCGCCGATGTTACGCGTCAGGTTCAAGAGCCCCGATGACATGCCCACTTCGTTGAGCGGCACCGCGGTCGTCGCGGCAGTAGTCAGAGGCGCCATGCCAAGGCCTAAGCCCGCACCAAAGAGCGAGAGCGGGATAACGAAATCGAAAAAGGTCATTGCCGGATCCAGATTACGCAACATGAAAAAGCTGAGTGCGGCGACCGCCATGCCGAAGGAAACCGTGTAGCGCGGGTCGAAGGTGTTCGCGAGGCGCGCGCCCAAAGGCGCAAAGATCGGCAGAGAAAGTCCCATCGGTACGAAAAGAAGCCCTGTTTGGATCGCGTTGTAGCCGAGGAACGTCTGGGTGAAGACCGGGAGGAGGAACATCGCGCCCATCATGCCGCCGAACGACAAAAAGGAAACAATGAGCACGGATACAATGGTCGGATTCTTGAACAACTTAAAGTCGATGATCGGATGCGCGTGCCGGGTTTCCCACCACCAGGTGAGATAACTGAAGGCGATGGTGGCCGCGTAGCACAGGAGCGAGGCGCTCGAGGTCCAGCCCCATGCCTGACCTTGATCGAGTACCAAGACGAGTGGCGTAATCGCACCCGAAAGGAGGACCGAACCAAACCAGTCGAATGCGCCGCGATCCGTAGGAGCATCGTGCGGCAAAAAGAGCAGGGTCATGGCAAGTCCGGCGATGCCGATAGGCAGATTGATGTAGAAGATCATGCGCCACGAAAAATAATCGATGAGGTACCCCCCCAGGAGCGGGCCGATGATAGCGGAAACGGCGAACGATGACGACCAAATGCCGAGCGCCTGTGCCCGTGCCTTCGGATCGACGAACGATTTCGCAATGAGCGACATCGCCGTCGGCAGGATCGCCGCACCGACGAGCCCCTGCAGTGTGCGGAAGACGATAAGCGAGGGGAAGTCCCACGCAAGGCCGGTCAGGACCGAGACGCCGATGAATCCGGCGAAGCTCCAAACGTAGATCACGCGGTTGCCGAAGAGGTCGCCCAGCTTGCCGAAGACCGGCACGAAGATCGCATTCGAAATGATGTATGCGGTCGCGATCCAAGCTGCAGTCGTGACCGAGATGCCGAAATCGCCGATTATTTTCGGAACGGCGAGGTTGACGACGGTGCGGTCGAGCCCGATCAGGAGCGTGCCGAGCATGACCGTAGCCAGTACGAGCCAGGGGTGGCCGACGAACGAACCCCCCCGTGCCTGTACGGTATCGTTTTTCATTGCTGGTAGACCCACATCCTCGCGGACATGCCGTTCTTGAGTTGCGGGTAGGCGGTCGTGTCGAAGCGTGCTTTCACGTCGAACTGCTGCGTCTGGCGCGAGTCGGAAATATTAAAGACGACACCGGAAGCGTTCGAGGTCGGCGCGATCTCATCGACTACACCGCTGAACTGCTGCGAGCCGAACGCATCGACGGTGAAGGTGACCGGGTCTCCCACTTTGATGAGGCTGAGGCCCTTGTTCTCGTCGATCTCTCCGACGACGCGCAACTGGGTCGGATCAATCATGGCAACCACCGTCTGGCCAGGGCTCACTTGCGCGCCGACCGTGTCGGGCACCGAAATGACGATACCCGCCACCGTGGTCTGTATGAGCTGATCGCCGACGCGGGCGACGGTGAAATTCTCGGGAACCGTATCCCCTTCGTTGACGTAGACGTTCTCAAGCGTGCCGGGCTGTGAGGGCGACAGGTCAATCTCCGGAGCTTTGATAGAAGCCGAGTCGATGTAGACGCTCTGCGAGGTCGTGTACCAATAGATGAATCCGCCCGCGGCCGCTATGATCGCGAATACGACGATGCCCGTTATGATCCACTGCCTTCGTGTGATTTCTTTGCGCTGCGCCATACGTACTTATTGTGAACCGAACGTCTGGATCTGGTCGGAGGGAGAAAGGCCGGAGGTGATCTGCGTGTAGCCGTTCGCGCCTTCGATCCCGATCTGTACTGGGACCTTCAGCGTGCCGGATCCCGCTTTTTTAATGACGAAATACTGGCCGTTGTCCATGATTATGGCGCTCGCCGGAATGCTCATGACATTGTCGAGCGACTGCGCGGTGATCGTTGCGCTCCCCGTCTCGCCGGAGGAAATACGCGGGTCGTTCTGGTCGAATTGCACTGTGACCTTGTACGAGGCGACGCCGTTCTGGATGGTCGCGGCGGGATCGATGGCGATGACGTGTGTCGGCAAGGGCGGCTGGTCCTCATAAGCATCGAGTTCCACCTGCCCCGCCTCGCCGACTTTGAGCTCGGAGAGCTGTGTTTCCGAAACGTACGCCTCGAACTGGAATTTCGTATCTGAGATCATCGTTACCTGCGTCTGCCCTGCCGCAGCGACCTGCCCCGGTTCCATGTTGTTGACCGTGATCGTGCCCGAGATCGGGGCCGTGATGACCGTTTGCGAGAGGAGTGCCTGCGCAGCATCGACCTGCGCTTGCGCAGCGGCGACCTGCCCTTCCTGAGCTTGTATCTGCTGCGATGTCGCCGGAGCCGTCGTGAGCGAGAGCTGCGACTGTGCCGAAGCAAGCCCGGATTGAGCCGTCGTCAGCGCGGTTTGAGCAGTGGCCAGAGCGGTAAGGTCGGCGGAAACATTCGTCCTCCCCGTCGCAACATTGGTCTCGTATGCCTGGATGGTCGCCATCGTGTAGCCGGTGCTCGGCACGGCCTCGGTGAGCCCGGTCGCAACAAGGTTCAAGTAGGCGCTTACCGCCTGCAAATTTGCCCGCGTCGTCGATGCGAGCGCGTCCGTATCGACCGCATTCGGATCGGACGGGATCGAGGCAAGGTATTGCTGCCAGCCGCTCAAGAGCGCTTCCATTTGCAAGCGTCCGGAAACGATCGACGTCTGATCCTCCGAATTCGTAAGGCTGAACGCGAGCGACGGATTTATGCTGTGCGGGTTCAGCATGAACTGGTCCACCTTGTTCACGATCGCGTCATCCGATTTTGCGTAAGCGTCCTCGGCCGCAGCGATCAGCGCCTGTTTCGCTTGGGTGAGGCTCGCCTGCGCGTTAGATACGGAAGTCTGGGAAACGCTGACTTGTTCGGGCCTCGCGCCCTCCTGTAAATTGGAAAGGTTGGCCTGCTGTGTTTCAAGCGCCGCCTCGGCCTGCTCGACTGCGGCTCTTTGCGTACCGCTCCGGAGCGTCCCGAGCGTTACGCCTTGCGCTACGTGCGTGCCGACTGCGGGGCCCGCATCGGAAACCGTCCCGCCGGCTTGGAATCCGAGATTGATCTCGTCGGCTGCTTGGACGCTGCCGGTGGTGTCGACCTGTTCCGTCAAGGATCCCATCGTCGGCGATACGAACGCGGCCGCCGGTTTCGAGCCGGACATGAAATAGACGAGCGCAGCCGACGCGACCGCGAGAACGGCGGCCGTTGTAATGATAACGGGCGGCGTCAGATACCCCTTGAAACGTGTCAGCATAATAGTTAGACGTTCTAAGTATTTACATCATACTGATCCCTCATGAAAATGCAAGGAAGGTGGGGATAACGCTTTACAGCAGATAGGCTGCCAATGCCTGCGCAATATAGGTGGCGGTCATTGTCACCAACCAGCCGATACCGACCATGACAGTGAGCGTCTGTACCCTGTTCTCGATCTCGCTGATATTGCGGCCGGCAACCACATAGCCGCTGCCGCTCGGCGAATCATAGTGGACCATGACGAGCGCCTGACGAACGCCGGCTCCGGATTGCCAGGTGAAGCGAGTTTCGTTCGGCGGGAGCTGCATGGGGATCCGGTCCTCCGCGTATTGTTTTTTCCATGTGCTCATATCGAAAACACCCTGCGGCAGGACCGGTATCGCGCCGTCGGCTACCCCCGAAGAAATGATCGCCACGCCATCGTTGTTGTAGATCGCGAGCCACGGCGCAAGTGAATTGGTGATGTCCACGGCATCCGGGGTTTGGACCACGCCACCGGGCTTCGCGCCTGCGGAAAGCTGTACCGCTGCGTCTTCCGCCATCTGGATCTGCGGATCATTCGCCGACTGGCGATAGTTCTGCTGCACGGTCGCACAGATGAGCCCGCACAAAAGCGTCACGGCGACCCCGAGCGGCAGCCATTTCAAGAATACTCGGGCTAGAAAGTGCATCTTTCGACTATACGCGAGCGGAAGTACCCGTCAAACCTCGATACGGGTGAAAAAGTAACTGCCCAATCCGAGGAAGATGACGGTGATGAGCACGAGGACCGCAAGATCGAGGCTGAGTCCGAAGTGCGTCGTGTTAACGAGAAGCGCGCGCAGTGCGTCGACGCCATAGGAAAGCGGATCGATCGTCGCGAACAGAGAAAGCAGAAGCGGGATGTTGGTGAGCGGGAAGAGAGAGCCCGAAAGAAAGAACATCGGCATCACAAGGAAGTTCATAATGAGTTGAAACCCCTGCATGTCGGTCAGAAGCGAGGCGACCATAATGCCGAGCGCGCTGAAAAGAAGCCCGACGAGAAGCATCACGAGTATCGCCGGAATGACGAGCGTCCACGAATACAGCTGGAAATTCAGGTGGAAAAAGTAGGTGAGGACGAGCACAAGAAGCAGAACGATGCTCCCCTGTGCGGCCGAAACGGTCGCCCCGCCGAGCGTGCGACCGAACATGATGGCGGCGCGGGAGACCGGCGCGACCATCGTCTCTTTGAGGAATCCGAACTGCCGGTCCCAGATGACCTGAATGCCGTTGAATATCGATGTGAAGATGATGGTCATGCCGATAACTCCCGGCACGAGGAGTTGGAAATAACTTCCCTGCCCCGCCGCCTGAAAGACGCTCCCGAGCCCGAAGCCGAGCGCGAGCAAGTAAAATATGGGCTGGCCGA
The DNA here is from genome assembly GCA_035949275.1 of Minisyncoccota bacterium. GTDB lineage: Bacteria > Patescibacteriota > Minisyncoccia > Phycocordibacterales > UBA2100 > UBA10103. The sequence continues at coordinate 377 of DASZII010000056.1, read as the reverse complement.
GCGCGCCGAAAATGCGCGATTTCGAACGGAGGAATTTCTTCACCTCGCGCAGCCACATGATGTAGACGGTTTGTACCATAGCGTTATCGGCGGCCTCGCATGCGGCCCATGGTTCGGAGATGGTCGAGGGAACTCGCGCCCTCCTCGCGGATCACCTTACCGGTGAGCTGGAGGAACGCGTCCTCGAGCGACTCCGTATTCGTCTGTTTTTTCAATTCCTCGCCGGAACCCATCGCGATGATCTTGCCGTGGTCGATGATCGCTATTCTGTCGGCATTGCGGTCGGCTTCTTCCATGTAGTGCGTGGTGAAAAAGACGGTGACACTTTCCTCTTTGTTGAGCTTGTGAAGGTATTCCCATATGTTGTTGCGGGTCTG
>DASZII010000055.1:0-10427 GCA_035949275.1 Minisyncoccota bacterium | reverse complement strand
CGTTGGAACCGGTGCATAATGCAGGCACATGTCCTTCGATCAAGTTAATGCTGGTGAGTCATTTGAAAGAAAAAAGCGTGAGATCAGAGCACATGTTGGGCTTGCGAAATTAGTGGCTGTCCCGCGGGAAGAATTCGAACGCAGAGCGGCAGCGTCGAATAACCTTGCTATTGAGTGCGAGGCGGGACACATATCTGAATCGGAGTATCGTGAACGCTCGGCGGCGCTGCTTGATATGCCGAACGTCCTGACCTTCCGCTCCCTATCTGAGTTCTCCTATGCACTTCGCCTTTTGCTCACGGAAGATCGGGTAAAAGCTGTGCTCTCGCATGAAAACGCTCACATGGGGCGCATTGAGCATCACAATTTAGAGGGTTACTACAAGATAGCCTTCGTAAAGGGTGAGGGAGACGAAATCGGCATAATACCGCTTGCAGGTTTTGAACATCCTGAGGACATGAGCTTCGAAGAGTTATTCAGGCTTGACGAAGATATCACGAGCGCACCGGATGAACTGAGCGAGGGTGATAAAGCTGCGCTGGAAGCACTTCGATCCCGAAATAAATCGTAATCAATTTCTGCGCAGCGCTATATATATGTCTTCCAGCGCTTTGACGGCGTCGCCTGCAGCGATGTTGTTCTGGTGATAGTGCCCGTCAGTGCAATCGCCCGCAGCCCAGATCCTGGGGACCGAGGTCAGCTGCGTGCGCGGATCCACTTTGATCTGCTTGGTCTCATTCATGTCGAGCTTGTCTCCCAACCAATCCGTATTCGGCAGGAGACCTATTTCGACAAATATACCTTCGACCGGAAGGAGCGTTTCCTGTCCGCTCAAGGCGTCTTTATATTTGAGGCCTGTCACGAACTGCGAACCGACCACTTCCGTCGGGACCGCGTTTTTGATGATGCGCATATTGGGATGTGCTGTGGCGGAAGCGATGGTGATCTCGTCGGCGCGAAAGATCTCGGAACGATTGAGCAGCGTGACGGTCTTGCAGTAGGCCAAGAGCTGCAGCGCCGTTTCGAATGCTGCGTTGCCGCCGCCGATGACGGCGACGTCCTTGTCGGCAAAGAGCGGACCGTCGCACGAGGCACAATAGGTAAGGCCTTTTTGGTCGTATTCGGCCGCACCGGGAACCTCGAGCTTGCGTCGCTGCGCACCGCTCGTGATAAGGAGGGCCTTCGCGGAGAATGCGCCCTTGTTCGTTTGTACTTCGACACTGCCGTTCTGCAGAGTGAAGCCCGTTGCGAGTGCCGGCGATACGATAGTCAATACGTCGGAGGCATGCGCTTCGACATGCTCTTTTAAATTCTTGGCGAGATCGGCGCCGGAAATAGAACGAGTGCCGATCCAGTTCTGGATATCCGTTGAAACGGTCGACTGGCCGCCCCATTCGCTCGTTATGAAAACCGTTTTGAGGCGTTTGCGCGCAGCATAGACAGCAGCAGCGGCCCCAGCAGGGCCGCCGCCCACGATCGCGAGTTCGTAGGTCTGGGTCATCATTGGAATACTAGTTTATCACTTCCTGCGTAAAAATGAGGGCAATCCTCCCCAGGAATCGTCGTCGCTTGGTGTCGTGTCCACGATACGGACCGGTTCTGGTTTCTTTTCCTTCGGTTCCTCGCGCTTCTTGGGAGCGGTGTCGTCGATGACGATGCGCTCTTTGATGACCTCGCCGCGTTCTCGCTCTTTTACGGCGGCCGGCGGAACGTCCTCGGTCTTTCGTGGGGCCTTCGCGGTAAAGAGCGATGCCGCGCGGGTCGAGCTCTCCGGAAAACCGGTCGCGATGACTGTGACGCGAACCTGGCCTTTCTTGAGCGATTCGTCCGTGACGGCGCCGAAGATGACCTTTGCCTCGGGGTCGATGGCTTCGGTGATGACATTCGCGGCGTCCTGCACCTCGAGCATTCCGAGGTCCTCGCCGCCTGCGATGGAGAAGAGTACGCCCTTCGCACCGGTGATGGAAACCTCAAGGAGCGGCGAGTTGATGGCTGCCTTCGCTGCCATTTCGGCGCGTTTGTCGCCCATGGCGACGCCGATGCCCATGAGCGCGGAGCCGGCGTTCTGCATGACGGAACGCACGTCGGCGAAGTCGACGTTGATGATACCGGTTTGCGTGATGAGGTCGGAAATTCCCTCAACAGCCTGCTTCAAGATGTCGTCGCACATCGCGAAGGCGTTCTTGATGCCCGTGTCGCGCGAGACGATCTGGAGCAGCTTGTCGTTCGGGATGATGATGAGCGCGTCAACGGCTTTACGGAGCTCCGTGAGGCCCGTTTCCGCGAGACGGAGGCGCTGCGCGCCCTCGAACGCGAACGGGCGCGTGACGACGCCGACGGTGAGCGCGCCGAGCTCTCGGGCTAATTTTGCGACGATCGGTGCCGCGCCGGTTCCCGTGCCGCCGCCCATACCGCAGGTGATGAACACCATGTCGGAGCCCTTGAGCGCGTCCTGGATATCTTCACGTGTTTCATCTGCCGCCTGTTTGCCGAGGTCCGGGTTCATACCGGTGCCGAGGCCTCGCGTCAGCGTTTTGCCGATGTGGATCTTTTTCTTTGCTTTATTTTTGTGGAGATCCTGTCCGTCCGTGTTCACTGCGATGAAGTCGACGCCTTCGACGTGCGATTGGACCATGTGATTCACTGCATTGCCACCTGATCCGCCGACGCCGACGACACGAATACGGGCGAACGACTCGATGTCGGGCTTCACTGCTTTTGCCATATCGGGAGCATCATAGCACTTTCAGGGGAAGGGCAAAGTTGACAGGCAATTCCAAGCGTTCTTTCGTTTCCGCTAGGGAAGGAGGCTGCGCAGTCCTCTTTTAATAGAATCCCAAACGCCGCCGAAGGCTTCGCTGAGCGAAGAGGATCGATCCATCATGTCCTCCCCGTACGCCCATTTGCAAAGCCCGTACGCGACGGCCCACGTTGCATCGACGGAGGCAGAGCGCGGCATGTGACCGATCTGGCCGACCTGCGAAGGCAGTTTCAATATGGCTTTTGCGATCTCCTGCGTTGAAGCCATGCCGGAACCTCCGCCGGTAATGACGATCCCCGCCGGGAGGAGCTGCGCGCGGCCGATAGCTTTGAGATGCGCGCCGATAAGCTTGAACATTTCCTTGAGCCTCTGCTGCACGATGGAATCCATTTTGCGAATGGGCACATCGGAACCCGTCACCGCGCCGCGCTTCATCTGCTCGGCCTCGGGAAGAGGAATTTGGAACGAGAGCGCGATGGTATTTGTGATATCGGAGGAGCCAATCGGCAGGATCTTGATGGATATCGGCGTGTCGTCCTCGAAGATGATCATCGAAAGCGTTTCCGCGCCGATGTTGGCGAGGCAGACCCCTGCGGTTTTTTGTGCCTTCGTAAGCGTGACGAGGGACGCGGCAAGGGGGCTCACCATGACCCCGTCCACCTCCACGCCCGCGGCTTCGACCGCTTCGACAAGGTCGTCGTGGTGCTGCTGTAGCATCGTTATCAAAAGCGTGTCGACGGCAAGCTTCGTACCCTGCATGCCTTCGGGCTTGCCGAATACTTTCTGGCCGTCGACGCGGTACTCGATGGGAATGGTGTGGATGATGCTGCGATTCGTGAGTTTCGGAGACGCGCGCTTCTCCGATTCGCGCATCGCGCGGCCGATCATCTGTTGCGTGACGATGCCGCCGGAAGGCGTGAGCGTGACGTCGCCGGTCGAGCGGATCTCGTCGATGCCGACGCCGCCTAAGCCCACACGCGCCGAGCGGATCTGTACTCGGGCTGACGACGAGGCGCGGGCAAGCGCTTCTTTGACGCTTCGCGTCGCTTCTCCCTTCTCGACGATGTAGCCGTGCCGCATGCCGCGCGAGGTCGCCGTGCCTGTGCCCAGTATTTGCATGGGCATTTCCGGATTCTCGGAGGGCGCTGCGATGACGACCTTCACATGGTAGGTGCCGATATCGATGCCACAGTAAACCTTGCGGGCCATTGAAGCATTCTACCTCGCAAAAGCGGAGCCGAAAACCTCGGTTTTGTGGAATCTTATCAGATGCCTCCCATTGCGGTCGGTCGCGGGCGCGGTACCATCGAAGCAGGACGAACATCGACATAAACGCGTGAGTGCACGCGTCGCAGGGAGATGATGATGACGAAGAGCACTTGGCGTACCGTAACCCTTCCCGGCGGAAAGAATGTGCGTATCTCAGATCTGTCGCAACCGTGGTGGAGCGTTGACAACGCCTCCGGATACATCGATCCACGGTTGCTCGCACCCGATCCTCGCCAGCCGCGAAAGCACATGAACACGACCGAGTTCGCAGAACTCAAGGTGAGCGTGAGAGAGCGCGGCGTCCGCCAGCCGATTGTCATCACCCCGCGAGGGCTCGTGCCGTGGGTCATACTGCCGCCCGAGCACGATAAGCTGCCGTTCGTGATCGTGAGCGGGCATCGGCGCGACCGGTCGGCGATCGAAGAAGACATCGAGGCGGTCCCGATCCTGGTTCGCATTTATGAAACGCGTGAAGATCACCGGCTGGATGCGTTCTTGCTGAATGAGGGCCACGCCGATTTGACGCCGCTTGAGCAAGGGCAAGAGATCGTCCGGCTCAACAGCGAAGACGGGGTGAGTTTCGAGAGGATCGCCAAAGGTTCCGGCCGTTCGATCAAGCACGTGCTGGATCGGAGGAATCTCACGAGGCTCGACCCGAATATCCAGCGGCTTATCGACCCCGGGGTTTCCGAGAAGAGGGAGCTGGGTCTTAGCATTGCCAGCGCTCTCGGCGGTATTCCGGAGCCGACGCCCGAAGAACTCGAGCAGGCACACATTCTGTTCGACGAGGACATCGGGGCCGTAAAAGACGCAAAACTAAAACCGCGCACGGATATCTGGGCAATGAAGCCCGACAGGCTCCGATTCGAAATGCAGAAGGTGCTCCTTGCGGGCATCCGGCACCACAAGTTCGGTTCAGTCCGTGCGGTGGAGTTCATCGCCGAGCGCGCCGCTCAACTTTCCAGTGCGGATCCGAGGCGTAAGAAAGGCGACCGGTTCGAGCCAGGGAAGCGTCGAGAGATCCTGATGAACCTGACACGGACCGTGATGCAGAATAAGACGATCGGCTTTACTCCCGGCGACTTCGAGAAGATGTTCGAGAACGTCCCCGACAAGGAGGTCGAACTGTTCGTCGCCGCCTACGCCGAAGCCGGGAACGCGCTGCTCGACATCGGCAAGCTGATCCAGCGGTGCAAAGAGCGCCGTGGCAAGCCTGAAGAAGCGACAAGAAAAGTCGTCCCTCTGCCGAAGCGTGCGTGACGCGATGTATGGCGACTTTGGGTCCGCTTTTGGGGGAAAGCGGACCCACCTCTATTTCAGGCCGTATTTTTTAGGACTTTTTGCTCCGAAGCTTCCATCTTTGTTCCGTGTTTCAACCCTTTGAGATGGAAGCATCCGTGGATGAAAAGGAGCGCGAGGCGCTTTGGGAATGTCGTGCCGTACCTTTTCGCTTCGCGTTTCGCGCACTGAACATTGAGAAATATCTCGCCTTCGCTTTTGGAAATAGGGAACGAGAGGACATTGGGCTTGTAACTTTTCTTTCGATACGTTTGATTCATCCGCTGCGCCAGCGAGTCGCCGCAGATAACGAGCGAAAGTTCGTACCCGCTGCCGAGAATTTGTTTTGCCATCCGCTCGAACGGCAAACGCGGCACCGGGCCGCGTGTCGTCTTCTTTATCGAAACTTGGGCGCGCATTTAGCGTGCGATCGGGGTCGCATCGCCGAGGCCGGATTGCGAGCGGGGGGCTTCGCTCTGCGGACGCGGTGCCATGTTGCGCGGACCGCCGCGGTATTCGCGTTCGGCGATCTTGCCCTCTTTCACCTTCTTTTGGTACTCGGCGCGACGTTTGATCATTTTGAGGGCGCGCTTTTTCTTGACGGTCTTCGACTTCTCGCGCTCGAAGTAGCGGATAGCGCGCGCGTTCTTTACGAGTCCCGTGCCCTGCACGCGGCGGGAGAATTTGCGAATGGTCGAAAGCGAATTTTCGCTCCCGCTTTTTTGTACTTCTGCATTGATCGCCATATATTCATATGGTCCAGCGCAGACTCGGAAATGAAAGTAAAACTTTCATTTCACTCGTCTTGCTTGGCCATGGGGAGCTACTGTAGCACGACCTAAAAAAAGGTTCAAGTAAAAATGAAACCAAGGGGACCCCTTGGATACGCAGGATCTGATTTATGCGGCGATGCCGCTGCGGGAGTTGCCGACGCGGCGGCGTTTGAGGTAGCCGGGGAGGTCGAGGAGAGGAACGGATTCCTGCGAATTGGTCGCGACTTCGCGGACCATGATGGAGCCTTCCATCGATTCTTTGTAGCCCATGATGAGGATGTAGGGGGAGGCGAGCGCTTTTGCCTGCACCATCTGGTCGCCGATCTTCTCGAAGCAAAGGCTGTGATAGACCGGGATCTCCGAACGGCGCAATACCTCGAGCGCTTTGAGCGACGCGCGGCGCGCTTCGAGCCCCAAGTGAGCCAAGTAGATGGCCGGGAGGCCGGGCGCTTCGCGCTTGAAGCGAGTTTTTCCTTTTATCTCGCAGGTGATCGCGATCGTCGCCGCGCCCATGTCGCCGCCGAAGCGGCTGGCGAGTGGGTCGTAACGCCCACCGAAGGCAACGGGGATGCGCGAACTCGTTTCGGGCTCGACCATCGAGAGCTCGTAGAGCGCCTGTGCCCAACAATCGCGGCTGCCGAGGATGTGCGGCGAGAGTTCGTAGGAAAGGCCGGAGACCTCAAGGTATTCGAGCAGTTCCCAGAAGCGGCGGCGTTCTTCTTCGGTCAGATATTCCATCGCTTGCGGCGCGCGCGCGACGGCCGGGTGACCGCGCTCTATTAATTGAACGAGCGTCCCGAGCGGATCCGTAGCGGCGCGCGGACGCAGCGTCGGCGAAATCGTATCGATGTGCTTGCGCAGGTACGTACCGACGTCGCGCACGTAGCGGTTCGACGATTCCATCGAGCCGATGTTGTTGATGGAGAGGACTTGCTTCGGCAGCCCCGCTTCTTCGGCGATGATAGACGCGACGATGAGGAGCAGCGCTTCGGCGATCGCGCCGCGCGCGCCTGCCACGTGCAGCTCGAGCGAGATCGAAGGGAGCGAGCTCTGACCCTGTGTCGTCCGCCAGAAAAGATGCGCGCCTGTCTCGGGGACATCGCCGCGCATGCATTGCGCCGCGCGCCGCGCGATCTGTGCGAGCGGCCGCTCTTCGCGCCTCGCGAACACGATCTCGTTCTCAGGCTTGGGACCGCTGAGCGCTTTGCGTGCGCCGGGCTGCGTCGAGGCCTTCAGCGCTTCTTCGAGCGGAACGAACCCGTAGTATTCCGCGATGCGGATCGCCGAGCCGAGGAACGCGGCGGTGTTCTCGTGCCTGGTGTCGCGAAGGCGGATCATACAGTAGCTTGCAGGTGGCAGGTGGCAGGTGGCAGCGAATTCAAAATGCCGATGAATTTTTTCTGCAAGCTGCAAGCTATAAGTTGTGGACTATTCATAGCGCGCTTCGCCCGGGAAAATTCCTAGTTCATTGAACGGATACAATCGAAGCAGAACGCGGCCGACGATATCCTGCCGCGGCAGAACGCCCCACGTGCGCGAGTCGGCCGAGACGCCGCGGTTGTCGCCGAGCACATAGTATTGGTCCGGACCGAGCGTCACTTTGATGTCGGTCGGTCCGCCATAATTTGCCGGATCGATGTACGGCTCCGCGAGAGTAAAACCGTTCGGATAATCCTTGTTGGAGATCGTCACGGTCGGCTTGGAGCCTGAAATGTCCACAGTGTCGCCCGGTAATCCGATCACGCGCTTGATGAGGTCGCGCGCAGTGTCCTCCGGCAGCGCGAGCACGACGACGTCGCCCCGTTGCGGTGCCCCCAGATCATACGAAATGCGGTCGACGATGAGGTAATTCCAGTTCTGGAAGGTCGGAAGCATCGAGGTGCCGTCCACGACATAGGGGGCGGCGACGAAAAAGCGGATGAGGAGCGCGAGCCCGAGCGCGATGACGGTGTAGATGGCAAGCGAGAGGTACGATTCCTTCTTCCCCGCCGGCTGTACCTGCGAATTCAGCGGACCCCGCTCGTTATCCATATCAATTTCTCACGCGAACGTGCTCGGAAGAGCGGGAAGCTGTCGCAGAGGGAACCTTTTGGAGAAATGCACCGTCAAAAATGTTTCTAACGGAGCTCATGTCACAACTATTATACTTGCCGCGGTGGTTGACACAAAGCCTTCGCAATGTTCCATCGCGAAAAAGTGAAAGAAGGGACGTTCATCGTTCCGATTTTTCATTTTTTGTTCTATGATGCACAGCAATGACATGGATCATCGCGGGCTTAGGCAATCCGGGTGAGGAATTCACCAACACGAGGCACAATACCGGCCGCATGGCGCTCGAGTTTTTCGCCAAACAGCACAAATTCGGCGAATGGAAGGAGGATAAAAAGGCAAAAGCGCACATCGATCGCGGCGTGATCGGCAAAACGCTCGCCGTTCTCGTGAATCCGGACACTTTTATGAACAAGTCCGGCGGCGCAGTCGGAAAGTTCATTAAAAGCCAGAAGGCGGCGGAGCGCCTGGTCGTCGTCTACGACGATCTCGATCTCCCGTTCGGCAAGATCAAGCTCTCATTCGACAGGGGATCGGGCGGCCACAAGGGGATCGAATCGATCATCCGTACGGTGAAGACGAAAAAATTCGTGCGCATACGTATCGGCGTTTCTCCCTCGACCGCAAGCGGCGCGGTCCGCAAACCCGAAGGCGAGAAAGTCGTCGTCAATTTCATCCTCGCGCGTTTCAAGCCGAACGAAACGGAGGAATTGAAAAAAATATTCAAGAGAGTTTCCGACGCGATCGAAACGATCGTGCTCGAAGGCCGCGAAGCGGCGATGAACCGATTCAATTGACCGGTCTGTACTTTTTTGGGGAACGCAGATATACTCGATCGATGGGACTGCTCTTAAACGGCAGTCTTTAACTTTGTACCTTGAGTTAATAGCCTTGCATCCCGCAGAGCGCAATCGAAGGAGCGTCGGATGGCCCAGCGAAAAAGGCCTGGCGCCTTGCCGGGGAACAGGACGACTGACGGGGCTTACCCCAAGTTCGGAGGGAGGGAATTCCTCATCACCGACAGGATAGATTCGAAATATCTGCCGAGAGATGAGCGCGTTCTCAATTACGATGAATTCGTCGTTCCGGAGCCAGAAGAGACGACGCGCAATCAAGCCGGACGCTGTATGAACTGCGGCGTACCGTTTTGTCACACCGCGTGTCCGGTCAACAACTATATTCCGGACTGGAACGAACTCGTCTATCGCAGGGACTGGAAAACCGCGTGCATAAATTTGCATGGGACCAACAACTTCCCTGAGTTCACGGGACGGGTGTGCCCCGCCCCGTGCGAGCCCGCATGCGTCTTGAATGTGGCGGGGGATCCGCCCGTCACCATCAAGGCGGTCGAATGCGCGATCGTCGATCGCGGCTGGCGCGAGGGATGGATCGGAGCCCAGCCTCCGCGTCATCGCACCAGCAAGAGAGTTGCGATCGTCGGGTCCGGTCCTGCCGCGCTCGCATGTGCACAGCAGCTCGCGCGCACCGGCCATAAGGTCCATGTGTTCGAGAAGCATCCGTACCCGGGAGGTATGCTCACCTACGGCATTCCGGTATACAAGATGCACCCGCGGTTGCTCGTCAGGCGTCTCCGCCAAATGCGTAAAGAAGGCGTCGTTTTCCACTGCGGCGTCCATATCTCCGGCGAGAACATAGGCAACATCGTAAAGAGATACCATGCCGTCGTGCTCGCCTGTGGCGCCGAACAACCACGGGACCTGAACGTGCCGGGGCGCAACCTGGGGGGAATCCATTTTGCAATGGATTACCTCGTCCAACAAAACTCGCGCGTCTTGCGCCTTCCTTACAACCATGCGCGTGAGATTACGGCGGCGGGGAAACGTGTGGTCATCCCCGGCGGCGACGGCTACACCGCCTCGGACTGCGTGGGTAACGCGGAGCGGGAGGGCGCGATCGGGATCCGGAGCTTTGGCATCTCGCCGGAGCCTCCGGAACTCGTAAGCTTCGATGAGCAGTTGCTCGTCTGGCCGAGCGCACCCAGAGAACTTCGCCTCACCCCGAGCCACGAAGAGGCAAGGATGCGCCCGGAGTTCTCGACGATGATCGAGGGATTCTCGGGGAAGAACGGTCGCGTGGCGCGTGTACACATTGTCGGCGTCGATGCTGACCGGCGAGCGATCGTTTCGTCGCGTCAGGAGGTCGAAAGCGACTTCGTTCCAATCGCGATCGGTTTCTCCGGCCCGGTCTACGACGGCATGCTGAGCACGCTCCGTATCGAACTGAACGAGCACGGCAACGTGAAGGCCAACGACCGAGACTATCTAACGTCGGTCGAC
>DASZII010000054.1:0-10901 GCA_035949275.1 Minisyncoccota bacterium | reverse complement strand
GCATGAGCGAGATAGAGATCATTCCGACCATTGTGCCGAGCTCGTTCGCGGACGTCGAGGCGTTCATCGCGCTGGATCGTTCATTTGCGACCATGTTCCATATCGATGCCGCCGACGGAGTTTTCGCGCCGAACAAAACATGCGTTCCGGGCGCGAATGAAAAGCTACCGGAGTCGGATAAGTTGTTTTTCGAAGCGCATCTCATGATGGCGCAGCCTGAAGTTGCCGGACTGGCGTTCGTCGCTGCGGGCGCGCGGCGCATCATTGCACATGTTGAAGCTTTTGGATCGGAAAACGATCCGAAGCGGATATTCGATGTCTGGAAAGCCGCCGGTGTGAAGGAGATCGGTATCGCGTTTTTGATCGGCACGCCGCTCGAGGCACTCGAACCATACTTGTACCAATGCGACTCTGTAACGCTCATGTCCATCGCCTCGATCGGCAAGCAGGGAATTCCGTTCGACGATCGGGCGTTCGGTCGTGTCACCGATCTGCATGCGCGGTATCCCGACCTTCTCATCGAAATTGATGGTGGCGTCGGCGAAATCCAGATAGGTGCGCTCGCGCGGGCCGGGGCGCGAAGATTCAGCGTCGGGTCCGCAATAGCAAAAGCGCCTGACCCGGCGGCGATGTATCAAAAGCTCAAGTCCCTTGCTGAATTCGCGATACAATAAATGAATGGAACCGCTGACTGACGCCGAAGTGCAGGGGCTTGCGCACAAAGCCAACGAGATACGGCAGACGATCATCGAAATGCTGGTCGCTGCCGGCTCAGGACACACCGCGGGCCCTTTGGGCATGGCGGATATTTTCACCGCGCTCTATTTCCACGTCCTCGTGCATGACCCGAAAAATCCGGATACCCCGCAGCGCGACCGGCTTGTTCTCTCCAACGGCCACATCGTGCCGGTGCGCTACGCGGCGATGGCGCATGCGGGCTATTTTCCCGTCGAAGAATGTCTGACGCTCCGCAAATTCGGCTCGCGCCTGCAGGGCCATCCGGAGCGTATCCGGTTGCCGGGGCTTGAAACGACATCAGGGCCGCTCGGCAGCGGTTTGTCGCAAGCCGCGGGGATGGCATACGCGGCGCGCATGGATAATTCGAAAGCGCGCATCTATTGCGCGATGTCTGACGGCGAGCACGACTGCGGCAACACCTGGGAGGCGGCGATGTTCGCCGGAGCGAATCGTCTGAGCAACCTGACCGGTATCATCGACCGCAACAACATCCAGATCGACGGCTATACGGAGAGCATCATGCCGCTCGAGCCGCTGCGCGAGAAATACGAAGCGTTCGGCTGGCATGTTCTAGAAGTCGACGGACACAACATCGCTCAATTCATCGCTGCCTGCGAAGAGGCGAAAGCGATCGCCGAGAAACCGACCGTCATCATCGCGCACACCATTCCCGGCAAGGGAGTGAAGGAGATCGAAGGCGACTACCGCTGGCACGGCAAGCTGCCGTCCGAGGAAGAAGCGCAGCGATTCCTGAACGAACTCCGCACGCTCGGCGGGAAGATCCAAAGCGAGCACCAATAGATAGTATGGCTGTTCATGTCTCTCGGAGTAAAATTGTGATTTTTTTTGTCCTCTCCGCGCTTGCAATGGTTTTATTGGCGTTATCAGCTCACACATCATCCGCCGCATCATCCGGCAGTTCTTTATTGCAGGGCTATCAAAACTTTGTCGGTCCCGGCTGGACCCTAGCGGACACTGGTGATTTCAACGGCGACGGCAAGACGGACCTCCTGTGGCGCAACACCAGCGGCGCCTTTAGCGAATGGCAATCGACCGGCAGTGGCTTTACTTCCAATGTCTACACAAGTTCCAGCGTAGACAATACCTGGACGCTTGCTGCTGTCGCGGATTTCAACGGCGACGGCAAAGCCGACCTTTTGTGGTTCCAAGCATCGACCGGCACGTTCACGATCTGGAGCTCCACGGGCACTGGGTTTACTCCGAATACCTACATCGGTACGGTCGGCTCCGGTTGGACCCCCGCCGGGGTAGGCGATTTCAACGGCGACGGCAAAGCCGATCTCGTATGGTGGAACGCGAGCTCTTCTCAATTCTCTATTTGGAGCTCGACCGACTCCGGTTTTACACCTAACGCATACGTCGGAGAAGTCACTCCCGGCTACACGCTTGCTGCTGTCGCGGATTTCAACGGCGACGGCAAAGCCGACCTTTTGTGGTTCCAAGCATCGACTGGCACGCTCACGGAATGGCAGTCGGTTGGCAGCAGTTTTACGCCAAACGTGTATCAAGGTTCCGTTTCCCCCGGCTGGACGTTGGCGGGCACAGGCGATTTCAACGGCGAAGGGAAAGCGGATATTCTCTGGTTCAACGCGAGCACGAGTGCCTTCTCCGTTTGGGATTCCACAGGAACCGGCTTCACGCCCAATGCGTACCAGGGCTCGATCACTCCCGGCATGGCGATCGTAGGCGTCGGAGATTTCAACGGGGATGGGATGGCAGGTTTTTTGACATTTAATGCCTCCGCGGGGGCATTCGCCGAATGGCAATCCACGACTCCTCCGACGCTTCCTCAACTTCCGATCCATTCCAACGATGGGAATATTGAAGTGGATCCCATAGGCACTCCGCAAATAGTTTTCGATTATGCAACGGCTCCGTGCCCCGTAGGCTACATTCCGGACACGCCCGTTCGAGCATTTCGGGACGCGAACGGGAACGTAAATCTTCTGAGCGAGGCCACTACGAATTATCGTTTTATCGGCCCTGCGCTGGATTCTGTGCAGATCGACTGCACTCCGATCATGCGATCCGCTGACAACACGAGCTTCAATGCGTTTACCTACCACGAATGGATCCACTCTCCGTATACGGAAGATGGCCAGACGATATATGCGCTCGTACACAATGAATGGTATCCCTCTCTCTTATACCCACAGTGTGCCGCCGGAGCAGCCGTTTCGACGACTCTTGCGATCTCGACCGACGGCGGCGCGACGTTCTCCCATCCTGGCGATTACCTCGTCCGAACGGCTGTCTCCTGGGACGCTTCTTTTTCCTGTACGGCTAATGATTCGACGGATTATGGTTCGTGGGACCCCTCCAACATCATCAAAAAAGATGGGTACTACTATGTATTCTTCAACAATGCGGCGGACCCTAACGATGGTATGGATACGGCGATATGCCTCGGACGTACGCAAAATCTTGCGGTCGGTTCCTCGTGGCAAGTGTGGACGGCGAACGGCTGGGCAAGCGCGCTTACGACCCCGCAGTGCCTTGATCTTTTTGGCCAAGTAGGCAGCAATGAAACAGTCATGTACGTGAGCTACAACACATATCTTGGCTCGTATGTCGCGCTACGGAATAATAACTACGACCAGATCGAGTATCAGACATCGCAGGACCTTATTCATTGGTCCGATCCGGTCATTTTTCTCAAGCAATCTCCACGCACATGGCAGCTCTCGTATGGTGCTATTCTCGACCCTAACGACACAAGCCGGAATTTTGAGGACTCCGGGCAAACTGCCTATTTGTATTTTACGTGGGACCATACGAACGATCCCATCGATCCGAACCCGGCTCTTGGCAGGGATCTCATTCGTCAGGAGATAAAATTCACAAAGCTTGCTACGGCCGCCTTGCCGCCGGTTTTGCCGCCTCTACCCTCTCTTCCGACGCCTCCTCCGGTCGTAAATACAGTATCAAGTGCGACAGGAGGAGGTAGCGTTGTTGCCGTTACAGCGACGTCCTCGACTCCAGTTGCGGTTACATCACGGCAGCAGACCCTGCCGGCGCTCACCCTCTTGTTCTCTCGCGGCTCGATGAATGCGCAAGTGCCCATTCTACAAAAAATGCTTAACAGCGACCCCGGCACGGTAATAGCTATATCCGGTGCGGGGTCCCCGGGGGAGGAGACGAGCTATTTTGGGACGCTCACACAAGTAGCTGTCCAGAAATTCCAAACAAAATACGGCGTTGTGTCCTCCGGTACGCCTGCGACGACCGGGTACGGAGCCGTCGGCCCGAGGACTCGTGCGAAACTCAATGCGCTATATGCTCAATGATACTGTATAACGTATGTTAAATCCTGAAATGAAATTACGTGAGGATCTCTTCGACGCGAAGGAGCAGAAGCCGACGCGCGACGGATTTGGGGCCGGATTGGTCGAAGCTGCGGAAGCTGATCCGCGGATCGTGGCTTTGTGCGCCGACCTTACGGAATCGACGCGGATGGAGGAGTTCAAGAAAAGGTTTCCGGAGCGATTCGTCGAGATTGGGGTCGCGGAGCAGAACCTCGCCACGGTCGCCTCCGGCATGGCGGCTTTCGGCAAAATCCCTTTCATCACTTCATACGCGACATTTTCTCCCGGCCGCAACAACGAGCAGATCCGCACGACCATTTCCATCAACCAAGTGCCCGTAAAGATTGTGGGTTCGCACGCGGGCATTTCCGTCGGCCCCGACGGCGCCACGCACCAGGCGCTCGAAGACATCGCGCTCATGCGCGTGCAGCCCAACATGACCGTCGTTTCGCCGTGCGATGCCGAAGAGGCGCGCAAAGCGACCCTCGCGGTCGCGAAAACGAATTCACCCGCTTACATCCGCCTCGGCCGCGAGAAGACGCCGCTTATGACGACGGTTGAAACACCGTTCGAATTCGGAAAAGCAAATGTCGTATGGCGCTCCGACGCGCCGCAAGTCGCGTTGTTCGCGACCGGCCCGCTTCTTTTCAATGCACTGTGCGCGGGACGGGATCTCGAAAAAGGGGGGATACAGGCGACGGTCATTAATGTGCATACAATAAAACCGCTCGACGAAGAAACCATCGTCGCTGAAGCCAAAAAAGCCGGCGCCGTCGTCACGGTCGAGGAGCATCAGATCGCGGGCGGCCTCGGCAGCGCGATCGCAGAGCTCCTCGCACAGAAAAATCCTGTACCGATCGAATTCATCGGCGTCCGCGACCGCTTCGGTCAATCCGGCACTCCCGCAGAATTGATGGAGGAATACGGCCTCGGCGTTTCGTACATTATGGAAGCCGTGAAGAAAATTGTCGGGAGAAAATAGGATGGCCTGCAGGGGCAGGCCATCTTCGTCGCGCGCGCGGGCCGGTCAAAGGCCCAAGAGCTTGCCCCAAGCTATCCGAACTTGCCGGAGGAAGCGGGGAATAGGCGCGTCGGGATTGCGGCCCTCGTTGTCCTTCTCGGGCGCTTCCATGCTTCTGATCGTTCGAAGTGCCGGATGCAGCATCGGCACATCGCCGTAGGGTGGCTGAGCGGCACCTCGCCATTCGCCGCTTAGTCCGTGGCCGAGATATTCTTGCGCCATGTGGCGTTTCTCCCCAGTCTGGTTTAGCTACTCTTATTCAATACCGTCGGATGCAGCTCGTCAAGATAACAAAAAAGAACGAGCCGGCGCTGGGCCGGCTCGAAGTTGTTGGTCAGGTCGTCGGAAGGGGAGTAACACACCGCTCGGGATCGCGGTAGAACGTATGCGATCCGATCGTGGCGACAGCCCGGAGCGTTCCGAAGTAGCCAAGCGACCGCTTCGAGACCTTGAGTTGCGCGAGATGCTTTTCGTCCATGCTCGTAAGCTTCGCGTCCGATACTTTGTAGAACCGGACGCATTCCCATCCGCGCGGGAGAAATTGCGTCTTCCACGCGCCGAAGTAAAGCCGCTTCGCAAGCATGTCTGCGCGAGCCATCGCCGCGCGCTCGATCGGTCGGTTCAGCACGTCCTCGTCAGAGTAATAGCTGAACTGCCTGTCTTGCGCGACAGCTCCGCAAATGGTTTTTGGCCATTGCGGATCTTTATCAGCGACTCGCGCGAGGATGATCATACCCTGCAGCAGCTGCTCAAGCACGATCCCCCCTCTTCCTTCGTAGTACAGTGCCTCTTTCAGGCACGCGATCTCTCCTTCGATGAACGCTTTTTTTGCCTCGCGTTGCATGACGAAGTCGAGTCCGACAGCGACCGTGGCCACCATGATGATGAGGCCGACGATCGCATTCAATCTACGCCGCACTTTGGTACGCATCACTCATACTCCTGTTACTAGGGATGTGTATGAGTGACTCCTGTCCGTATCCAATGCAATTATAGCACGGTTATGCCATAAGTCAACCTAGAAAAGTCTCTATTTAAGGCAAGATTGTCGCCTGGAAATCTGCCGGACGCTTTTCGAACCACGCTTCGATCTCGTCTTTTTTGAGCAGTTTTGTTTGCGCGCCGACGCCTTGCACGACGGACGCCGCGTTGATGAGCCCGCGCAGAAGCGCTTCGCGTGGTGAGAGGCCGAGTGCGATGTACGCAACCGTTGTCGAAGCGGTCGCGTCGCCCGCGCCCGTGCGCGAGACCGGCGGCGCGGGATCGGGATACATCGGCGCGTGCCAGGCGCTGCCGTCCGCCTCGAGAATATTGGAGCCGCCCGGTCCGTCGGTCACGACGACGATCTTGGGACCGAGCGCGTGGATACCTTCCATCAGTTTTTTCACGTCGGTCTCCTGTGTGTTGAGTATCGTTTGCGCCTCTTCTTTATTGCAGAAGAAGAATTCCGTGACGGCATAGAGATCTTTGAGTTCCTCCGCACCGAGTTTGATCTGGAACGTGCCCGGCTGGAAGGCCAGTTTCGTTTCGGGATGTTCTTTGCAGTAGCGCGCGATCTCATGATGAAGTTCTTTCGCACTTTCGCCGATCGACGAAAAGTAGAAATATTTTGGCGGCTTCTCGAAATTCGGGAGCGTGTAGCTGAAATTCGTCTGCTTCACCAGGATCGTTCGTTCCGCGCCGAACCACAGCACGTAGTGGTAGTTGGTCGGTAAGCCAGGCTGCGTTTCGAGGTACTCGTCGGAGACGCCGTTGCCTTTGAGGGTCTCCCGGCAGTTCTTTCCGTTCTGGTCCTCGCCGACGCGGGCAATGAGGGCGGATGAAAGGCCGATCTTGGCGGCGGAAACGGCGGCGTTCGCTGCGTTGCCGACCGCGCGCACCTCGATCACTTCTTCGTACGGCACTTTGTCACCGAAGCGCACGCAGAGCTCGCGCACGCCGTGGTCCATTAATTCTTCGGCGTCCTTGAGTTTGATAAAAGCATCGGTGGTGATGTCGCCGATCGCGACGAAGTCGTATTGCATGCGGATAATGGTAGCACATGCATTCTGCCTCCCGTCACGATATAGTGAATGCAGGATTCCTCGAACGCACGCGAAAGGGGTCGTGCCATGCTCGAAAGAAGCACTGACATCGTTCGCCTCTCGGCTATGTCGGACGGTACGTTCTTCAGAGTAATTTCGTCGACCGGCAGCGCCGATTGCCGCGAATATAAGTCGCAGCTCATGATCTCGATCTTTGACGTGGATTTGCCGCCATACCTGCAGCTCGGCAACGACACGTCCGCACTCTTCCTTATGAACAAGGTGGTCGTGCAAAAAGGGTATCCGACAAAGATCATGGTCGAATACGTGGATTTTGACATCCCCGAGCACGCCATCGTGCAGTACGAGTCGCCGCTCGGGGAGGCGCTGAATGGTGCGTATGTCGTGCTCGACTATGAGCCGCGGCAGGAACGGATCATTCAGGTCGGCAAGGAAGGCGTCATCATGCGTAAGCCGAGGAATAGAGGCAGCGGGACCTCGTTCGTCGACAGGCGTAGCAGCCGACGTTGAACGCGGTGTGCCGAAGTGTGGGGGCGGGACGAACTGTCCCGCCCTCGTGTTATTATTTCGGCATGCAAACGCTCCGCGAAGCTCTTGAGGATGCGCGCGGCAGGCGCATCGCGCTCGGACATTTCAATATTTCGGATTCCAACCAGTTCCGCGCGGTAAAAGAGGCGGCAAAGAAGTGCGGCATACCGGCAGTCGTCGGCGTGTCCGAGGGCGAGCGTGAATTTCTCGGCGTGCGCGAGGCCGTCGCACTCGTCATGGCGGCGCGCGCGGACGGCGTCGACCTTTTCCTCAACGCGGACCACACGCACACCGTCGACAAGGTAAAAGAGGCGATCGACGCGGGGTTCGATTCGGTCATCTTCGACGGTAGCCACTTTCCCTTCGATGAGAACGTCAAGCAGACGCGCGAGGCGGTCGCCTATGCCCGCGCCTGCGGCCGCGATGTGCTCGTTGAAGGCGAGCTCGGCATGATCGGTACCGGTTCGGAAGTGCTCGACGCGCCGCCGCAGGACATCGACAAAGACCTGACCGATCCGCAGGAAGCGGCGCGTTTCGCGCGGGAGAGCGGCATCGACCTCATCGCGCCCGCGGTGGGCAACATGCACGGCGTTCTGCGAAGCGGCGCGCAGCAAAAACTCGACACACATCGCATCGAAGAGATCGCCCAGGCGACGGGCCTGCCGGTCGTTCTCCACGGGGGCTCCGGTTCGTCGGACGCAGATTTCGTCGCTGCGGCGAAAGCGGGTGCCGCGCTCATCCACATCTCGACCGATCTGCGCGTCGCCTTTCGCAGAGGCGTTGAGCAAGGTCTCGCGCAGATGCCGAACGAAGTCGCACCATATAAATACATCGGCCCGGCCGTCGCAGCTGACCAAGCGCTCGTCGAACGGTTCATCACTCTGTTCGCCCAATCGTAATCCCGCCCCAGGTATCAAGGGCTCCCCTTGATTTTATTTTTTCTTGATATCAAGGGGACCCCTTGGTGCTGGATTTGGGCATTGCGGAGGGCTGAAAAATACGTATAATCCCGCGCATGTTGACATTGGAAGTCAAAGTGCGCGACTCGAAGGAGTCAGCGGATGATATCCGCAAAAAGGGCCTCGTTCCGGCTATTTTTTACGGGCGCGCGGAAGCGGCGACGCCGATCTCCGTCGACGCGCTCAAGTTCGACCGCGTGTTCCGCGAGGCGGGGGAGACGACCATTGTCACGCTGAAGGGCGGTGGCATCGAGAAAGACACGCTCATTCACGACGTGCAGATGCACCCGGTGACCGGAAAGCCCTTGCACGCCGATTTTTACGTACTCGAGAAAGGAAAGAAGATCACCATCAAGATCCCGCTCGAATTCGAAGGCGCCGCGCCGGCGGAAAAGCTCGGGCACATCATCGTCAAGGCGCTGCACGAAGTCGAGATCGAAGTCGCGCCGCAGGAATTGCCGAAATCGCTCGCGGTCGACCTTTCTAAGCTCGAGAACGTCGGTGACCACATCCTCGCATCGCAGATCGAACTGCCTCCGTCGGCAACGCTCCTTACGGGCGCCGACGAGATCGTTACGTCCGTAACCGAATTCAAAGAAGAAAAGCTCGACGAGCCGCCGACGCCTGTCGTCCCTGCGGAAGTCGAGGGCGCCGCCCCGGCGGAAGATGGCGAAGAAGCCGCACCGGCAGAAGCTCCTGAAGAGAAGAAAGATTAATCCACGCGCTATACGACCCCACGATTACTTTGTAATTGGCGGGGTGATAGACTTGTACTATTCATATGCGCATTCGCGCTCGTTTTTTTGCGGTATTCGCATGTGCCGCCATCTTCACCCTTCCCGTCATGGCGCAGGCGGATACGTCCGCGCAACAGGCGACGCTGCAAGCGCAACTTGACCAACTCAACCAGCAGATCGCGCAGAACCAGGCGAAGCTCGCGAGCGAGCAGCAGGCGCGCGCGACGCTCGAGGACCAGGTCGCCATCCTCAACTCGCAGATCAAGGAAGCGCAGCTCGAGATCAAACAACGAAATCTCACGATACAGCAGGTACAAGAGCAGATCGCCCAGGCGCAGGCAGGCATTTCGACCGTGAATACGGAAGTATCCGCGGGCGAGGCGAGCCTCGCGCAGATCATCCGCGAGACCAACGAGATCAACGAAACGCCGCTCGCAATACAGATACTGCAGGGTTCGCTGCCGCAGGCGTTCTCCGATGTCAACGACTTCCAATCGCTGCAGACCGCGCTCGGCAGTTCGTTCACCCAATTGGCCAACAAGAAGAGCGACCTTACCGCGCGCGAGCAGACGCTTGAAACGGAGAACCAGCAGGAAAGCGATCTTCTGCAGGCGCAGCAGGCACAGGAGACGTCGCTTCAGGACACCCAAACACAGAAACAGAATTTGATAGCCGAAACAAAGGGCCAGGAATCGATCTACCAGCAGATCATCGCCAATCAGCAGCAGAATGCGAAGCAGATCGAGCAGCAGCTCTTCTCGCTGCGCGACACCACGCAGACCACCTCTTTCGGCGATATTTATAACTACGCGAGAGAGGCGAGCGCCCAAACCGGCGTCGACCCCTCGTTCATCATGGGCATTCTTTCCGAAGAATCCGACCTTGGGCAGAACGTCGGCACATGCAGCTTCTTGACGGCAATGAACCCGACGCGCGATGTTCCGGTGTACCTCCAGCTCATGCAGCAGCTCGGCCTCGACCCCAATTCCGAAAAAGTTTCGTGCAAGCCTTCCTACGGCTGGGGCGGCGCGATGGGTCCCGCGCAATTCATCCCCTCGACCTGGCAGCTCTACCAAAGCCGCATTGGGAGCGCGAGCGGACAAAATCCGCCGAATCCGTGGGATCCGCGCACGGCGACCTTCGCGACTGCGCTGTATATGGAAGACCTCGGAGCGAACGCCGGAGGAGCCTCGGCGGAGCGCACGGCGGCGCTTAAATATTTTGCGGGCAACAGCTGGCGGAATCCGTCATTCGCGTTCTACGGCAACGACGTCATGTGCCTTACGCAGAAGATGCAGCAGCAGATCGACGTCATCAACGGGCAGCAGCCCTCGGGCGTGATCAGCAGCTGCTAAGTCCTCATAAAAAAGCGCGGCTCAGCTTTGATCGTGATGACGATCAAAGCTGAGCCGCAGAGAGCGTGCCGTTTCGATGGTTATTTGTACTGGACAGCAAGCGCGTGATAACTGCCTTCGAGAAATAGCCCTTCCTGTCTGGCCTCGTCGAAGAGCTGGTCCGCGCGCTGTTGGTATCCAGCAGCCGCATAG
>DASZII010000053.1:0-4640 GCA_035949275.1 Minisyncoccota bacterium | reverse complement strand
ACAAAACCCTCCTTTTATCCAAGCGCCTCGATCCCCGGCAATGTTCCCTGCAATAAAAACTCGAGCATCGCGCCGCCGCCGGTTGAGAGGAATCCGAGCTTCGATTCGTCGATGCCGCTCTCCTCGATCGCCGCGATGGTGTCGCCGCCGCCGATGACGGATCTGGCGCCGTGCGCGACCGCATGAGAGATCAGCTCCGCGATCGCATGCGTGTACTGGATATATCCTTCTTCATACAGTCCGGTCGGGCCGTTCCACGTGATGAAGCTGGCCTGCTCGATGAGCGGAGCGACGCGTTGCACCGAATCCGGCCCGATATCCACGATCTTCTCGTCCGCGGCGACCTCTTCGGGTTTTTTTACCCGCGCCTGTTTGTCGGGGCGTTCGACCGTGACATCTGAAAGCATGACGAGACGGGGGTTCGAGACGACCTCCTGCTCCGGCGCATGCTCGGAAACTTTTGAAACGCCGACAGGAAAACCCTTCGCCTTCAGTACATCGTTCGCGATCGCGCCGACGACAAAGACATGGTCGTACAAGTTGAGGAATGAACGGATGACGGGATCCTTGGTCTCAAATTTGGCGCCGCCGATGATCGCGAGCGACGGAGAAGCCGGGTGAAGGGCGCTCGAGAGTTCCCGTACTTCGTCACGGAATTGTATGCCCGCATAGGAGGGCAAAAGTTTCGGGACGCCGACCATGCCCGCACTGGTCCGATGTGCGCTGATGAAGCAATCATTGACGTACATATCGCCGAGGGAGGCGATCTCCTTCGCGAATTGCGGATCATTCGCAATCTCGCCCGGATTCGTTTGCAGATTTTCAAGAAGGATAAAGTCGCCGTCTTGCATCGCAGCGATCGCGCTGTCGACCATGTGCCCGGAAAGCGCCGGAACGTAGGTAACCGGGATGAACTGTTTCAGCGCTTTTGCGACCGGCGCGTTCGTTTCGCCGGGGTCGCGGCCGATCTTCGTCAGGATAATGACCTTTGAACCAGCCTTCGAAAGATGGTTCAGCGTCGGCAACGCTTGCTTGAGGCGGAACACGTCGCTCACCTCTCCTTTTGAGTCAACCGGCAGATCGAGGCTCGCGCGCACCAGCACACGTTTCCCTTTCAATTCACTTGCTGGCACTTCGTCGATGCATTTCATGCCAGGGATCTGATGAGCACAGTGAACTGGTCTGCTTCCGTCGATGCGCGGCCGACGAGGAGACCCTGCACGTCGCCTTCGACTATCATCTCGCGTGCGTTCGTCTCGTCGATGGAACCACCATAGAGTATTTTTGTTTTCATTCCTTTCTCTCCGTGCGACCCAACGAGGGTTTTCCGGATAAAGATCGCCATTTCGTGCATTTGGCGCGATGACATCGGCTTGTCGGCACCGATCGCCCAGACGGGCTCGTACGCGACGATGATCCTGCCGAGATTCCCCGTCACTACATCGGCCAGTCCAGTGCGCAATTGTTCCTTGACGAAGAGAAAATGCTCGCCCGAGCCGGAGCGTTTGTGCTCGCCGACGCAAAAGATCGGTTGCAATTTTTGCGTGAGCGCCGCGTTCAGTTTCGCCCGCGTTTCCTCGTTGGTTTCTCCCATCGCGCGGCGCTCGGCATGGCCGATCAGGACGGCGGAAGCTTTGGAATCCTTTACCTGAACCATCGAGATCTCGCCCGTATATGCGCCTTCCTTCTGAAAATGCGCGTTCTGCGCTGCGAGCGAGATCCTGCGGCCTTTGTAGTTCGTCCTAAGCTCGCGTAAAAAAATCGAGGGAGACGCGACGATGACCGAAACGTTCTTCGCACTCTCCGCCGCTTTTCTCGTCGCTTCAAAAAGCCGCTTCGCCTCGCGCATCGTCTGCGGATTCATCTTCCAATTCGCAACGACGATGGATTTCATTTCGCGATTGTAGCACGGAGCGCGGCTCACTTATCGAACGAATTCATCTGTGATAGGGTCGCCGTAGGCTGGCGCTTCGGCGCCATGTTGTTTGACATCTAGCAGCTACAACACGGAGGAATGTCATGCTATTCGAACTCTATCGGAGGCCGAACGGGCAGCGTTCCTTCGAGGAATGCTTCCACATCGACTCGGAGCGGTCCCTCACGGACCCCGAACTCAGCATTCTGCGATGGCTTATCGACGCTCCGCTCAATGACGTGAGTCTTGCCCCAGTGCTCGGCGATGAAGTCGTAAAGATACGTCCCCGGCTCTCAGTCGAAACACCGTCCTCTTCGAACGCGGTCGCGGTCTGTTCGTCTATGGACCTGCCGGTGCGTCGCATCGAAAGGTCGCAGCGCCTCGTGTGCTCCGAGGCGAACAAAGATTCGATCATCGCGGCCCATCTCGATCCGATGACGCAGGAGGTCTATGCGTCGGCGTTCACGATGTTCGATACCGGCATGCGGCCGGAGCCGGTAGCGTTCGTGGATATTCTGGGCCGCGGAAAAACGGCCATGCGCGAAGCGAACGTTGCGCTTGGCCTCGGCATGGACGACTGGGACGAAACTTACTGGACGGCTTTGTTCGTACGACTCGGTCGCAATCCGACCAACGTCGAGCTGTTCCAGATCGGTAACGGCAACTCGGAACACAGCCGACACTGGTTCTTCCGCGGCATCCATGTCATCGACGGCGTCGAACTGCCCGAGAGCCTTATGGCTATCGTGCAAGCGCCGTGGAAATGCGCGCCGGGCAACAGCCTCGTTGCCTTCCGCGACAACGCGGGGGTCATTCGAGGCACCGACGTACCCGCGTTTGTCGCAGAATATCCGGGGCATCCGTCGGCACTTGCTCTGCTCCAGCTATTGCAGCACATCACCGCAACGGCGGAAACGCACAATCATCCGACGCTCGTCGCTCCTTTCCCCGGCGCCGCAACGGGCACAGGCGGACGGATACGTGACAATCGGGCGGTTGGCCGCGGCGGTTTGGTTCACGCGGGCCTTGCGGGGTACTGCGTGGGCAACCTGCACATCTCGGGGTACGCGATTCCGGGCGAGAACGTCGGCGGCGAAGTGAGCCGCCGGCATGCCTCCCCCTTGGACATCCTTATCCAGGGTAGCAATGGAATCTCGAACTACGGCAATGAGATCGGCGAACCGCTCATCGGAGGGTTCTGCCGATCGTTCGGCCAAATGATCGGTGATCTTCGTCGCGAATTCCGCAAACCGGTGCTCTACAGCGCCGGCATGGGACGGCTATTCGATCAACACGTGAGCAAGCGCTCTCCCGAAAAGGGAATGCTCATCGTGCGTATCGGCGGTCCGGCCTTTCGGATTGGTGTTGGAGGCGGCAGCGCCTCAAGCATGATCCACGGAGCTCAAGACGAAGGACTCGACTTCAAGTCCGTGCAGCGCGGCAACGCCGAGATGGAGAACCGGGTCAACCGGGTAATCCAAGCGTGCGCCGAAATGCGCGAACGCAATCCGATCGAGAGCATTCACGACCAAGGCGCAGGCGGTCCCAGCAATGTCCTTACGGAGCTGATGGAGCCGGTCGGCGGCAAGGTCGACATCCGTAAGATCACCGTCGGTGATCAAACGATGTCAGTGCTTGAGATCTGGGTGGCCGAATACCAAGAGGGCTACGGCTTGCTCGTCAGGCCGGAGAACGTCGAGGTCTTGAAGTCGATCTGCCAGCGTGAGCGAGTGAACTGCGAAGTCTTGGGCGAGATCACCGGCGACGGCAACGTCATCGTACATGATTCTGCCGACAACACGACGCCGGTCAATGTCTCGCTCAAGGACATCCTTGGCGAGCTGCCGCGCAAGCGGTTTGAGTCCAAGCGTTCGTTGCAAAAGCATCAGCCGCTCGTGATTCCGCAAGGGCTCACGGTGGAAGATGCACTTCGTATGGTCTTCCAACTGCCCCAAGTCGGCTCCAAAGGCTTCTTGGTGCGGAAGGTCGACCGCAGTGTCACGGGCTTGGTCGCCCGGCAGCAATGCTGCGGGCCGATGCAAGTGCCAGTGAGCGATGTCGCGGTTACGGCGGACGGCTACTTTGGTCTCACCGGAGCGGCAACCGCGCTCGGTGAGCAGCCGATCAAGATGCTCATCGATCCGGCTGCGGGTGCTCGCATGGCGGTGGCAGAAATGCTCACCAATCTGTGCGCAGCCCGCATCACCAAGCTTTCGGACGTGAAGTGCCGTGCCAACTGGATGTGGGCGGCCAAACGACCAAGGGAGGGAGCCCTCTTGTATGATGCCGCCGTCGCAATGCGGGACATCATGCTCAAGCTCGGCATCGCGATCGATGGCGGCAAAGACAGCCTCTCGATGGCGACGCAGGTTGAAAACGAGTTCGTGGTTTCGCCCGGAGAATTGGTCGTCATGGGCTACGCTCCGGTCCCCGACATCACGAAAGTCGTCACGCCCGATTCGAAGACTTTCGCTGGTTACGTCCATTCGGTCCGGCTCATCGATCTTGGGTGCGGCAGGAATCGCCTCGGCGGTTCTGCGCTCGCTCAAGCGCTCGGGCAGCTCGGAAACGAGTCGTCCGACATCGATGACCCAGATCTGCTCAAGCGTGCGTTCGAAGCCGTGCAGGAGCTGATCGGGATGGGTGCCATCACGGCCTGTCACGATCGCAGCGACGGCGGCCTCATCACGGCGCTTGCGGAAATGTGCATCGCGGGCAAATGCGG
>DASZII010000052.1:0-7289 GCA_035949275.1 Minisyncoccota bacterium | reverse complement strand
TCTCGAAGTGCACGTGGGGGCCAGTCGCGTCGCCCGTCATGCCGACATAACCGATGACCTGTCCTTGCACGACGGTCTCGCCGTCATACGCGGCGACCCTCGACATGTGCCCGTACAGCGTTTGCGAACCGTTACCGTGCTCGATCACGACGTAACTGCCGTAGCCTCCGTTCCATCCGCCGGAGCGCGCAACGATGACGGTGCCGTCCGCGGCCGCCATGATCGGCGTGCCCGAAGGGGCGGCGAGGTCGACGGCGTTATAGCCGTGAATACCCTGCGTCTGCACGTAGTGCGAGAGCGGCGCGATGTAGTAGGCGTCCTGCGCGCACGTACCGACCGGTCCCACGTTGTGAGAAGGCTCAGCCGGATTGTTCGCATTCGGAACGAAGGCGCCGCACGCTCCCTCGGTTCCCTGAAGAACCTTGGTTGACGCGTTTTTCTTCGAAATCGGGTGGCTGGGCGTCGAGGCGGATTGGGACGAGATACTTGCCTCGGCTTCGCCGTTCGGGATCAAGATCTGATCTCCGACCGCAAGGCTCGAGTCATCGACGTTGTTGTATGACTCAATCTCCGTCACGTCGGCGTTATACGCCTTCGCGATCGATTCGATGGTATCGCCTTTTTTGACCGTGTAAGGAATGCTCGTGATGGGCAAAATGACAAGTTGGTCGCCCGGCTGGATGACCGCACTGCGCGGCAAGTCATTGGCCGAGAGGATCGTTCCGACCGAAATATTGAAGAGCTTCGCGATGCTCGAAAGCGAATCGCCCGGCTGCACGACATAGGTGCTGATAGTTCCGTTCGCAGGTTTTACGATATCCGCGAGCGTGCCAGCGGGGCCTTCTTCGGAAACGAGCGCGCTGCCGTCGACGATAGTAACACCGCCGTCGCCGACGCCGGGAGTCGGATCGATGTTAGTTGCGGGCTGAAGGAGAGGCATCGTTTGCAAGTTGCCAGATGAGCTCGACCCCGACGAGGAAGAAACGGTTCCGACGAGCGACCCCGACACGGAAGATGCGCGCACGAACGCCGGGAGAACGCCGCCGATCAGAATAAGTATGGAAATGAGGGAAACCGCCGAGCCTAGTGCCCGTCGGATCTTGGCTTTCTTCCTAGCCTTTTTTGAGGCTTCGGATTCTGAGCTATGTTCTTTTATATGCTTTTTTGCACGGCCGTCCCGTCAATTTCCATGTGCGACAAAGACCTCAAGGGCCCCGTGCACATTATAGAAGTAGACTTTAAGCCGTTTTTTGACGATGGTGGATAGGGAGTCGCAGAAATTCGGCTCTGTTAAGGCATTTTGCTAGTATGGCCGCCGGCTCGGGAAGAGGGAAACACCATCGCTAGGTTCATGCTACCGTCATACTGACTTCAGAGTCAATTCATCATGAATAAAGAGAGGGGATAGCGCTTTTGTCAAATTTTTGTGTGTCGCGACGGGAGACGAGGGCGGGATTTGGAGGCACTGCGCAGACTGGTCGAGCACCCGCCGATTTTTTCAGCAGAAAAAATCGCGAATGCCGGAAAATCCCGCCCTCGTCTCCCGTGGCAACCGAACAACGTGCTATAGTCGCCCAGTGAAATATCTCACTGGCCTCAACGAACGGCAGCAAGAAGCAGTTTTGCATACCAAAGGCCCGCTTCTCATCGTCGCCGGAGCGGGTGCCGGCAAAACGAAAACGATAACGCACCGCATCGCGCATCTTATAGATAAAGGAGTGCCGGCCCATGCCATCCTCGCCGTCACGTTCACCAATAAAGCCGCGGGCGAAATGCGTGAGCGGGTCAGGACGCTAGTTCCGAAGGGTCGCGGCATCCCGCTCGTCGCCACCTTTCATAGTCTGGGTGTCAGGATGCTGCGGGAATTCCACCTTGCGGCGGGGCTGCCAAAGGCGTTCACCATCTGGGATCGTGACGATTCAATTCGTTCACTGAAACGCATCGTCGAGAATATCGGATCCGACCTTCCCCCGCGCAGCGCGCTTGCCGCCATCTCCCGCCAAAAAGGCGACGGAGTCACACTTCGTGAGTACTCGGAGGGAGCAAGCGACTATCGGAGCAAGACGGTCGCGAGGATCTGGGAACAATACGACAAGGAACTACGCGAGGAAGGTGCGCTCGATTTCGATGATCTGCTATTGCATGCGCTCGAACTCTTGCGGCGCTCTGAAGAGGTGCGTTTGCTTCTGCAGCATCGCTGGCAATACCTGACCATTGACGAATACCAGGATACTAATCGATCGCAATATGAGATCGCGCGCATACTTGCGGGCGAACAAAAGAATATTTGCGTGGTCGGCGACATCGACCAGAACATCTACAGCTGGCGCGGAGCACTCATTGAGCATCTGCTCGATTTCGAAAAGAACTTCGCGGGCACGAAGGTCGTGCTGCTCGAGCAGAACTATCGTTCCACCCGCACGATCCTGGCGGCGGCGAATTCGATAATAGAAAAGAACCGCCGGCGCGTACCCAAAAACCTCTTCACCGATAATCCGATCGGCGAGGCGATCCAGACCTTCCCCGCACGCAATGAGATAGAAGAAGCGTGGTTCGTCGCCGACCGCACTGCGCGAATGATCGAGCGCGGCACGCCTCCGAAAGAGGTCGCGGTCCTCTACCGGGAAAATTTCCAATCGCGAGCGCTTGAAGAAGCGATGCTTGCCGGCGGGATCCCGTATCGCGTGCTCGGAACGAGATTTTTCGAACGCAAAGAAGTGAAAGATGTTCTGTCGTACGTGCGTGCCGCCATGAACCCGAAAAGCCGAATGGACATGGCGCGTATCGTTGCAACTCCTGCGCGCGGGATCGGGAAAATAACATTGGAGAAAATGCTGCAAGGGGACGACGGCGAACTCTCCGGTGCAGCAGGCGCGAAGGTCGCGTCATTCCGGACGTCGCTCGCGAAAATACGGCATGCGGTCCTGCATTTGCCATGCTCCGAAGCGGTCGGGTTCGCCGTAGAAGAAAGCGGCTTGGAGTCGATGTTCAAAAAGCAGGGCGATGAGGGAAAGGAGCGGTTCGACAACGTTCGCGAGCTCGTGAATTTTGCGTCGCGCTATGACGGCGAACCGCCTCCCGAGGGGATCGAGCGGCTGCTCGAAGAAGCGGCACTGCAAAGCGAGCAGGACGAGCTCGCGCGCGATGAGCGCAATTCGGTCTCGCTCATGACCGTGCACGCGTCGAAAGGGCTGGAGTTCGACGCGGTTTTTATTACCGGACTCGAACAAGGACTTTTCCCGTCCGAACGCGAAGGCGGCGGAGAGCGTGACCCGGAAGAAGAGCGCAGGCTCTTTTATGTCGCGCTCACCCGAGCAAAGTCGCGTGTATTTTTGAGCTACGCGCGCGAGCGATTGCGTTGGGGCTCCAGAGAATATACGCTTCCGTCGGAATTCATCGGTGAGATCGACGAACGGCTCTTGCAACCGGCCGGTTTCGACGACGAAGAAGAGACAGTGATCCGGTGAATTTCTTTCGACCAGCATGAGAACAAAGCGGATAAAAAAGGGGGCTCGGCTCGGTCAACATTTCCTGACCGGCCAATGGGCCGCGCGAAAACTCGTGGAAGCCGCTCGGATACGGCCGAACGATACCGTCCTTGAAATAGGGCCCGGAAAGGGCGCGCTCACTGGAGAACTTCTGGCGACCGGCGCCCGCATCGTCGCGATCGAAAAAGACGAAACGCTGGCCGAAGGGTTGCGGTCGCTATTCCCTTCGGAGATAGAGAACGCACAACTGACGGTCATCCCCGGAGATGTGCGCGATCTTGACCTCAAGGCGACGCGCCTCGGAACGTACGTGCTCGCCGCGAACATCCCGTATTACATAACGGGCGAGATCATCCGGCAGTTCCTTTCTGCCGATCAGCAGCCGCGAACGATGGCGCTTCTTGTGCAAAAAGAGGTCGCCAATCGCATCCTCGCGAGGGACGGCAAAGAGAGCATTCTTTCAATTTCAGTGAAGGCGTACGGCAAGCCGGAGATCGCGGCGAAGGTCGCGAGAGGAAATTTCAATCCGCCCCCATCCGTTGATTCTGCGATACTCGTCGTGAATGATATTTCGAAAGATCTTTTTAAAGGTCCCGACGAAAAATTCTTCTTCGAAGTCGTCCGGGCGGGATTCTCATCAAAACGAAAATTCCTGCTCAACAATCTCGCGAAGAAATTCGGACGCGATGCGGTTTCGAGCACGCTTACGACAGCCGGGCTGCCGGAAAAGGTGCGAGCAGAGAACGTGTCGCTCGGCCAGTGGACGAAAATCGCGAAGGTATTGGCTCCTTACGGATAATTCCTTCGCCATCGCTCAGGAATTTCCGCGAGCTCGGCTCGCCGTCGCGAGCCCCGGTCGCGGCCCCGCCTCCCGGTCGCAAAAGCTCTTACGACATCGCTCCGGCCGAGCAGCCAAAAGAAAAAGAATGCTCAAGCACTCTTTTTCATTGACTGCTCCCCATCATCGTGATCGCAATGCCGGTGTAAACGATGATCGGTACGATAGAAACGAGACAATAGTACGGCGGGCTCGCGAGGCCGAGAAGCCATTGGCCGGCATGCGACGGCGGACCGAATTCATAGGTCCTCGTAGCGGGTGTCCAGACGTATTGCCCGCCGCGGGGAGGGCCGACGTTGGCCCAGATGGCGTCGTTGTAGCAGAAAATTACCTGGCTGATCTGTCCGCCGAAGGGGAATGCGAGTGCGGTAAACGGCGCTAAAAGGAGAGCTATGATCGCGGCAACTACTGCGGCTCGCATACCGCATAGCATATCACCTATGCAAGAACAGATTCGGTAGCTGTCGAATAAGTTCTGCAGGCATCCTACTGTTCACTGTCTTCTGTTGGCTGTAAACTAGGTGCATGCAGTGGTTGCGTACGCACCTGTATCTTGCGACCCTCGCGGCCGCCGCGCTTTTGCTTGTCGGCGGAGCGGCCATCGTGACGAACCGTGCGCCCGTCGCGCCGTCACAATATACCGATACGCTCAGCCTGGGCGGCGGAGCAGTAACGACCTACGGGTCCGCGCCGGCGCAGTCACCGCAACAGATCGTGCAGGAGGTGATTCAAAACCAGGCTCCTTCGTCGATCCCGTTGCCGCCATTTTCGACTTCGTCGCCGGCACAGTCGGCGGCATTTGCACAGACGTCGGGCTCGTTCGACTATGAAGCATTGCTTGCCCAGCTGAGCACAGGCGGCCATGCTTCATCCTCCCTGCAAACGAACGACTCTTCGAACGCGGCCATAGCACAGGCGTATCAATTCATTCCGACGGGGCTCGTCGCCACCACCGCCCCTCCCAAAAAACCGATGACCGTCGATCAGCAGACGCTCTATGACTACGGCAACGAAGTCGGAGGCGAGATCCAAGGGGTTGAAGAACTTCATACGAATGAGTCACAAGTGATCAAAGATCAGGCGGAAGACCGGACCGATCCCGTTAAAGCTGCCGCCGTTACTTCGCTTGCGCAGGGATTCACATCGGTCGGAACGTTCATGCAACAAATGCAGGATGTGCCGCCCGCCGCAACAGCTCTCAACTCCGCCCTTGCACAAAGTTACCTTGATATAGGCGCGAAATTGCAGCTCGTGGCTCAGGCGCAAAGCGACACCGGTTTCGTGCAAGCCGTGGAGACCTATGACAGCACGGCGAACACATTCGTGCGCAACTACGCAGCCCTCGCGCAATTTTTCTCCGCAAATGGTGTCGTCTTTGCTCCGCAGGATCCCGGAAGCGTATTCTCGTTCACGGAAACGAATGGTGTAACCGGATTGTAGCGCCTCCATCCAAGGACTCTCCTTGGACGCCCGCATTTTTCCGCAAAAATCGGGAATGCCTTATGGGCTAAGTCCCCGGCCTCCGGCGTGCCTGTGCTATCCCAAAAACCCCTAAACTCCGGCATTTTTACGATTTTTGCGGTGCTATACTTTATTTCGTGGAAAACCCGCTCGGCAGGGACGTTTCGCACATCAAGATAACCGCCGTACTCGCGGTAGTCATTCTTGTCGGAGCCGGCGCATGGCAGGTGGCGGCATCGATCAATAAAAAAACCTCGACCGAGGCCTTCGTTGCCGCGGACAGCAGCGGGAGCGGAGCTCAAAATGCGACAATACCGGATACGAGCGGTACGAGCACAGAAAACATCGACCCGATAAGCGCGGTTTCCGACCAGGCGCTCGGCGAAGTCGTCGGTGCGTACACCGGCTTGCAGCAGGAGGGCGCCTACAGTTCGACGACGGGGGCGGCGATCGCGGATACCATCGGTACCGGATTGCAAGCGCCCGTCTCTTACGCACCCATCGACGCATCGCAGATCAAAACGAGCCCGGACACGTCGTACGATGCGATGTTGAAATATCGCGCCGCGTTGCAAACCTCCTTGAAACCGCTCTTGAAGAACACGGAACCCGAGTACGAGATCTTCGGGATGTACGTGGAAACGAAACAGCAGACGTATCTCGACCAATTACACGCGGCCGCTGCTAACTACGTCGCCGCAGCATCATCGACCGCCCTACTCACGGTGCCTTCCGACGCGGTGCAGGTACAGCTTGGTCTCGTCAACTCCATGAATGAATTCGCGAGCACGCTTGATGATCTTGTCGATCACGCGAGCGACCCTATCGCTTCGACCGTGCTTCTCGAAAATTACAACCAGGCAGAGAACGACGTGCTGACAGCGTTCCAAAACCTTGTAACCTATGAACAAAGCAAAACTCAGTAACATACTGTTGGCAGTGTTCCTGCTCGCGTTTGCCCCGACGCTGGCGTTCGCACAGCAGACACCTGCGGCGAGCGACGCGACGTCGGGAGGAGCGAGCGGAGCGGCACTCGGAGGATTGACCGGCATTTTCAGCTGCAACCAGCAGGGAGCCTACGCGATGTCGGTCGGCGCGCTCGGCGCGACAGGCGGCGTCTACGTGCCCGTCGCCGATGCGACGGTCGAGCTCAATACCGGAACGCTCGTATATAAGGAATGCATTTTGCGCGAAGTCGTCGACGCCCAGCGGCGGACGGCAACTGCGGGGCTCACGCAGAACGCGACTAATAATATCCTCAACGGCCGCAACGGTTCGCCGCTCTTTGTGCAATACCAGACGCAGGAGATCACGCAGGTCAAGACCGCTGCCATCCAAACGTTCTTGCAAAACGGCGGCTCTTCGCTCGACCCGAAGGTGAAGCAGGCGATCGCGCAGGGCTACGCGATCGCCACCTATAACGCACCGAGCATGCTCGCCTGTCCGTATGCCGGAGCGACTACCGCCTTCTCGAACCCGAACTCGCAATTCTCGTTCAGCAA
>DASZII010000051.1:0-4713 GCA_035949275.1 Minisyncoccota bacterium | reverse complement strand
TCATGCCTACATGTCGTTCAAGAAGACGGCGGAAGGCCAGGCCCGCCACGCGCTCATGCTGCTGCTCGGTCTCGACTCCTACCTGAAACTCGTCGTTGCAGTTGACGAGGATGTGAACGTCTTTAACGAGGAGGAAGTGCTCTGGGCCATGGCTACCCGTTTTCAGGCGGACACCGATATGTTCATGGTCCCGGATGTCTTCTGCAATCGCCTCGATCCGTCTTCCCGCGACGGCATGTCTGCCAAGCTCGCACTTGACGCTACAGCTCCGCTGAACTCGGATGCGGAACGTGCGGTCGTGCCGTCGGAGGCGGCCGCTTGGGCCAGATCATTTTTAGACAGGCGCTAGTGTCCCGCTTTCAGACAAGGAGATGTCTCATGTACTCGTGGTCGCGCCGGCTTGGGTTGATCGTTGCCGGCGTCCTCATCTGCAGCTCCGGTCAGGCCCTCGCTCAATCTTCCGCACCTCCTGCCAAGGCAAGCCTGCGGCTCGATTGGAAGGGGGGCGGCCAGCATGCGCCGTTCTACCTGGCCAAGGAACGCGGTTACTACAAGGATGAGGGGATTGATCTCGATATCATTTCCGGATCGGGATCTTCCGATGTCGTCAAGCAGGTCGGCTCGAAAGCGGTCGAGTTCGGGATCGCCGATGCGCTGGTTCTTGTTCAGGCGGCGGAGCAGCGCGTCCCATTGACAGCCATCTCGGCCTATTATCAGCGCACTCCCATCGTCGTGCTCAGCCCGCAATCGAAACCGGTCACCGATCCAGCGCAGCTGACGCAAGGCGTCAAGCTGGGATCGAAAAAGGGCAGCGCGACCTTCCAGGGTTTAACCGCTTTCCTCGCCGCGAACGATATTCCGTTGCAGAAAGTTACGCTGGTCGATATCGGATTCGGGGTGCAGCCACTCCTGGTCAAACAGGTGGATGCCATGATGGGGTTCTCGATGAACGAACCGATCGAGGCCGAAACTGCCGGCCTGCCGGTCACGGTCATGGCGATATCGGATCACGGCGTTGACGCCTACGGTCTCATGATCGTTTCGAATCCGGACCTGATCGCCAAAAACCCTGCGCTCGTGAAAGGCTTCCTCAAGGCGACGGCGCGCGGACTGAGCGACGCGGCGAAGGATCCCGCAGCAGCTATCGCGGCCGTGAACAAGGCGGTCTCGGAGAGCGATGCGGCGCGCGAAATCAAGGTGCTTGACCGCACCCTTCCGTATTTCCAGAGTGATGACAAGGAAACGCACGGAGCCGGTTGGCAGAGCGAGGACCGCTGGGAGCACACGATAGCCATCGCCAGGAAATTGGGTCTCGTCGAACGTGACCTTTCGGCTCGTCAGTTGTTTTCGAACGATATGCTCCCGCATTGAAATGCCCGATCATCGTCAGTTGCCGGCCTTTGCATGAACGTCGGGCAAGCAAATAACAGCGCCGAGGGTGCAACGGCCGGCGGCACCGCAAGTGAACCCATTATTCGGTTGCGTGGTGTCGGCTTGCGGTATCAGGCCGAGCGCGGCGAGACCGAGGCACTTTCGAATATCGATCTCGACATTGCCGAGGGGGAGTTCATAGCCTTCCTCGGTCCGACCGGATGCGGCAAGAGTTCGCTGCTGCGGCTGGTGAGCGATCTTGTCGAGCCTACTTCGGGTACGGTGGCGATCCGCGGGGGACCGGCGATCGCGGCAAGACGCGCGAACCGGTTCGGCTTCGTATTTCAGGATCCGGCCCTGTTGTCCTGGCGCACCGCGATCGGGAACGTTCAGCTTCCGCTCGAGGTGGTCGGATATCCCGTCGAACAGCGGCGGGCGCGTTGCGAGGCGCTGCTCGATTCGGTCGGGCTTCTGAAATTCAAGGACGCCTATCCGCACGAATTGTCCGGTGGAATGAAACAGCGCGTCGCGATCGTCAGGGCGTTGGCATGGAACGCGTCCATTCTCCTGATGGACGAACCGTTCAGCGCGCTCGATGAACTGACCAAGACCCAGTTACAGGACGATTTGCTCCGGATCTGGAGCACGGAGCAAAAGACCGTTCTGTTCGTCACTCACAATATCTCCGAAGCCGTCTATCTTGCCGATCGGGTCGTGGTGATGTCACCTCATCCTGGCCGTATCGCCAAGATACTTCCGGTCGATCTGCGGCGTCCCCGGACCGAGGACTTGCGCGAGCAGCCGGAGTTTCTGAGCCGGGTGCGGGCGGCGCGCGAGGCATTACGCAAATGAGCTCCGATACGCAGTGGCTGCGCTTTCGGCGCTGGCTCGATCGAGTGCTGCCGCCGACCATCATTCTGGTCGTGCTCCTGATCGTGTGGCAGGCATCGGTACGCATCCTCGATCTGCCGCCCTGGCTCCTGCCGGCGCCATCCGATATCGCCGCCCGGTTCGGACGGACGAACAATCTCGGCTATCACACCGGAATGACCGTTCTCGAAGCGCTTTCGGGCTTTGTCATCGCCGCGATCTTCGGCATCAGTCTCTCGGGCGGCATCGTTCATTCCCGATTTCTCTCGGCCTGTTGCCGTACATTATCGTATCGAACGCGATCCCGATCATCGCGATCATGCCGCTGCTCACGATCTGGTTTGGGTTCGGCATTGTTCCGAAAATCGTGATCTGCGCAATCATTTCGTTTTTTCCAATCGTCACGAACACGACGCGGGGCTTACGCTCCGCCGACTACCGCGTGATCGAGTTCATGCGGTCCATCAACGCCACACCGGTGCAGGTCTTCCTGAAGGTGCAGCTTCCGAGTGCTCTGCCGTTCATCTTTGCCGGGTTTAAAATCGCCGCGTCGCTCGCGCTTGTCGGTGCCGTTGTCGCGGAGTTCTACAGTTCGGACCGGGGGCTCGGCTATCTCATCATTACCTCGGCGACGGAGCTGCGCACGGACCTGCTGTTCGTTGCAATCACGATCCTTGCCGTCCTGGGTGTCGTCTCGTTTGCCGTCTTCGGGCGACTGGAGCGGTGGGTCACGCGCGGACAAGAAGCGAAAGCGATCATCTGATGTCTCGATCGATTGTCATCCGGAATGCACTCATTCTGTCGGATTCTGCATCAGGCCTGCCGTTCTTTGGCCAGGTGGAGATCAAGGACGGGCTGATCTCGACGGTCGCCACCGGCGAGCATCGCTACGAGGCTGACGAGGTCATCGACGCGGACGGGTGCGCGCTGCTTCCGGGCTTCGTCAACACCCACGCCCATTCCCATTCCAGCCTGACCAGGGGCTCCGCAGAAGGTGTCGCTCTTGATGAATGGCTGGCGGTGATCGAGTCCGAACAATCGCGGCTGACGGAAGAGCAGCTTTATATCGGCGCGCTTGCGACCTATGCCGAGGCGCTGTTGTCCGGAACGACGGCCATGATGGACATGTGCCTGTTTCCAGCGACGGCCTACCGGGCCGCCCGGGACATCGGTATCCGGGCGGTCATCGCGCCTTACGTCGCCGATACAAAGCCGTTCACGCCGACCCTGGCGCAGACCGAAGCCCTTCTGAAACAGGCGGCGGCGGACGACGATCGCGTGCGGACCTTCGTCGGGCTGCATGACCTCGAGAGTTGCAGTGACGAGCAAATCGGTGCTGGCGTTGCGCTCGCCAAACGATACGCAACCGGTTTGCATCTTCATTGCGCCGAGACGGAACGGCAGGTCGAACGCACCAGATCCCGAACCGGACGGACGCCCGTCGCGCAACTCGCTGCTTTACAGGCGCTCGGAAATCGAACGGTGCTCGCCCATTGCGTCTGGGTCGACGATGATGACCAGCGCTTGCTGGCGGAAACCGGCACTCATGTGGCTCATTGCCCGCACGCCAATCTCAAGCTCGGATCCGGGATTGCACCGGTCGCGGACCTCCGTCGTCGCGGTGTTAACGTCACGCTGGCCACGGACGGGGCGAAAGCCAACAATCGCCTCGACCCGTTCGACGTCATGAAGTTCGCTTCGCTTCTTCAAAAGGGCGCGCTTCGCGACCCTGCCGTGCTTCCGCCCTCCGATGTCCTCGACATGGCAACGCGATGCGGTGCTGCTGCTCTGGATATCCGTGCAGGTGCTGTCACGCCGGGCAACGTCGCCGATTTGATTCTCGTCCGGCTCGACAGCTTCCATACCCAGCCGATGACGCCGGAGGCCGCACCGACAAACCTCGTGCATGCCGCGCGTGGATCGGATGTCGTTCTCACCATGGTGGCCGGCGAGATCCTGACACGGGAAGGCCGGCTCGTCTCGAACCGTTGGGCGTCGCTGGCAGAGGATGCACGCAAGGTCGGAATGGAGCTTATAGGCGGACGGTCACCTTTTTGAGTGTTTGGCGCCGTGCGTATGATGGGCCGAGCTGGGCTCAATCGGCAAAATCACGACATGGCCATGGCGCACCCCGCGTTCGGCAATGACATGTTCGGCGAATGCCTTTACCTCTGCACCACGTCCCCTTAGCACCGTGACCTCAAGACAGGAATCGTGGTCGACATGTACGTGGAGCGTCGTCTGAGCGAGATCATGATGATCGTGGAAATCCCTGGTCAGCCGTTTCGGCAACTCGCGGGCGGCGTGATCGTAGATGTAACTTAACGTCGCGATACATTGGCGATTGCCGATCGTGTGGTCGCCGGCGTGTTCGAGACCGCTCCGCACCAGATCGCGAAATGCTTCCGATCGGTTGGCGTAGCCGCGCTGCGCGATGAATTCGTCCACCTCGGCAACGAGGTCGTCGTCGAT
>DASZII010000050.1:0-3903 GCA_035949275.1 Minisyncoccota bacterium | reverse complement strand
GGGTCGAAGCCCCACGTCTCGACTTTCGTCGTTGCGCTCACTTTGCGTGCGCTGCCATTCCCCAGAGTCACCGTCGTGAACTTCCCTTTTTTCACAACACCCCACGTTTCCAATATTTTAATCTCCTTTCCGGCCCCCTGCAGTGAGATGCCCGCACGCTTCGCTGCATCCTTGATCGGGAAGGAGCGTTCCGCATCGAACACGAACACCCGCAAGAGCCGCGCCCGCGCCTGGTTGCCCCCCATGAACCGCGCGAGGAAATCGTCGTTCATAGTCTCCATGCTACCTCTATTTGCCATGTTGAAAAGGGCTCGCTTTTTGACACCCGCAGCGGGTCTGCTAGAGTTGCGGCGGCTAGTGAAGGCATCCACTCAAACGAGGAAGGCATGAAACACACATGCGAGGCCGGCAAGGACTATCTGCTCACGGGCAAAACGGCGGCGGGCTCGCCCGCGAGCGACGTCATTCGGATTTCTGCGACGGCGGGCAACGTCATCACCGGGTCCCTTGAAGGGGCCGGCGGAAAGCAGGTCTCGCTCGAGCTCGACCCGCTTGACCTGCGTCACACCATCGTTCCCCGCGTTATCGAGGACGGCCCGTTCAACTTGACCGAGATCGCAGGGCCGCTCAGCGACGTCGACGTCGAAGGTATCCGCCGGAGTCGTCTCGAAAAGCTGCAAAAGGCGGTTGCGA
Source organism: Minisyncoccota bacterium (assembly GCA_035949275.1). Classification (GTDB taxonomy): domain Bacteria; phylum Patescibacteriota; class Minisyncoccia; order Phycocordibacterales; family UBA2100; genus UBA10103. The sequence continues at coordinate 3,210 of DASZII010000050.1, read as the reverse complement.
CTGCCCAAGCAATGCTCAGCGTGTTCCAGCAAAGACGCCGGGAAGGCGTGACTTGAAATGCGAAATCGCCCCGCCGAAAGGTCGGGGCGATCTCACGTTCGAAGAAGAACCTGAAGAAATTACTTCAAAGTCACTTTTCCACCGGCTTCCTCAATCTTCTTTTTCCATTCCTCGGCCTGCTCTTTCTTGACGTCCGCCTTGAGCATGACCGGCGCGCTTTCGACCATCGTCTTCGCTTCCGCGAGTCCTAAGGCCAGCACCTCCTTCACGATCTTGATGACGGCGATCTTCTGGTCGCCGACCGCCGTGAGCTCCACGCCGAATTCGGTCTTCTCCTCGGCCGCCGCGCCGCCCGCTGCCGGGCCCGCGACCGCGACCGCCTGTGCCGAAACGCCAAAGCGCTTCTCCACCGCTTTCACAAGCTCATTGAGCTCGAGCACGGTCATCTTTTCGATCGACTCGATCATGTCCTTGAATTTCGCGGGGACCTCTGCAACTTCCGTTGCCGGAGCTTCCGCGACCGCTGTTTCGTCTGCCATATAATTTCGAATGATTAAATGATTACGCCAACTTTTTATCGGCGACCGCTTTGAGGGCGATGGCCAAGCCGGCGATGGGACTGTTAATGACGTTCGCGAACATACCGCGCAGCATGTCGACCGGCGGGATGGTCGCGATCTCGCGCATCTCGGAGGCTCCGATGAGCTTGCCCTCGAAGATGCCGCCGACGATAGAGAGCCTGTCGGCGAGTTTCTTGCCGAACTCGTGGAGAGTCCGGGCGGGGGTCGTTGCATCGCTTTCGCCGCCGTAGGCGACGGCGATCTCACCCTCGAGCGGCAAGTCCGAGGACTTGTACCCGAGATGTTCGAGCGCGCGACGGATGAGCGTCTTTTTGGCAACGGTGTAGCCGACGCCGTCCTTGCGCAGATCGCGACGCATGGCGCTTTCCTCCGCGACGGTCACTTTGTTGAAGTGCACGAACACGGTCGAAACCGCGCCTTTCATCGCGCCTTCGAGCTTCGCGACGACCTCCTGTTTCTGTTCTTTGGTTTTTGCCATATTGCAAAGACCTATTTCTAACCAAGGCCGTCAGCCTGCGCTGACGAGAGAGTTTCGACCTCAGCAAGTCTGACGCTCAAATTACGTGATCTGGGCTGCTCGCTTTCTCCGGCCTTGTGAAGCGCATTCTACTTGTGCGCAGCATGAAGTCAAATTTTGACTTTGCGCACAATCTCACCTATAAAAGACGTAGGTTGTGGATTCACCGGAGAACACGCATGCCCACGAAGCCTCCGCCTTACAGAACAGGTACGGACTTCTCTGCCACGGTGAAGTCGCCGTCTGCTGCGCCGGCTTCCGTCAAGCCCTCAGGAGACGGTAGAATTTCCGACAAAGGTCTCGCTTTTGATCAAACCGGTCGCGCGCCCGAGCCAACGCTTACGGATGATCAGCGGAAGTATTTGGAGGAACTCGATCGGCGCAGATCATCGAGACGCGTCCATTGCAGCGGCGCCGCTCGCGCAGAACTCGAGTGCATCCTGAAGGGATCCCTCTCGGCATTCCACGTTTCGTCAATGGCTGAACGAAACCTCTTTCGGACCCTCGCCGCTCCTTTCAACATCAGGCTTCCGAAGGACTGATCGGTATCTGCATGGACCCCGATCGCACGGCGCCGGAGACTCTCCGGTGCCGTTGACTTTCGTATTAGATGTGTTATCCTACTTTTAGGTGGGACAGGGAGGCTTGTGACAAAGAGGAGTAACAACGTGTTCACAAGCCTGCGGATGCGGCCCTACGAGCTTACCGGCATGGCATACGCCATCTGGTACGACGTGGGGAGAATACTCGGCATTTTTCAGCAAAGCGCGGTCGCGCACGCACTTTGCAGCGGGAGAATGGAACTTCCGCGAAATGTCGATCCCCTGAGCGCGATACAGATCCAACGGATCGCCGCACGACGCGGCGTTACGATTACCGCGGCGCGGTGATACAAGGGGCTGCCCCCTCCCCTTCCACCCGCCGCTGCGCCGGGGCCCTCGGAGGCCCCGGCGCCTTCTTTTTTTATTTAAGCATCAGGGCCTCCGCCGCAGCCGCCTGCTGCTGCGCTGCCTGCTGTGCCGAGATGGTCTGCACGGCGATCGTCACGCCGAAAAAGACGGAAATAAAGACGAGAAAGCCGATGACGAACCTGAAGAACGAACCCGTCGGCGACCGCATATACTCATATTGTACACCCCAACTCGGCTGGCCTCATCGGATTCGGATCCCCCATCAAGCCCACCTCGGGCTCGAGCCAAAAATTATCGCTACTGCATCGAATTCAGCTGCGTTTGCAGGTTTTGGTAGCCGATGACTTGGGCGTTGATGCCCTGTTGGAGCGTCGCTTTTGCGTCCGCAGTGTCGCCCTCGTTGACATAGATCTGCGCGAGGTTTTCGTAGAAGGTCGCCTCTTTCGTTGGGTCAAGCTTGATCGCCTGTTTGTAGTATGCGATCCCTTGCGGATTTTGGTGCAAATAATTCGCGTAGAGATCCCCGAGATTCGCAAACGCGGTCGGATCGCTGGGGTATAGTTCTGTTACGTATTTCCAGTCGGCGGCCGCACCGGCATAATCCCCCGTCGCTTTGCGGAGAATGCCGAGCTCGAGCCACGCGCTGTAATTCTTCGGGTCGGAAGCGAGCGTCGTCTGCACGGCGGCGAACTGGCTTTGGTCTTGCGCTTTTTCATCCGCGCTTATGCTCGCCGCGAAGGTAAGCGGCTTTTTGTAATTCGGAGGCGTCGGCGTAGTGCCGGTCGTTATCGGCGTGATGGTGTAGCCGCCCGTGGTGGTCGCGCCGGTCAAAGTAGAAAGATCGATCGACGTCCCCGTCGATGTAGAGCTCGTTGCGGTATTGTTCGCAGCGACCGAAGCGATCGTTCCCTGTCGCTCTTTCCATGCGAAATATCCGAGTATCGCTATGACGACGATGATGACACCGATAAGGACATTCCTTGTTGTTGCGTTCATAAGCACAAGGATAGTCGGAACCGCTCCTGTGTGCAACAGTAACGGTATGCACTGACAAGGCCTGGCCTTGGTAATTTCTTGCAAAGGCCAGGCCTTGTCAGAGTTGGGGGACCGCTATTTTTGCGGGTAGCGCGCCGAAACGCTTTGGTATGCCATCTGGGATATGGTCGTGATGACGCGCTCAAGATTGGCGATAGTTCCCCCT
>DASZII010000049.1:0-5210 GCA_035949275.1 Minisyncoccota bacterium | reverse complement strand
GGATCCGACTCTTGGCCTTCGAACCCCACCGACGCACCCTCCCATTCCCCGGTGTCGCTCTGTACCCGCCCGTGCGAAGCGAGTTCTTCTTCCAAAGAATCACGCTCGGCCTCGAGCTCACCGCGTAATTCCTCCAATGTTTCCTGCGGTATCTTCATGCCCGCTAGTATAGCAAAAACATTTACACAACCAATACTACAATTCCCTCGCTGCCTGCAGTCTGCTCAATATTTCCCTAAAGGAGTACGTACTTTGTGCGATGACGAGGATATTCGGCGTCGGGAAAGAATAATAAAGGACGACGTTGCCGGAGTCGTCGGTCAGTTCCCTGACATCGTAATTGCGCATGACCGCATCGGTGAAGGTGCGTTGTACCGGGATACCGCTCGTCGTCGATGTCATGGAGACGGGAGTAAATATCGGTGCAAGATCGGGGTTCATCGTCTGTTCCCACGCGAGCATACCGGCGAAGGCATGGTCGTAGGACGTTACCGGGATTACCAGAATCGGCGCATTTGTATCAACGACGTGGAAACCAAGAAAAAAATCGGGCCCAACCGCACTCATGAGTTCTTGTGGAGGATTCGCGCCTATCGCCGAAAAAAATTGCGCGAGCGTTGCAGGTACTTGCTGAGACGTGCCGCCCGTTGAAGTCGAGGTGATCGTCGGCACGACACGTGTGATCGACCCCAACGTTCCGAGCTGCCTCGTCCTTGCTTCTGCAAGCATGTTTTTGAGCGTTTGCGGGGAACCATTGTCGAGCGGGAACGTTACGGTCTTTTCCGCGAACAGGATCGACGATTGCGGAGCCGGCGGGATAGCCTGCTGTTCCTGCGCGATTATAAAAACACCCGCGATTGCACTTGCCCCGAGGAGAACGAGAACGCCGATCGCGAACATGATGCCCACCGTGCGCCGCGTTTTGCGCGCACGGATCTCTTCCTGTTCCGGCGCGAGATGTTCCTGGCCATGTTTTTTCTCCTCTTCGAGGGTTGCGGCGTGCACGAGCGAGATCTTCTGCTCGCGAACGATGGTCTGCAGGTCGTCTTTGAGCGTTCTGATCGGTGTGACAAGCGACGATGACCGTCCATCGCCATTGTCCGTCTCGCCAGGCTTTGCGGAGGGCGCTTCCGCTCCGGCAGCAGCAGCTTTTTTTACGATGTGTTCTTCTAGGATGGCGGCTTCCGGCTCGGCGGGTGGATTTTTGATATCGCCCGAAGCCTTGGCGTCGCGCCGCTCGGGCAGCTTCACCTCTTCCAGTATCTTGGCGATATCGTTCTGCGGGGATTTGGCGGGAGGTGCCGGAGGTCGTTCCGCAATTGGCGGTACAGCAGGCGCCGCGGAGGCTGCCTGCGGCGCTTGAGGATCCTTATCTTTGGCTCTATTCGCGTCTTCGGGGACGGTCGTCTCGTCTTCGGTCATGGTTGTCAGGACCGCTGCTCGGTTTTAGCCCTTTGCGTGCGGCAAAATCCGGATCAGCAGCCTTGATGGAAAGATTATACCGTCCTTTCTCGTCGATCTCTTTCAACACGACCGGTACGATGTCGCCGATCTGAACGGCATCAGATATCTTGTCTATTCTGAATGGGGCAACCTCGGAGACATGCACGAGCCCGTCTTTGCCGGGGCCGATCTGCACGAACGCACCGAAGTCCATCATGCGCACCACCGTGCCCTCGAACCGCTCGCCCACCATGTAATCGCGGGTGAGATCGATGATCTCTTTGAGCGCGGCCTCGGCTGCGCCCAGTTTGCCGGTCACATATACCGAGCCGTCGTCCTCGATGGTGATGTCGTCCGCTTTCGTGCGTTCCTTGATACCGTTAATGGTCTTGCCGCCGGGGCCGATGACGAGCCCGATCTGGTCGACCTTGACCTTCGTCGTAAGTATCTTCGGCGCACGCGGAGAGATGTCCGCACGAGGTTCCGGAATTGCTTTTAATATGACGTCTAAAATTTCAAGCCGTGCTTTCTTTGCTTGCGTGAAGACTTCGGCGAGCGCCGAGAGCGGCACGCCGTCGACTTTCACGTCCATTTGTACTCCGGTCACGCCGTCTTTTGTCCCAGCGACCTTGAAGTCCATATCGCCGTGGTGGTCTTCGGGTCCCTGGATGTCGGTTAGGACCTTGTAGATTCCTTTTTCAGCGTCCGACATCATGCCCATCGCGATGCCCGCGGCCGGTTTCGCGATCGGAACCCCCGCGTCCATAAGCGCGAGCGTGCCGGCGCAGACCGTTCCCATGGAAGTGGAGCCGTTCGAGGCGAGACATTCGGAAACGATGCGGATCGTGTACGGGAATTTGTCCTTTTCAGGCAGAATCGCGCGAAGCGATTTCTCCGCGAGCGCGCCGTGGCCGATCATGCGGCGGTTCATGCCGCCGACACGCCCGGTTTCGCCGACCGAGAACGGCGGGAAATTGTAGTGAAGCATGAACGTTTTCTTCGCGTCCTGGAATTCGATGGTATCGAGCAGTTGTGCGTCGCCGGGGCCACCGAGCGTGAGCGCGGCGAGGACGTGCGTTTCGCCGCGATAGAAAAGTCCCGTACCGTGGATGACCGGCGAGATGCCGCCCGCTTGCGCAAAGAGCGACCGGACCTCGTCGAATTTGCGACCGTCCACTCGCTTTCCTTCTTGTATCGCAAGGTCGTGTACGAACTCGTCGATCTTCAGTTCGAAGAACTGGTCGATGCGGTTCGGCGGGATTGTTTCATACTTCGTCGCCGCGGTCGCGAGCCACTCGGCTTTCAGCGTGCTAATGTCGGCCTTCGAAAGTTTGCCGTTCAACGCTGCAAGTTTCGGAACGAGATATTCCTTGTGTAGCTCTTCGAGTTCCGGGTGCGCATCGGGCTTCGTATACTCGAATTTCGGAACCGCGCGCTCGGCGACGATCTGGAGCTGCCACTTTTGCAGCTTCTCGATCTCTTCCGAGGCTTTTGCGAGCGCCCGGTTCAACGTATCTTCGGACACTTCGCGCGCGCCGACTTCGATCATGTTGATAAGACCGTCCTTGCCGCAGACCGTGAGGTCCATCAGCGCTTTCGGCGGAAGCTCTTCCTGCCGTTGCAGATAGGTCGGGTTGAGGATCAGCTCGTCAGAATTTTCCTCAAGCCCGATGCGGACGCAGGAGACCGGACCGTTCCACGGGATGCGCGATGTCGCGAGCGCGAGCGAGGCGGCGTTCACGGCCAAAATGTCGGTATCGTATTCTTCTATCGATAGCACGGTGATGATGACCTGCACGTCGCGTTTCAGTCCTTTCGGAAAGAGCGGTCGGATCGTGCGATCGACGACGCGACCCGAAAGTACCGCCTCGTCGGTCGGCCTTCCCTCACGCCGGATGAAGCGCGAGCCGAGGATCGCACCGGCGGCGTAGAATTTCTCTTCGTATTCGACCGAGAGCGGGAAGTAATCAAGATTCGATTCTTTGTTACTCATGACGACGGTCGCAAGCACCGTGGAATTGCCGTAGCGCAGGAGCACTGAGCCGTCCGCCTGATTGGCCCAATCATTGAATTCGGCCGTCATCGTCTTTCCGCCGATCTCGACGGAATATTCTTTCTTTTGCATTTCGTCTTGGGTGACGAACGGATTTCAGCATTGAGCCCAAGACTAAATCCTGCGCTAAATCCTGCCTATCCGGCCGCCACGGTTATTCGATAATAAAACACCCTACCACATTTCTCTTTTGCGCGAAAGGCGCGAGCGGACACGCAAGGCGTGTCCGCTCGAAATAGCCGCGTCATTCTTCATCCGGCAACGCCTCGGTTTTGATGCCGGACGGCCATCCCGTTGTGTCCGTAGTCTTATGGACCAGGAGCGGCACCGAGAAGTAAAGGCGGATCGGTTTCGGCTGCGGACCACTCTGGTGCGTCATCTTCGCCGCATTGAAGGAAAGGCCGCCGTACGGATACCCGACGACTTCAACGACGACCTCGTTCCGCTGCATTGCGGCATGCACATCGTCGCTGCGGAATGCTGCCAAAACGCACTTGCCTTCGCTGAAGATCCGCTGCTCCCTTTCGGAGAGCGTCGTTTTGCTTTCGGTTCGGAGCGTTACGATCCGCTCGGCGGTATCCCTTTGAGGACAGGCACCGATAAAAAGGAAAGATGTTTTTTCTCCGCGCGTGTATCCGAGCGCCGGTTGCGTGGGCATGGCAACGAGGGTAGCGAGCAGTAGCAATGCTAATCTCGAGTACATGGCCTCCTCCGCAAGCTGCATCTCGCAGAACGGGCTCGTTCTGCTGCTTGTCGAACGATAGCCTATTTCTGCGAAAGATTCCAGAGCGCTTCGAAAAAGGTCCGGTAACCGTCGGCGATCCGTTTGCCGGCAGTGGTGATACAAAGGATCGAAAAGCTCTGAGTCTCTCCAGACCTTGACGGCGGCCGACGAAAGTCGTCCGCAGTTTTTATTCCACTCCCGTGATGCGATTCACGTCCTCAAGGCTGGCTTTGGAGTCGTCGACGTCTTCGCTGGTTTCTTGCCGTGACTGGTGTGGACCCTGTCGCGAGCCGCCTGAACGACCGCGGACGGCGCGGTAGTTCATAAGGTAGCGCTTCGGGTCTTCGTCGAGGTCGAGGAAATCGTCAGCGGCTTCCTTAAGCTTGAGCGAGGTCGAACGGCCGAATGAAACGACTTCGACCTGGCAGCCTCCGTGCGTTTGGAGGTATTGCACGAGCGGGACGAAATCGCCGTCGCCGCTGAAGATGATGACCGTGTCGACTTTGGGCGATGCAGTGATCGCGTCGACAGCAAGCCCGACGTCCCAGTCGGCCTTCTTGGCGCCGCCCGCGAAGACCTGCAGGTCTTTGAGGCGCATTTCGATGCCTACTTTCTCAAGTGCCTCAAAAAAGCCTTTTTCTTCGCCACTTTCCGTGGTCACTGCGTAGGCCCGGGCGCGGACGAGCCTTCGATTGGACACCGCGTCCTTAAGTACGTTGCCGAAGTTCACGCGCGCATGATAGATATTTTTCGCGCTGTGATAGAGGTTTTGCGTGTCGATGAAAACACCGACGCGCTGTTCTGAATGTTTGATGATTGCCATAAATAAAATTATAAAAATAAAACCTTATAAGAAAAACTTTCTAGCTCCTCAGCTCGGAAGTCGAAAATAGATTTTCGACTTCGCTCGCCTTACGTCGCCAGTAAAAATGCTTTGCCAAGTGTACTCCGCTAAGATGAACGGAGCAAAAAGAAAGGAAGCTTACTTCT
>DASZII010000048.1:0-10623 GCA_035949275.1 Minisyncoccota bacterium | reverse complement strand
AGGCGGCGGAGCCTATGACAAAAGCGACGCCATCTTGTCCATCATCTCCGGCGCCGGCGGGGACGACGCCGAGGATTTCTCGCGAATCCTATTCCAGATGTATTCGAAATATGCCGCAAGCAAAGGATGGAAAATTCTCATGCTTTCATCCAACCAGAATTCGATGGGCGGATACCGCAGCGTGTCGTTCGAAGCGAACGGCTCGGGCGTGTACGGCGCACTCAAAAAAGAGGCGGGGGTGCACCGGCTCGTGCGCATGTCGCCCTTTAACGCTGCAGGGAAACGTCAGACCAGTTTCTCGCTCGTCGAAGTGTTGCCGAAATTGCCGGACCAGGGCGACCTGCACATCCCCGAATCTGAGCTTGAAATAACGGTCGCGCGTTCGGGCGGCCCCGGCGGCCAGAACGTCAACAAACGCGATACCGCCGTGCGCATGACGCACAAGCCGACGGGAGTATCGGTGCACGTCACGAGCGAGCGTTCGCAGCTGCAGAACAAGGAGAAAGCGCTCGAGATGATCCGCGGCAAGCTCTTCCAAATGCGCGAAGAGACGGCGGAGCGCGAATCGCGCGGCCTCTCGGCGGGAGCCTCGACCAAGATCGAATGGGGAAGCCAGATCCGCTCCTACGTGCTGCATCCGTACCAGCTGGTGAAGGACCATCGCACGGATCATGAGGAGCGCAACGTGGACAATGTCCTCGAAGGCGATATTCAGGGGTTCGTTGATGCAGAGCGGGCTTTGGATACGGGGACCGCCGCGGTATAGGCCTGCGGCATAGAACGCCGTCGCTCGAAAATCACGAAAGCCAGCTTTCATGTTTTCTGGCTAGGCGTTATAATCAGACCCGTTGTTTCGTTTTTCCTCATGATTTACTACGACAAGGTCACCAAGATCTATTTTGACGGCGCACCCCCCGCAGTCGCGGACGTGACCCTGAATATCGAGCCGGGGGAGTTCGTTTCCATCGTCGGCCACTCCGGCGCGGGCAAAACGACCATGCTCAAAATGCTCTTCGCAGAGGAGCGGCCGACCGAAGGTTCGGTCTTTTTCGGTTCGCAGCCCATTTCCGACCTGCCCGCCAAGGAACTGCTCGAGCTGCGCAGGCGCATCGGCACGGTATTTCAGGATTTCCGCCTCTTGCCGACGAAGAACGTCTACGAGAACATCGCCTTCGCGCTCGAGGTCGCAGGCAAGGATGACGAGGAGATCCAGGCGGACGTGCCGCACGTCCTTGAGCTCGTCGGCCTCACCGACAAGATCTGGAATTTTCCGCATGAACTCTCCGGCGGCGAGCAGCAGCGGGTCGCGATCGCGCGCGCCATCGTCAACCAGCCCGACGTCCTCCTCGCGGACGAGCCGACCGGCAACCTCGACCCCATCAACGCGCACGATGTCACCGAGATCCTGAAGAAGATCAACGACCTCGGCACGACGGTCTTGCTCACCACGCACAACAAGACCGTCGTCGATTCGATCGGCCGCCGCGTCGTGACGATGGACCAGGGCCGCGTCGTCCGTGACGACAAGCACGGCAAGTACGTTCTCTAACAGGCAGCGAGGAAACGTGAGAATTTATTTTCACGATTTCCGAGCGAACCTGTTATATATCAATGAAATTCGATATATAATCAAATTCCATGGCTTTCTGGACCACCACAAAACGGGTAGCAAGATACGGATTCATCGGATTTTTGCGCAACGGATTCGTTTCGTTCTCCGCCGTTCTCGTGATGACCATCACGCTCTTCGTCATCGCCGCGCTATTGATAGGGAACGCGGCGCTCAACTCGACGTTGCAATATCTGCAAAGCCAGGTCGCGGTGACCGTGTATTTCACGCCGGATGCGACCGTCGACCAGATCCAGACCTTGCAGACAGACCTGGCGGCGTTGCCGGAGGTGCAATCCGTCAGCTACGTTTCCTCTGATCAGGCGCTCGCCGATTTCCAGGAGCGGCACGCCAACGACCAGCTCACGCTGCAGGCACTCAATGAACTCACCGGCAACCCACTCGGCGCCGAACTCCAGATCCGCGCGAAGGACCCGACGCAGTACGCTGCGATCGCGCAGTATGTCGAAGCGCAACAGTCACAGAACGCCGCCATCGGCTCCAGCATCGATAAGGTGGACTACCAGCAGAACCAGACTGCCATCACGCGCCTCAGTGCCATCATTCAGACCTCCAAGGAGATCGGCATCGCGGTCGCCATCATATTCGGCCTCGCCTCCATCCTCATCGCGTTCAATACCATCCGACTTGCCATCTACACGGCACGCGACGAGATAACGGTCATGAATCTGGTCGGGGCGTCGCACTGGTACGTGCGCGGGCCTTTCATCATCGCCGGGGTGCTCTACGGGGTCTTGAGCGGGATCATCGTCCTGCTGTTGCTCTACCCCATCACGGCGGCACTGGGGCCCGGAAGTGAGGAATTCCTCGGCACCTTCAATGCGTTCAGTTATTTCACAGGTTCCTTTGCCTTCTTGCTGCTTATCATAATGGGGTCCGGCGTTGTTTTGGGCGCGATTTCCAGCTACCTCGCGATCCGCAGATACCTCAGGGCGTAAAAAGCTATCCACCGCGCACCACTCCCGCGACTTTTCAGGGATCTGTGATACAGTAGAGTCCGATGAACCGTGCGCAAGCGGGGCATAAATATATTTTTGTGGTCGGGGGCGTCATGTCGGGCGTCGGTAAAGGCATCGCCACCGCATCCATCGGGAAGATCCTCTCCGCGCGCGGACTCTCTGTGAATCTCGTCAAAGTAGACCCGTATCTCAACGTCGATGCAGGCACCATGAACCCCACCGAACACGGTGAAGTGTTCGTCCTCGACTCCGGCCTTGAGACCGATCAGGACATGGGCAATTACGAACGTTTTTTGGGCCGCGACCTCGGCCCCGACGACTACATGACCTCCGGCATGGTCTATCGCTCCGTCATCGAACGGGAGCGCAACCTCGGCTATGGCGGAAAGTGCGTCGAAGCAGTGCCGCACGTGCGCGACGCCATCATCGAGCGCTTCGAGCGTGCTGCCGCAGTTTCGAACTCGGACGTGACGGTCGTCGAGATAGGCGGTACCATCGGCGACTTTTCGAACGCACTTTTTATCGACGCGGCGCGCGTCATGTATATGCGCCACAAGGGCGATGTCGCATTCGTGATGGTTTCTTACCTGCCGGTACCATCGACGATCGGCGAAATGAAGACGCGCCCGACGCAACATGCGGTCACGGCGCTCAATTCCTACGGCGTCCAACCCGACGTGATCATCGCCCGCTCGACGCACCCGCTCGATAAAAAACGCAAGGAAAAACTCGCGCTCCAGTGCAACGTCGAGGCGAACTGCATCATTTCGGCGCCGGACGTCGAGTCCATATACGACGTACCGTTGAATTTTGAAAAGGACAAGCTTTCCGATGTGCTTTTGCACGCGCTCAGCATCGAGAACCACCAAGAGTCCGACTTCGGCGAGTGGAAAAACTTTGCCGCGAAAGTGCACAACGGCGGAGGCGAAGTTAAGATCGGCATCGTCGGAAAATATTTCGACACGGGCGATTTCGTTCTTTCCGACGCATACCTCTCCGTCATTGAGGCCATCAAGTTCTCCGCGTATACGCAAGGCGTGAAGCCGAAGATCGACTGGCTGAACGCGAAAGAATACCAGGACCATCCGGAAAAGATCTCTGAACTCGAAGGATACGACGGCATTCTCGTGCCCGGTGGATTTGGGGAAACGGGCATCGAGGGGAAAATAAGCGCGATTCGTTTTAGCCGTGAGAATAAGATCCCATACTTCGGCCTTTGCTACGGCATGCAGCTGATGACCGTCGAATACGCGCGCAATGTCGCGGGCCTCTCAGGCGCGAACACGACCGAGATCGACGCGAACACACCGCACCCGATCATCGCCATTTTGCCGGAGCAGATAGAGAAGCTCGCGAAAAAAGACTACGGCGGTACGATGCGGCTCGGCGGCTATCCGTGCGACCTCGTTTCGGGGACCATAGCTGCCGAGAGTTATGGCAAGAAGCAGACCTCCGAGCGGCACCGTCACCGCTACGAAGTGAACCCCGAGTATATCGAACGGCTCTCGAAAGCCGGTCTCAACTTTTCCGGCCGCTCCCCCGATGGACACCTCATGGAGATCGCTGAATTGCCCAAAGAGGTGCACCCCTTCTATCTAGGCACGCAATTCCACCCGGAATTGAAAGCTCGCCCGCTCGCGCCGCATCCTCTTTTCAACGCGTTCATTAAAGCATCCGTCGAGCGAAGTTCGCAAAAATGATCAGGCTCGTTTCGCTCAATATCGAACGGTCGAAACATCTCGATCTCGTGATACCGTTCCTGCAAGAACAGCGAGCGGATGTCGTCTGTTTGCAGGAACTGATGGAACGGGACATTCCGACTTTCTCCGAAGCGCTTGGAAGCGAAGCCTTCTTTTCGTACTACACGACGCACCCCGCCGAAGGGCGCCCGGGCCGATTCGGGACCGGAATATTTTCGCGTTCACCGGCCGCGGACAAAGACGCGCTCTATTACTGGGGGGATCCGCAACATATGCGGCAATTCGATCTCACTAACGCGCGAACCAAGCGCGAGAGTGAATGCCGCGCGGTTTCGTTCGTCGATCTTGAAAAGGATGGCGAACGCTTTAGGATCGCAACGACGCACTTCACGTGGACACCGGACGGCAACGCTGACGACAACCAGCGCGCCGACATGAATAAGCTGCTCACTATTCTCGCGGGCTTAGGCGAATTCGTCCTCTCCGGCGATTTTAATGCTCCGCGGGGCGGTGAGATTTTCTCGATGCTGGCGCAGCGGTACAAAGACAACATCCCGTCCGAGTACAAGACGAGTATTGATCTCGATCTGCATCGGGCAGCGAAGATAGCTTCAGAGCATATGGATGAAAAGATGGTCGACGGACTCTTTTCAACGCCACAGTACGCCGTTTCGCAGGTCGAACTACACGTCGGCATTTCGGACCACCTTGCGATCACGGCGACCATTTCAAGGGTTGAAAGTGCATAACTCCCTTGACCGTCTACTGTGGCAGGAGTAGCGTCAAGACAGGAAGCCATTCTGGGAGGAAACAATGGCCAAGAATAAGCCACCCGACTACCTCAAGCTGGCGTTCGAGAATCCGGATCCGCCGCCGAAAGCAGCGAAACAACCGCCGCCGATCGGCAACACGCAAGTAACAGACCCGGCGCGGCTTTACAATGCGTTGGCTCATTAATCTCGATCCGGAACAGTTTCCGAGAGGAGCACACGTGGAAACGACTGCCGTTGATCCGGCTGCAGACGTCCACGGACTCGACGGTAACACCGTCTGGAATCACGAGGACGGCTATTACGGGGAACCCCTCGGACCGACGCTGAATCTCGGCAACCTTCGTTGGCCGATCAGGGACGATTAATCGTCCCAGGGAGCGCGGCGCGTGAGCGCCGCCTTCTGTTTTTGCCAGTGTATAATGAAACTATGAATAGTTTCGGGATGTCGCCGGAGGCGAGCATGGGGCGCGACCAGCTACGGCACCGCCGCAACGAGCACACGCTCGAAGGCCTGGCGCGGACCTATGATCGGCAGGCGCAAGGAGCTCTTGCCGGCTCTGACGGCGTTGTCGCTCGCGACGAGATCAGCAGGTTTGCCAAAAGAATGTCTTCGGCGCTCGAGACCGAGCGCGACGACCTTCTCGACAACCTTATGCATGCAATTCGACTGCGCAGGGGGGCTTTCTTTGATGAGGTCCCGGAGGAGCAGCGCGAACGCCGCGCGTTCGCCCTTGCGTTGGTGAAGCAATACGAGTTGGAGAAGCAATACAAGAAGAGCCTCCAGTAAGAAGCGCGTAATCCACACCCCGCACTCATTCGAGCTTAATCCGGCTGGTATATTCTTCTTTCTATCATGCGGGATCGGAATGCAGTCGTTATCGTTGCGGTGGTCGTGATCGTCGTCGCGGGCGCGACCATCGTCGGCGCGCTTCTCGGCGCGAGCGCGGGCGGCTCGCAGGCTGCTCAAGAAGGCGCCGCGAGCTCCACCGTGGCGGCGTTCGGACAAACGTTGCAACAGGTTTCCATCCTCGCGCCTGATGCTTCAAGCGCCATCGCGAGCGCCTATGTACCATATGTCGACCCCGCGCTCCTGAAGACATGGGAAGCGAACCCGCAGTCTGCGCCCGGCAGAGTCGTTTCGAGCCCATGGCCCGACCACATCGCCATCGATTCGGTCACGCCGCAAGGTTCCGGATACGTCGTCAACGGGGAATTGGTATTTATGACAAGCGACAACGCGACGCAAGGGGGAAATTCGGGCACAACACCGGTCGTCATTCAGCTCGCGCAGGAGAACGGCTCGTGGGTGATCGTCGCCTTCCAGGGCCAAGCAACGCAATAGATCTTATGCCGGAAACACTCAATGTACTGGTCCTCAACACTTCCTTGAAGCACAGAGGAAATACTTCGAACACGGAAGAGGTCGCGCAGATGGTCCTCGACGAGATGGGAAAACTCGGAAAGATCTCCTCCGAGATCATCCGCATCTCCGACAAGCGCATTCCGGTCGGCCTCGGGTTCAAGGAAAGCGAAGACGACGAGTGGCCGGATATCGTGAAAAAAATGATGGCAGCCGATATCGTCATCTTTGCGACTCCGATCTGGTGGGGGAACCGATCGAGCCTCATGCAGCGCATCATCGAGCGCATGGATGCGTTCGACGAAGAAGCGCACATCGAAGGCGGCAGGAGCGTCCTTCTCAACAAGGTCGCCGGCATCGTCATCACCGGCAGCGAAGACGGCGCACAAGCCGTCATGGCGGGTATCATGGAAGTGCTCTCGTTCCTCAATTTCACCCTGCCGCCGCAATGCTGCACGTACTGGGTCGGCGAGGTCGGCATGGACCCGAAGACCGACCGCGAACGCCGGCTCAAGAACGAAGCCGTCGGAAGAATGGCGCAGGCCACCGCAGAGAGCCTCGTCCAAACCGCGAGGATCTTAAAACAAAATCCACTTTCGTAAGTGCTGAAAAATCACCGTAATTCTGTTAGAATACGCCGCGTTGCGGGGTAGCCCGCAATTTTGCGGGATCGTCTAATGGTAGGACATCTGCCTCTGGAGCAGAGTATCTTGGTTCGAGTCCAAGTCCCGCAGTTGACTATTTATATATTACAGGTTATTATATTTTCGGTATCAACCTGAACAGAAAACCTATCAACCTAGGTCCCTTCTGTTCACAACAGAAGGAGACCCAACATGGAGGTGTCATGGCACCGGTGTCATTTTTGCGGATTTAGCGGCGGCGGGCATTCCCCGCACTGCCCAAGCTTAACGCCTGAAGGCTCGAAAGAGCGAGAAGACTTCGCGAGAGGTCGTCGGGACGGCAGAAGCTGCCGAGAACATGCCGAGCCTGGAAACAGGGCGTATGGCATGGGCTGGGCGAAAGGCGACGCCGAAGCTGACGAACACTACGAGGCGATCCATAATCGCCCAGATGATGAGTAGCACGCAGGCGGCCGTTCTAGCTGACGGCCGCCGCTTCTTTTTGCAAAAAGGTTCCAACGTCGTACCAAACCCCCAGTTCGTATCAGAAAACAAAACAATGCGGCAAGGTCGGACCTCGCCGCCTTGCCGTTTCGTGATCGCTTCAGGAATGAATCCACTCCATCACCGAAGCGAGAGCTTCTTCTTCCGAGCCGTGGCTCGCCCTGCGGCTCTTCGTCGGAATAAGGTTGATGCCTTTCTGCCCGCGGGCATTTTGTCCGACGGCGTTGGCGACCCACTCACCCTCTTTGACCTTTTTGACTTCAAGGCCCACGACCTCAAAGCCTATTGCCTTCCATTCTGAACGTTTCGGCATGCCGAATCTCCACAATTGTAGGCAGCCCATTATAGTGCAAAAATAGATCATATTTGTCAAATGAATTCGATTCCAAGACATGTTAAATTTCGCTCATCTTCTCGAAAAAGGTTCCAACGTCGTACCAGACCCCCCCTATTGTACTTTTGCGACCGAGAAGTTGTCTTGTCCGTTTCCGGTCACATCTCCCGGGGCTTTGTCTTGCACAAAGAAGTATAGCGGCATGTCGTTGTAAGTGACCTGCAGCGTGCCGTCCGAGCGCGTAATAGTCCCGATAGTTCCCGTGATATTTGCGCTAGAGAGATCCGCGCCCGCGGCAACCGTATAGGGCGGCCAATTGACGAGGCATTGCCCGGTGCAGTTGCTCACTCCAGGCTTGTCGCCGCCGGACGTATAGAGGGTCATGCCGTTCGTTGCGACTAGAAATTTGCCGAGTTGCGCGTTACTGCCCAAATTGAGGACGCCGATCGCCCCCGGCGTGGTGCTTGCCGTTTGCGTTGCGCTCGATTGCCCCGGCTGCGTCATTGATGGGTTTTGCACCGTGAACCAATAAACGACGCCCGCGACGACGATCACCGCGACTACTAACCAAACGATAGTGGATGTTTTCATATATATTTTAATGAAAGTGAATTCTGTTCTTATAGAGATGAAGCGTACGTGAAGAGCTGGCATGATCTGGCCACGTCTTCCTCGAGACCTTTTCCATTCGTTGCCAAAAGGTTCCAAGGTCGTACCGGACCCCCAGCAAAATGGCTAGAAGTGATTTGCTATAATTCCTCGATGAGAAAAATAATCACAACGACATTCGTTACGCTCGACGGCGTGATGCAGGCTCCGGGAGGTCCGGAGGAGGATAAGACAGACGGATTTGCATATGGCGGCTGGCAAACATCACATCCTTCGGACGAGATGATGAATTCCACTCTGGCCGGATTCATGGGTATTCCGTTCGAGCTTCTCCTCGGCAAGACTACTTATGATATCTTTGCAGCGTACTGGCCCAACGCAAAAACGGATCTAGAGGTCGCGGATCCATTTAATCGGACAAAGAAATACGTCGTGTCGCATGAATCTTTTGAGCCTTCGTGGCGCAACTCGTTCTGTATCACAGGCGATGTTGTGACACAGATCAAGAAACTGAAAGCACAGGATGGTCCGGATCTATGGGTGTGGGGCAGCGAGAATCTCATTCAGACGTTGCTCAAACACCATCTGATCGATCGGATGCATCTATGGATATATCCCATCACGATCGGTAAAGGCAAGCGGCTTTTCGCGGAAGGAACTCAAGCCGAAGGCTTCAAACTTGTCGATTCCAAAACATCAACGACCGGCGTCATTATTGCCACTTACGAGCCGGCGGACGACTCCAAGACAGCCTTGGTCGCCAAAAAGTGATCAATGTAACTTGACGGGATCTTCCGGTCGTACCAAACTCCCAGCCAGGTGATCTATAATCCTAGGATATGCGCAAATATCATATCGGCAAATCAAACATCAAGGGGCGAGGCATTATTCTTGCCAAAGATATAAAAAAACGCGAAGTAATTTTCGTGTTTAAGGGGAGAGAGATAGAGTATACGCGCGGGGAATGGCGGCGCGGTCGCGATTGGTTGCAAGTCGGGTACGTAAAATGGGTGGCTCCTTCCCCCGGTAGCCCGGGGGCATACCTAAATCACTCGTGCGATCCCACCGCCGGCGTCCGCGGAAAAAACACGATCATAGCTATCCGAGACCTCAAGAAGGGCGAAGAAGTGACCATAGACTACGCACTCAGTGAGACATATCCACTTTGGCATATGCGATGCCAGTGCGGAGCTAAAAACTGTCGGAAGGTCATCAAGCCGTATCAGGATTTGTCTGATCAACGGAAAGCTAAATACGCACCGTACACGTCGAAATATATCTTGGATATGAAAATGCATCTCAGTTGGCAAGAATACCTCAAAGCGAGTAAATAGCGGTTCCAATATCGTTCCAAACATCCAACTGCGGTTTTTTGTTAATATTATCCAATGGAAACTATAAAAACAGAGCGCGATACGTAGTAAAGTTTTCTAGTTGAGCGCTTCCTTCTCTCGTCCCAAAAAGGTTCCACTGTCGTACCAAACAACCAATCAGTTAACGATTATGCGGATGCAGTTGAAGCCTCAACCAACGGTGAGGACTCTCTGCTACCTGTTGTTTGAGGTCGTCTTTTCGTCCGGGACTCTTACCCCATCATTAACCCCGCCCCTTGCGTCAGGCCGCCATGCACGAGATACAAACCGATCACGACGCATATGATCGCATAGAGCCAGAAGAGTTTGTAGAGGTTGCACCACCCTGTGAATGCCTCGATCGTTCTCTGTGGAACGAAGAGAAGGGCTAATCCCTTCAGGAGGACGATCCAGCCGAGGATCGTAATGAGCAACTCTATATGATCACCGTTCCAGATATTGTTGCTGAGGACGATGAGAAGCCCGATCAGCGACGCGATGAAGCCGGCGAGGATGAGAAATTCCGGACTGCGGGACATCTCGCCAATTGAATCGGTGAACGCTTTCCTCCGTACCACGAACAAGACACCTGCGATAATAAGGTAGAACCCGATAACGGCTGCGATAAAATATGTGACTGGCATATGGCTATTAATAAGTGATAATTTTGCCTACACATTAATCATAGCACCGCGGCAAGGAGGGAGGGTAATTGACCGCCTCTTCCTCTCGGAGCAAAAAGGTTCCAACGTCGTACAACCCCCAGTTAGTGATTTAAT
>DASZII010000047.1:0-25443 GCA_035949275.1 Minisyncoccota bacterium | reverse complement strand
CGACGAACATGAGGTATGCCATGTTCATCATGTTGAGCTGGCGGTTCACCTCTTTGGCGAACGCGTGGAAGATGAAATGGTGGTTGGTCCAGGTGATCGACAGCACGAAAAAACTCGCCATATAGAGAACGATGAGCGGCGAGATCTGGGCGAATATCTGCCCGACCTGCGCTTCCGTCGCTCCGGGGATCACGGGGATCTTGATGCCCACGACGAGCAGCGTCATTGCCACCGCAAAGACGCTGTCGCTAAAGGCCTCGATCCGCCCCTTGTTCATGTACCGTCAGTGTACTCAAGGCGCGGCCCATGGACAATCTCAAGAGGTTAGCAGTGGAGCGCCGCGCGGCACTGCGCTTTTGCCGAGGCATTCGGCGCTTGGTCGCACGCGCCGCACGCACCGGCGTTGACACTCCCGGAAGTGCCGGTTGAGGCGCCTCCCTGCATCAATGAAGTCATGTCCTCGAACGTAACCCCTGCCGGAAGCGCGAACTCCGACGAGTTAGGCGTCCACGGTGAACAAGTGTAGTTCACATTCTCGTTGTACGGGTTTTGTGAACTCGACGTGGTGGTGCTCTGTGAGGCGGAAACCGCCATTTTGATGCCCTGCGCCATCGCGCTCGACCACACGTAGACGGTCTGACCGTCGGAGATCATGTGACTGGTAATGGTGCCCGACTGCGTCTGCGAAGTAAAATCGCCGCGCATCTTGCCGTCGCCGACGTAGACGGTACCGCTCGAGCCGTTCGACGGATCCGTCACCTGGCACTCGGACGACCCGCGTGCCATCAGGTCCTTGATGGTGCCGCTCGAGGCCGTTTGCGTCGAAGTCGACGTCGCGCCCGTGCCCGACATATTCGGACCTGATCCTCGCATGATAAAGAACGCCGCGCCGGCGATAACGACGACTGCAACGATGACCCACACAATGGTTTTATTCATACCCCTAGATGACTACGCTCTTAATGAAATGCAGTATAACCGCTTTTAGAGCCTGTCCAAAATGCCCGCATGCTAGGCGCGGGGAAAAGAAAATTGGAGCCGTATTCAAAATACGGTGACGATTTTCTTGGGGCCCCGCAACAACGCAGGCGGGTATTTTGAACGGCTCTATTTCATTCGTACGCCTTTGAAGGCTCTGCCCTTTTTCGCCATCTGATCGATGAACCGGCCGGTTTTCGCATTGACCTTCGTCCAACGCTTATTGCGCCCGCTCAAGACCTGCGAGCGACTCTTTACTTTGCCGCTCCTGCCGTGCCCTTTGGGTCCGTTCTTTGCCATACCGTAATTGTATCGCCTCCCGGTAATTGGCAAGGGAATTATCCACTCACGTTCCCGTCACGCTCATATCGGTATAACCGCACTATGGCCGGGACGGACATCAAGATCGGAGTAGCGCTGAGCGGCGGCTCGGCGTGGGGCGTCGCGCACGTGGGCGTGCTTGCCGCTCTTTTGAAACACGGCATCGCCGTCGACTGCATCGCCGGAACGAGCGCCGGAGCGGTCGTGGCGGCGCCTTTCGCGTTCGGCGTTCCCATCGAGACCATCGAAGAGGGCGCTAAAAAAATAGAGTGGAAACAGGTGGCGAGGTTCGCATATTCCCGCCTCGGCATCCGCACCAACGCGGCGCTCGCGAAGCTCATCCGCGAGCTTCTCGGCGATGCGGACATCAAAGATGCAAAAATACCGCTCGCCATCGTCGCGACGGACATAGAAAAAGGGGAAGAAAAAATATTCCGCGAGGGCGACGTGGCAGAAGCCGTCCGTGCTTCGAGCGCGATCCCCGGCTATTTTTCGCCGGTCGATATCGACGGCACGCTCTACGTCGACGGTGGCATCTCAGAAAATCTTCCGCTCTCCCCGCTGAAAGCAATGGGTGCCGACTTCACCATCGGGATCAATCTCGCGGGGCCGATGGATCCGGGCAGGCCGAAGAATCTCGGCCAAGTCGTCGCGCGCTCTTTTGAGGTGCTCTATCGCTCGCGGGACAGGCTGCTCGTTTCGAACGCCGACATACTCATCGAACCGAACGTCGCTTCATTCCGTCCGCGCACGTTCGACGAGGCCGGCGAGCTCTATGATGAAGGCTTCCGCGCAGGCGAAGCCGCCGTCCCCGCTATCAAAATGAAGCTCGCACTCTTAAAAGCGGCGCGTTCAAATTTCTGGCAGCGCGTCAAAGAATTCCTCACTAGCGACCTACGCGGGTGAATGCGGCTCCGATATCCTGTGCGATCTTGTCGAGCCCCGGAATGATGCCCATCACTGAAAGTATCCAGCCGATGAGGAGAATTGCGAGCAAAGAGCCCAATACCCAACCGGCGCCGTAGAGGATGCCGTGCAATATCCACCACTTCGCGGACGTGTTGCTCTCGATATTGCGCAGCTCGCGCCGTATCTCGCGCAATTGTCGGACCTCCGGATTTTCGTTGTCTTCCTTCGCCATGGTTCAATGCGACATTCCTACGATGGTGCGCAGGAAGTTCAAAATGAGCTCGAGAATGCTGATGAAGAAATTGATGATGAGGGTCGCGAACTGCAGGAGAAAGCTGAGGAGAACATTGAGAAACTGATTGAGCGCGTCCATGGCGAAATTGTAGCACCTGTCAAAGTGAAGAAATGGTATCTATCCAATAGTTACTTGACCGTGACCTTCTCGATGACGACCGCCTCAAGCGGCCGGTCCGACTCGTTGGTCTCGACGTTCTCGATGGCACTCACGACGTTCATCCCCGAAACGACTTTGCCGAACACGGTATGTTTGGTATCGAGAAAATTATTATTCTTCGTATTGATGAAAAATTGCGAGCCATTCGTATCGGGCCCAGCGTTCGCCATCGCGATCGTGCCGGGTTCGTTGTGATTATTGATATGTATCTCGTCCGCGAACCGATATCCCGGCCCGCCGGTCCCCCATCGCTCTCTCAAAGAATCGTCCTTCGTCTGAGGGTCGCCGCCCTGGATCATAAAATCCTTGATGACGCGGTGAAACTTCGTACCATCGTAAAACTTCTCTTTGGCGAGCTTCGTGAAATTCGCGACGGTGTTCGGCGCCTCAAGTTCCATCATCTCCAAGCCGACATCGCCTTTCGACGTGTGCAGGGTGATGAGCACAAATACAGTATAGCAACATTCAGGCGTCTCGGCTCTTGATCTCGTTCAGAAGCTTTTTGACCCGTTCGATGCTCTCCGGCTCAAGAAGGGACAGTGGCGTGGCTTGAACATTGGCTTTTTTGAGCGCCGCGAGCCTGCCCTCCACCTCCTCCGGGGAGATCATATCGGCTTTGCTAAGGAACACATGCTCTTCTTTGTTCAAAAGCTCAGGGTTGTACCGCTCCAGCTCGGCGCGCACGATCTTGTAATCGCGGATGGGGTCCTCGCTTTCGGCGGAAACGAAGTGGAAAAGGGTGTGCGTGCGCTCGACGTGCCTGAGAAATTTAAAGCCGAGACCTTTGCCCTGCGATGCCCCTTCGATGAGGCCGGGGATGTCGGCCAGAATGAGCTCGTAGTATGCGCCGAGATGTGGCTCAAGCGTCGTGAAGGCGTAATTCGCGACACGGCTTTTTGCAGCGGTGATCTCGTTGAGGAAACGGGATTTGCCCGCGTTCGGCAGGCCGACGAGCCCGACGTCGGCGATGAGCCGCAGTTCGAGGCGATACTCAGAGACGTCGCCCAGCTTGCCTTCCTCGAATTCTTTGGGCGACGTATTCGTCGAAGAGCGGAACTTGAAATTCCCTCGCCCGCCGTCGCCGCCGCCCGCGGCAAGCAATCGCTCGCCTATGTGCGCGATCTCTTTGCGGAAGCCCGTCTCCGTATTGATGACCGTCGTCCCTGCGGGAACCTTCACCGTCATGTCGTCACCGCGCGAGCCGTCGATGAATTGCCCGCGGCCGTTACCGCCCTTTTCCGCACGGATCGTCTTGAATTTGGAATAGGCACCGAGCGCGCTGATGTCGGAAACACCTTCGAAATAGATGCTGCCGCCGCGGCCGCCGTCGCCGCCCGTCGGGCCCTGCGAAAGTCGCACCTTCTGAAAAGCGACCGCACCGCGTCCGCCGGCTCCCGCCTCGAGCCGGATCGTTATCTCATCTACCAACATGGCCGCATGCTAGCACACAAGACAGCCTTGCGTTTTCAGGACGATTCATTATAATCCCATTATAATAAGTTAGTATTTGACTATGAGCCAGAAAATCATCAAGGTAGGATCTTCGGCAGCGGTCACGCTCTCGCCCGACACGCTCGAAGCCGTCAAGCTCTCCGTCGGCGACACGATCGACGTTTCGTTCCACCCTTCTTCGCGCACGATCACGATGCGGCCGCATGCGCACGCCGCGGGCGTGAATCCCGACGTCGTCACGTGGACCAACGCATTCATCGACAAAAACAGGAAACTTCTCGAGCGGCTCGCCGCAAAATAGCGCATGGAATACCTTTCGGCGGCGGACATTCTCGCCGTCCACGATCGCGTGATCGAAGAGACCGGCGGCGCCCTCGGGGTGCGCGAAGCGAATTTGCTCGCCTCTATCGCGGAGCGTCCGAAACCCTCCTTCGGTGGCGCTGAGCAGTTCCCGGACATCTTCACCAAAGCGGCGGTCTATATCGAATCCATCGCGACCTACCACATCTTTATCGACGGCAACAAACGGACCGCGCTCACTGTCGCGGGCGTTTTTCTCGCACTCAACGGCTACCATGCGACATTCCCCGTCGCTGAGACCGAAAAAATCATGCTCGCAGCGGCGCAACGTCAAAGATCCCTCGAGGAAATTACGGCGTGGCTCAAAAAGAGGAGCAAGAAGGTCAAGAAGAAATAAAGCCCAGCTTTTTCTTGCGCGGCCAGCTTTTGATCTCGGCTTCCCGCTTTTGCGCAGCGCTCCTTGTTCGTTTCTTTTCGCTGTAGAGAAATTTCTCGGCCTTACGCGAACGCGTGTAGCTGCCACCGACGCCGCTCTTATGCTCCTTCAAACGCCGCGCGAGATCGGTGGTGATGCCCGTATACAAACTGCCGTCCCCGCATTTGAGGATGTAGACGAAATACATATTCCTTAAGCCTACTGTCTTCCTGAGCTCACTGGTGTCTGCGCTTACGAAATTTTACTGATCCCCGTCGCACACCTTTCTTCGCAAGCATGGCCGCCTTAGCCGCCATCCGCTTCCCCGTCTTCCGCGACCGCGACGCGCTCCTCTTAATATCCTGATTGGGTCTTTTTGCCATCGCAAGATTGTACCGTACCCTCGCGGCAAAACCTATTCGATATAGCGTCAGTGCTATTTCTTGGACGGATCACGCCAAACGGCCTCGATGTTGTTCCCATCGAAATCGTGTACGAACGCTCCATAGTAGCCGGGACTGTAATCCTTGCGATACCCGGGCGCGCCATTGTCCTTGCCCCCAGCGGCGATGCCGGCTGCGTAAAACTTATCAACCGCGTCTTTATCAGCCGCCGCAAAAGCGATATGCACCGGAACGGTCTTTTCGACGCCACCGATCCAAAAGTCCTGCCTTTCGCTGCCGCGATCCTTGAACCCCACCGCCTTATATTCGGCCACGTCCATCCCAAGCTCATACCCAAGCGGGGTCATTAGATCAGAAACTTCATCTAATGCCAAGATCTTGGGCACGGGCCAAAAGGATCTGCTACTGCGCCAAGAAATGCTCAAGAGTATAGACCCAATCCTCCTCTCCTCCCTCCTTTTTCTTCTCCCGCAAAAGCCATTCGAGATATCCGCGGTCTTGGCGGGCGATCTCTTCGATGCGCTTGCCTTTGTGCTTGCCGAAGCGGATGGTCGTGAAGAGTTTTGGTTTCGAGGAGATATCGAGCATTTCTTTGACGGCTAGTTCTTCGGAGCCTTGGGTTTCTGCCAGCTTCGCGAGGAGGTTCTCGAAAAGCGCTTCGAGGACGAGGACGTCGCCCATGGCGTCGTGGGCGTTGGCTACCACATCCATGCCCAGTGCATACCGCAGGTATTGGAGACTGTAGTGCGAAAATTGCTCCTCCGTATCGAGCGCGGAGGCGACCTTGTAAGTGCAGATGATGTTCGCCGGCTTGATGCCCTCGCGCCGCAAAATGGCGAGGTCGAACGCGGCGTTGTGCGCAACGCTGACGATATCCTCGTCTTCGAATGCGGCTTTGATGTCGGTATATTCCGGCGACGCGACGAAAGCCGGTCTGTCCTCGACCATCTTTTCGGTGATGTGATGGATCGCCATCGCTTCGTAGGCGATCGGAAGCGGCGGTTTGTAGAGCGCGTTCACGAGCGGCTCCGCGATCCCGCGCTCTTTGATACCAAGCTGCACCAGCCGGTCGCCGTCGGCATTGCCGGTCGTTTCCGTGTCGAAAAATAGGGTCCTCACGTCTGAGAGTATAGCTCAATAGCAGGATTGACTCCCAACGCGATTTCCTATTCTATATGGACAGCGGACCGGCGAAACAAAAAGAAGGAGAACGCCATGGTTACGTTCCGTATGTACCGCGAAATGCCTGGATACCCCCGCGCGTTTCTCGTCATCTCCCCCACCTGGTCGGAGATGTACGAAGATCAAGCCGCAACGATCGCGGCGATAAACGAGCATCTCGCAGCGGGGAGGATCAGCAAAGAGAAGGCCAAATCCCTGGAGGCTGATGTACGGGGGTCGAGCCTCCCCGAAAGGCCGACTTGGCGGGCCCTCCAGCCTGGGGAGCCGATCCCCTGATCATAAGGCTCCTGCAAATCTACCCGTCCCGTCTCGCCACCGGGACTTGCTTTTTTACTATTGAAATCTTTTAAGAAAACAGAAATGAAATTAAAAAATGGAGGGGACCCCTTGATCTAAATAGACGGACGGCTCAGTCTGCTTTATGACTGAACCGTCTTGTTGCGTTCCGCGCGTGGATCGGCGAAAGGCACAACGCTGTTAGGCCGCTCCTCCTCGAATTGCGGTCCTATGATGAACAATCCCCCTCCCGACTCCTCGGTCAGTTCCCACTGCGCCCGGAAGATATTTCTCCAGAATTCAGGACCGTCACCGATCGGTCGAAAGCAGCCGCGGTACCAACGCCATTTTCCGTGGCCCAGTCGCGTATGCGCTCCCGAGCGACGAAAGACTCATAGAGAAACGCTCGACTCATGTGCACCTCCGCGCAGTAGCCCTTTCGCAGTATACCCCGGCGCTTGACACCTTTTTGGTATCTGCTACCTTTATATAGCAAGGTACTGAATGTATATGGAAAAGAACGATTCATTTGATGCAATACGGCGCGGATTACTTGAGTTTCTGGTGCTTAAGGTGATCTCCACCGAAGCGGTATATTCTGCCGATATTCTCGCCGCGCTCGAAGGAACAGAGTTCAAAACGCAGGAAGGCACCCTCTATCCCCTCCTCTCGAAGCTCCGCCGCGAGGCATTCCTCGATTATGAATGGAAAGAATCCGAAACGGGGCCGCCCCGCAAATACTATTCGCTCACGGCCGACGGTCGAAAGCGGCTGGATGATCTCAAAAAGTATTGGGATGACATTAACAAAACCATTAAAAGCCTCGGCAAATAAAATATGAACAAAGTTGTCACGATAAATCTCAACGGCAGAGCGTACCAGCTCGAAGAGAGCGGCTACGAAGCGCTGCGCGCATACCTCGACGACGCGTCAGCACGTCTCGCGGACGATCCGGGCAAAGCGGAGATCATCGCCGACCTCGAGCAGGCGATCGCCGAGAAATGCGACAAGGTGCTCGCCCCGCACAAGAGCGTCGTTCTCACGGACGAGGTCAAACGGATCATTGATGAGATGGGACCGGTCGAGGGCGATGCGAAAAAAGAGAGCGCGAGCGAGGAGAGCGCGTCGACCCACGGCCGACGGGCGCCGAGGCGGTTCTTCCTCATTCGTGAGGACGCGGTCTGTGCAGGTGTCTGTGCCGGACTCGCCGCGTACTTCAACATCGACGTGACGATAGTCCGGATTCTCTTCATCGCGCTCACAGTGTTCACAGGCGGAGCTTGGATCCTCCTCTACATCGCGCTCGCGATCCTCGTTCCTTATGCCGACACGGCAGAGGCGCGTGCGCAGGCACACGGCGAGGCGTTCAACGCGGAGGCCCTCGTGCAGCGCGCGAAAGAACGTTGGGGCGAAAGCTATGAACGCGTGACTGGCAACAAATTCGATTGGGACAAAATACAGAATAAGCACGACCGCCACGCGTGGAAACGCGAAATGAGACGAAAATGGCGGGAGGAGCGCAGGGCCAAGTACCCGCACAGGAGCCCGATCCTCGGACTTCTGAAAGGCGCGCTTGCCATCGTCTGGATCCTCGCGCTCATTTCGCTCGTCACGACCGGCGCGATATTCGGTTGGGTCATCCCCGCCGGCATCCCCATCTGGGTCGCGCTTATCGCTCTCTTCGTCGTCTACCACGCGGTGACCGGCCCGTTGAAAGGAGCGCAGTATTCGCACGCGCGGGGCAACGAGTACGGATACTCCGAATGGGACGGGCTCGTTGACGGACTCACCGTGCTCTTCCTCGTTATCGCGTTCGTCTGGGCATATACACAGATCCCGCAGGTCTATGCGTTCGTGCATCATCCAATCGCAGGAACGGAACAATTCATCAACTGGCTGAAAACGCTATAAAGAACACGAGCTTGCGCTGTACGTCGAGCGACTGTAAGCTTTTCTCAACCCAAAACCCGGGCAGAGGAGGCTCTGATGATGCGGAAGTTGGGCTTGGTCCTCGCGGGCCTACTGATCCTTTCGATATCACAAGCAACACAGGCGACGTGGAAGCCGGAATATGCGAAGAATCCGGAAGCCGTACAGCGATGGTTCAAGGCCCAGGCCATCAAGGGATGGTTCACATGGGGAGAAGACGCTCCCGCATATAAGCGGCTCGGCATTGCGCTGTGCTGCGAAGACGCGGAGCGGCTGATGACCCATTTCGTCGGGATTCCAGGCAAGGAGTGGTCGTACTATCCCGACCCGAACTGCACGGCAAAAGGATGCAAACTGCTCCCCATACCGACCGACGTAACGCACGAAGAAGAAATCCATGCCCTTCCGGGCGAGGACGATACTCTTCCAGAGTTTGAGGCTATGCGTCGGGAGGGGGTATTGATGATCCACTCAGGTAAGCCAAGTTGCTTCTGGCCGCCGGATGAAAGCGGTGGTTGAAGGTGGCGCTGCATGAAACGGCATGAGGCGCGGGGAGACCCGCGCTTCAGTGTTTTTTATTGTACCTTCGAGAATGAAAGCGTGTTGCCGCGCGCGAGGTAGCTTAATTGCAACTCATTTCCCGTCGCTTAGAGCACGCTGAAATAGAGCGTCGAGGAGCCTTCGACGACTTTTACATACACGACACCCGGAACGATAGTGCCGGTGAAATCAGGGTCGGGATTCGCACTAGTGAAAAGCTCGTACGTCCCCGTTTGCGAAATGCTGCTCGAAGCAGTGCTGCCTTTATAGTTGTCTGTCCATTTGCCGTCGGATGTGACGACGATCGAATAATTCGGGTCGTCATTGGATTGCCAGGTGCCGGCGACACTCGCAGCAACGTTTGATACGTCTACCGTCGGCGCGGGCGTAACGGACGCGGTGGTCGTCGCGGTGTAATTCGGCAACGTCGAAGTGAAATTCTGGTGCGCGATGACGTACCACGCCAAAAGCGCGATGACGATGATGCCGACGAAGATCGCGACAATGCGAGCGTTCATGGTCATATCATACAAACGTTGCACGGTTCGTGCCAATAAGTAGTATGACGACAGGAAAAAGGAGTACGGCCATGCCTATGAGATCCTCATCTTCTTCGGGAACCGCCCGTACCGCGTCCAGGGACCAGATTCAAGCGTTCATACTGGAAACGTGCGAAGTTTACGGCGTCAGCAGAGCAGAGTTCAATGCCTTCGGGTCAAGCAACTCGAACGCGAAAGCGGCCCAAGACTATGTCATCCACGAACTCAGGGATCGTTTTGTGACCCAGGTGAGGGCCATTGACATCCTGCTTCAGTGCGCACCGAACAGGGTCAGAGAAGCCCTGGGCCGTCCGAAGCCGACGCCGCCGAAGGGCAGTCCGCTGGGCCTTGAGACGTGGCAATTTCCGGATCTTCCTGTAACGCCAAGGCCAGTGATCAAGCACTCGCCGGCGAAACCGGCGGGAAAGCCGGTAATGCCTGTTCCACCGAAAGCAAAAGTTGATGCCTCCGTGCTGGTTCAGCGGAGAACAACGCTGCCGACACAGAAGCCGCTGACGACCACTGGACGAACGGTAGAGCCGCCGCTTCCGGCGAAACCGAACGCGGCGGCGATCGAACGCGTGCTTGCGGTCGTATCGCGCGCGATATCCATATCGCGCAGAGAACTCGCTTCGGAGGATGGGCATCTCCGGCTCGAAGCTGGAAGGGACGCGGTCGCGCTCGTGATGGAATTTCTCAATGTTCATCCGCGACACGCCGCACCTTTCATCGGGTGCGATCCGAAGATCGCCGCGGCGAAGCTCAACGAGGCGCACATAAATCTCGTGGATCGTAGAAAGGCGACTTACGTCTTTACGGTCCAGTTGTGCAAATACTTGGCGATCGATCCCAAACAGATAACCGGTAGCCCCGCGACAGCAGCAGCGCCCAGCGGCCTTGGGCCGCCGGGCGCTGATATTTTGTATCATTTCTCCTCCAGGTCGAGGCAGACGGAATTGATGCAGTAGCGTTTGCCCGTTTTAGTCGGGCCGTCGTCAAACACGTGCCCCAAATGCGAACCGCAGCGCGCGCAGGTTATTTCCGTGCGAACCATGCCGTGTTCATTGTCGATGTGCGTTTCAATCGCACCCGGAAGCGCTTGATCAAAGGAGGGCCAGCCGGTGCCGCTGTCGAACTGCGCATCCGAGGAAAAGAGCGGGTTACCGCACACCTTGCAAGCATACGTGCCATCTTCGGTCTTGTGCACATATTCACCGCTAAAAGGAGCTTCGGTCCCCTTCTCTCGAAGGACCGCATACTGCTCGGGCGTGAGCATGTTCTTTATTTCCTCTTCGCTCTCAGGCATCGGTCGTTTCATGCGGGCAGTATAACAAATGGCATATAAAACATCGAAGCGCGGGTTCGCCCGCGCTTCTCCTTCGCCTTCCCTCCGCGCCGTCAGGCGGATATCAAGGTCAGTTCTGTGGTCCCGTTGCCGATCGAATAATCGTCGTCCGGTTTCGTGATCCGGAACCGGAATAGGACGCTGACCCCTTCTTCCGTAGCGATACTGCGGCCCGAGAAGAAGCCGCACCGCAGCGGTCCGCAACATTTCGGGGGCATGGTCAGACCTTTTAGGAACGAATTTCCGGGGATAACGAAGTGCCCCGGAAAGCGCGGCAGATAGTCACCAAAAAACGCCAGCAGCGGGAACGGTGGCTTCGGTTTCGGCAGTTCGATCAGCCTCACCTTCCAATGTTCCCCTCCACGACGCCACTGCTCGGCGTCGACGGCGTCCATGTCCGCTTCGAACGCTTCCAGCAGTCCGGCCGGATCGATCGGATCGCTCCAGACGACATCGCGAGGTAGAACCAAGTCTTGAAACGGGTACCGGACCGCGACTCTCGCCTCATCAGTGCGAATGGCTACGTCGTTCATGTGCTCCTCCCTGAGCTGTCTTCGTTGAGCTTTTCGCTACTTGAACAGTATGCTTATTCTTCGCGCAGTCAATCATTACCGCCGCGCACGCACGCGGTCGGTTTCCGAAAGCTGCTGCTTCCGCAGTCGCACTGAGAGCGGCGTTATTTCGAGATATTCATCTTCGGCCATGACTTCCAATCCGCGTTCGATGGTGAGTTCCCACGGCGGGATGAGGTTGATGGCTTCGTCGGTGCCCGACGAGCGGACGTTGGTGAGATTCTTGTTCTTCGTCGGATTGACCGCCATTTCTTCGCCCTTCGAAGTGTCGCCGATGACCATGCCTTCGTAGACTTCGGTAGCGGGATTGATGTAGAGCACGCCGCGCTCCTGCAGATTCCAGAGCGAATAGCCGAGCGCTTTACCGCTTGCCATCGAGATCATCGAGCCGACCGCACGCTTCTTGATATCGCCCGCGTACGGCATGAAGCCGGTGACACGCGAAGATAGGATGCCTTCGCCCTTGGTGTCGAGCACGAATTGGGTGCGGTAGCCGAGGAGCCCGCGCGTCGGGCCTTCGAAGGTGAGGCGCACCTGGTTCTGGTGCACCTTGAGGTCTTTCATCACGAACTTACGCGCACCGAGTCGCTCGATGATGGCGCCCTGGTATTCCTGCGGCGTATCGACGATGACCTCTTCGAACGGCTCCAGTTTCTTGCCGTTCTCCTCCATCGTGATGACCTGCGGCTGCGAGACTTGTATCTCATAGCCTTCGCGTCGCATGTTCTCGAGCAGAACGGCGATGTGCAGTTCGCCGCGGCCGGATACTTTGAACGTATCGGAACTGAATTCGATCTTGAGGCCGACGTTCACTTCAAGTTCGCGTTCCAAGCGCTCGCGAATCTGACGCGAGGTGACGAATTTTCCCTCGCGGCCGGCGAACGGGGAATTGTTGACGAGGAAGTTCAGCGTGATGGTCGGCGGGTCGACGGCGATCGCGGGGAGCGGCTGTGCATCTTTGTCGGTCGTTATCGTTTCGCCGATATAGATGTCGGGAAGCCCTGCGACGAGCGCGATGTCTCCCGTCTCGACATTCTCCGTTTCCACGCGCAGAAGCCCTTTGAATGAGAAGAGTTTGGTTATTTTGCCGGTGCGAGTCTCGCCGGAGGGCTTTTTTACGAATACCTGGTCGCCGTTCTTCAAAACACCTTCGTACACGCGCACGATAGCAAGACGGCCGAGGAAGTTGTCGTACGCGAGGTTGAACGGCTGGAGCCTTGCAGGCTTTTGGAGCGCCGTTTCGCTCGAGGCCGGAGGGACATGCGCGAGTATGGTGTCGAGGAGCGGCGTCAGGTCCCCACCCGAAGCGGGTCGGCCTTGGTCCGGTCTCCACGCGATGCCTTCGCGGGCTATCGCATAGATGACCGGAAAATCCGCCTGCTCATCGCTCGCGCCGAGTTCGAGGAAAAGTTCGAGCACCTGGTCTTCGGTGCGCTTCGGGTCGGCGGCGGGCTTGTCTATCTTATTGATGACGACGATGGGCTTGAGGCCGAGTTCGAGCGACTTCTTGAGCACGAAGCGGGTCTGCGGCATCGGCCCTTCTTGTGCATCAACGACGAGCAAAACGGAATCGATGGAGCGCAGCACGCGCTCGACCTCGCTGCCGAAATCGGCGTGTCCGGGTGTATCGACGATATTTACCTTCGTATCTTTATAGAATGTGGCGGCGTTCTTGGAATAAATAGTGATGCCGCGCTCCCGTTCGATCGCATTGGAGTCCATTGACACGCCTTCCTCTGCGACGCCCGTCTGGCGCAGCAACGCGTCCGTCAGCGTTGTCTTGCCGTGGTCGACGTGTGCGATTATTGCGATATTGCGGATATCCATACGTAAAATAAAAAGGCCTGGTCGGCCAATACAACCTGTTATATCAAGGGTTCCCCTTGATATCAAGGAAAAATGAAACCGAGGGGACCCCTTAGATATCGCGGGATTCGAGTCCGGGGTTAGATCGTCGCGAGGACGGCGTTGAGCTTTGCGCGCGTTGCGGGGCCAACGCTGCCGAACGAAGGATTCGATGGGGTCGCGACGCGGTATTTGAGCTGGAAGTTTTCGACCGCCGCTTTCGTTGCAAGTCCGAAGGTGGCAGTTTCGCTGCCGGGCGAACCTGGGCCGCTCGTCGCGACCTCGGTCGAAGCGTCGGAGTTGAGTATCTTTTGCAGGATAAGAACTTGCGTGCCGGTGGAACCGATCCTCAAATTGCTCGTGAGCGGCGCAAGCGTCACGTCCACCGAGCCGCCGGTCGGTTTCGCAGCCACCAGCGTGGAAGTGCCCGCGAGCCCCTGAATGGCGCTCCAGATGTTCGGGTCCTCACCACCGTCTATTTTGAAGATCGCGATGCCGTGCACGCCGAGGCTCTTGGCAAGGTCCGCTTTGTTGGTCGCCGAAGTTGCATCCGGCCAGTCGAGCAAACGGAAGTCCATATGCGAATTCAATTGCGTCGCGTACTGGGAAGCCGCAGCGGCGGCGATGAGCGCGTTGTTAGCGCCCGAAGAAATAGGCGCGGTGCCCGTCGCGGTGCTCGGAATGTACGTGAGCTCGAGTTCGTCAGCAGCGTTCCTCGTCGGCTGCACGTTGTACTGCTGCTCGATCTGCGTCGCGTAGCCCGGATCGAACGTCCACATGATGTCGTAGTTGTAGTCATTGTTGGCGTACGCGGTGACGTCGTATTCATAACCGTAGGTCGGGATGCCGATCTCGATCTTCGCCGGCGAGATCTGCTGCTCCGCGAGCCGCACAACGTCGGAAACCCACTGCGGGTCGGCAACCGGTGCATAGAGCTGCGAGGAAGAGGCCGCGGCCGCGTTCAGCGCCATGTCCACGTTCTGCTGGTCGTACGTCATGAGCCGCACCTGGTCGCAGTATTTATTGATAGCGGTGTAATTGTTGGCGTAATCGCCCGCGCCCGGAGGGACCGGGAGCCCAGCGTATGCGTCACCAAGCGGCGTCCGCGCCTCGATGTCGCACGCAAGGATCTTTTTCGTGCCGAGCCGCTGTTTAAGTCCCATCAAAAAAGTCGAGAAGTAGTTTTGCAAGCTCGCCGGCTTCCCCTCGAAGTCGATCTCGATGCCGTCGTACCCGTTCGCCGTGACGAGGCCCGCGATGGACTCCTCAAGCGCGATGCGGCTAGTCGTATTCGTGAGGATCGTTTTTTCTGCCGAACCATTCGACCACATCACGGTCGGGATGACGAGCACATGGTCGGCCTGCGCGGTCGCAACGAGGGTGGACCACGGCGGCAGGTTCATCGGCCCGAGGTCTTTGATGGAGCCGTCGTCCTGCATGGAATAGACGAACGGGTCCACTTGCGTGAGCTCGGACATGTGCGCGATGGCGTCCGCGGTGGAGGTTGCGCCGTTCCAGTACGGCACCCAGCCGGATACCTGGAACGTATTGGTCGTCGCAGATGCAAAGAGCGGCAGTGCGAAAAGGAGCGTGGCAGATATGAGCGGAATGTTGGCGCGTAGTTTCATGGCTTCCCGATTATACAAAAGACGGACGGGGCGACCAAATATTTCACTCAGGCCCCGCCGGCGCTGAAACGGGAAAGAAGTCCGCTGCGCACGACGAGGCGGTAGACCCACCAGAAAACGCCGTACGCCAGAAGGATATAGACGAGCGTGAGCGCAAATCCGAGCGCAAGCGCACGGGCGTCGAGAGTTCCGGAGAGGAGAACGCTGCGCATTCCTTCAAAGACGTACGTGGGCGGTAGAGCATAGGATATGAGCTGCATCCATCCGGGCAAGACAGAAACGGGATAAAAGACGCCGACGAAAAGGTTGAGGACCGCGGGGATGGGCCAGACGAACCATTCCGCGTACGGTCCAAACCGGAACACGATAGACGCGCTCAGTATGCCGAGCGCGATGCCGAAGAGAAGGAGAATGAGGAAAAAAGGCGCCAGCGCAAGCCCGAGCGAGAACAGTGAGAATCCGAACGCGAAACGGGCCAGGACGAGCATGACGGCAAGCCCGAAAATGCTGGTCGTTATGGACATGATGACGAAGCCGCCGATGTATTCATAGAGCCGGAGCGGCGAAGCGAAAATGTTGAGAAGATTGTTCGTCCAGACGTCCTCGAGGAACGGTATCGTGATGCCGTCGCGCACGCGGGAAAGAAAATCCCAGAGGATGACCGCGCCGAGCAGGGTCGGCACGATACTGAACGTTTCCGCGCCCACGGCGAACAGGTACCTGGTGATGAACCCCCACATCACGACGTCCAGCACCGCCCAGAGAAAATACGGCACGACACGCGACGGCAGGTTGCGGATGATGTACAGCTGCCGCAAAAATATCGCCCACGTTCGTTTGAGGTTCATATGCGCTGATCGAGCGAGAGCGGCTCGCGCGCGACCGTGATGAATAATTCTTCCAGATCTTTCTTTCCGTGTTGCTGCGGCAGTTCCTTCGGGTCGCCTTCGAGGAGTATCTTGCCGTGCGAAAGGAACAGCACGCGGTCGCAGACTTCGGTCACTTCCTGCATGTTGTGCGAGGTCCACAGGACGCCGCTTTCGCCCTGGTGCGCATACGTTCGTATCGTTTCGCGCACGGTGCGCGCCGTGGAAGGATCGAGCGACGCAGTCGGTTCATCCAGGAGGAGGAGCCGCGGCGAATTCAACATCGCTTTCGCGAGCCCGACGCGCGTCTGCTCGCCGGAAGAAAGCAGGCCCGTTTTGGTGCGCGCGAACGTCTCAAGGTCGAGCAGCCGGAGTAATTCCGCGATGCGCGATCCGAGTTCCGGCACGCCGTAGATTAGACCGAAGAACATGAGATTCTGGCGTACGGTGAGGTTGCCCGGAAGCTGCGCATAGGCGGCAGCGAAATTGGTCCGCGAGAGCACCCTCGCACGGTCCTTCTTCGCATCAATGCCGTCTATCTTGATCGAGCCGGAGGTCGGCTCAAGCACCTGCAATATCATGTTGATCGTGGTCGTCTTGCCCGCGCCGTTGGGGCCGAGGAGCCCGAGGATCTCCCCGTTTCCCACCGTGAACGACACGCCGTCGACGGCGACCGTTTCGCCGTAGGCCTTGCGCAGATCGCGCACTTCGAGCACGTTCGTCATCGCGGCAGAGTATACCAAACGCGCGGCTTATCGCGACGCAAAAAAAATCTCGACTGCGGAGGGTAATTCCTGCGGTGCATCCACGATAGCGAACGGGTTCCCTCGCGAGAGCGTCCCGTTGTCCTGAAAACCCCACGTCACGCCGATCGACGAAATGCCGACGCTCGCCGCTTCGTTGATGTCGCCGAGCGTGTCGGTGATGAAGACGCACTCCTCCGCCCTGACGCCCTGCGCTCTGAACAGCATGCGGAATTTTTCATCTTTGCGCGTGTTCACATCCACACCGTACGAGCCTTTCACCGCGTCCGTGAGCGCGTATTTCTCAAGAAAATGCGCGATGAGCTCATCGCGAGAAGAAGACACAATGTAGAGCGTGTATGTTTCTGCAAATCGTTTGAGGAGCTCTGGCATGTCGTCAAAAGGGCGCGCCGTAGTCTTGAATCCGGGCGCGAACTCGGCCCACCAGTCAAGCGCGTGGTCGCAGCGGTCGCCGTGGTCGGCGGCGAGGAGCGCGCGGCGCAAGTCATAAATGTTGCCGTTGAACCGTTTCCGGTATTCGGTCTCGGTGAGATAGACACAGAGCTTTTTCGCAACGCCGTGCGCGATATGGAACGTGTCCGCGATGACGCCGTCGAAATCAAAAAGAAGGGTCCGTCGCTCATTCATGCGGGCAGTATACCGCCTATCGCTCTCCCTCATCCACACCCTCCGCCTCCTCGTCGCCCTCCTCTTCATCATCTTCCTCGAGGCCGCCGTTCTCGATCCACTCCATGTATTCCGTGCGGTCCACGAACGAGCATACGGGGCCGCTCTCGTTTTCGGCGTCGCTGTCGTACCGGAAAGCGAGCCTGTCCGCCTCGAACAACTTGAAGAATTCTTCCCACGATATCCTTTTGAGGTTTTCGCGGGAGCGCCCGAAATCGATCCGCAGCCGCGTTTCAGGCTCTTCGGACTCTTCGGATGCCGGCGCGAGCCCCGCCGTCGACGGGGCGAGCGCAGGCTTGCCGCCCCGCTCTTCGACCCAATCGCGCATCTCGTCGCGGTCGACGGTGATAGTGCCCGTTTCAGGTCCCATGAGCGCCGACGATAGCAAGAGCGACATGAAAATTTCGTGGATGTTATACTCCCGTTCATGCTGACCACATCCTCTCCATCTACAGTTCATGTAATGAGCACGGATATCTCGATCGACACCGAGCGCGGAGCCTCTGCCGCGCACCTCGCGCTTCCGGAAGGAACGGGGCGGTATCCCGGCCTCGTTTTGATCGAGGAGGTCTGGGGCGTCGACGCTCACATTAAGGACGTCGCCGAGCGTTTTGCACGCGAAGGGTTCATCGTGCTCGCGCCCGAGCTTTTGCCGGAAGGAGTGCTCGCAACAATGACGCCGCAGGTCAAGCTCGACCTCTTCGACCCGGAAAAACGGGAGAAAGTGCAGCCGATCTTGCGCGAGGCGATGGCGCCGATCTCCCAGCCGGATTTTGCCGCAGGTGCGATCGCGAAGCTCCGGGCCTGCGTCGATTACCTCGTCGCGCACGCGCAAAGCAACGGGAAAGTCGGCAGCCTCGGATTTTGCTTCGGCGGCTCTTACAGCCTCCATCTCGCCATGAACGACCCGCGGCTCGACGCGTGCGTCGTCTTTTACGGCATGCCGCCGGAACCCGTGGACCAGGTCGCCTCGATCGCCTGCCCCGTCCTTATGTTCAACGGGGAAAAAGATGAGCGCATCATCGCGAAGTTGCCCGAGTTCGAAGCGGCGATGAAAGAGCATGATCAGGAATTCGAATCCATCGTCTATCCCGGCGTCGGCCACGCCTTCTTTAACGACACCAACCCGCGCTCATACAATGAGAAGGCGGCGCGGGGCGCATGGGATAAGTCGCTGGCGTTTTTGCACAAGTATCTCGAAGAATGATACCGAACGTAAAGCTAAGTAATGGAGTCCAAATGCCGACGTTGGGCTTGGGCACGTGGAAAATGAGCGACGGCGAAGCCGAAGGAGCGGTACGTGCCGCGCTCGAGATCGGCTACCGGCATATCGACACCGCAAAACTCTACGGCAATGAACGCGGCGTCGGCAACGCAGTGCGCGGCAGCGGCATCCCGCGAGAAGAGATATCCGTCACGACGAAGCTCTGGCCGACGGATTTCTTCAACCCGCAAAAGGCGTTCGACCAAAGCCTTTCGGAACTCGACATCGGCTACATCGATCTCTACCTCGTGCACTGGCCCGTTCCGGGAATGAAAAAGTCGGTGTGGCGCGCAATGGAAAAAATATACGAAAGTAAAAAAGCTCGGGCGATCGGTGTTTCGAATTACGGCATCGGAGAATTACGCACGCTGCTGCATCCGAGATACGGGCTGGGAACGGTACAGCAGATTCTCTCTGACTCGGATGTGCCGCCCGCAGTAAACCAGATCAAGTTCTCGCCATTCGGTTACGAAAAAGAGATACTCGATGTATGCAAGAAGAACGGTATAGTCGTGCAAGCATATTCGCCTCTGACGCGCGGTTCGAATCTCGATGATAAAACTGTCGGGACGATCGCGAGCAAGTACGATAAAACGCCCGCGCAGATCATGCTGCGCTGGTGCATCGAACATGGCACGGTGCCGCTCCCGAAATCCTCGCACCCCGAGCGCATGCGGGAGAATATGGAAATTTTCGACTTCGAGCTCGCGCCGGAAGATATCGCGACCCTCGACGCCTTAAGTTGATTCAACGCGCTTTTCCGAATACTTTTTCCTCAAGGTCGGCAACGCGCACTTCGAGGCGCGCATGCTTCATGTCACGGATGTCCGCTTCGATACCGTTTATCTGAGTCCGCAGGACGAAGATGTCGTCCTTTGTCGCCATCCGTTGTGGGTGTTTGGTACGACGTTGGAACCTTTTTGGAACGAAGTCAGGAGGTTGTCTAGAGTATCTGGTCTTTAAAAGAATTGTCAGGCGATACATTGAACTCAAAAAGAGTCATCTTCCCTTCGTACTCATACTCACTGCTGGGATCGATGATGTATAGATCATTCTTCTTAACTTTGTGGGTGACGTCGTTGATCGTGAAAATCCCTTCTCCATCGATGACAAAGTAAACTCGGGTGGTGTCAATCATTTCTTCCGAGGGTGTTTTCCGTGTACGGATACTCGCAGCGCGTTAAACCCCCTCTTGTCGTCTTTCGAGACATAAAAATCACCTGAAAACCCCTCTTGATCAAAGTGAGAAGGCTCATCGATTTTCATGCTCGAAGTATATCAAAAGTTGTTGACTGGGAGATTTGGACTCGAACAATTAATACCACGTCGCCTGACCGTCGCCGGACAGCGGATACGGGGTACCGAGATATTCGGGCACGCGGCGGGTCAAAAGGTCCCACACCGCTTTCGCGGATGCGGGAATTTCGCGCACATAATCCCAGGCGCTTGCGGCGCCGGCGTTGTACCCGTACGCGGTGAGGCCGAGGCTGCGCGCGGTGAAAACGGCCCGCGGCAAATGGAAATCCTGCGTGACGACGACCACGGATGTCGCGTCGAATACGTCTTTCGCGCGGTACATGCTCGAATAGGTGTCGAAGCCCGCGTGGTCGAGAAAGATGTCTTGCGGCGGGATGCCTGCGGCGAGCAAATAGTGCTGTACGGGATTCACTTCGTCGTAATTCGTCGTCGCGTTATCGCCGGTCACGAGTATTTTCGAGACCTTGCCGTCCTCATACAGCTTGATCGCCGCGTTCGCGCGTTCCGCAAGGATGGGCGAAGGCTCGTTGCCCTCGACGCTCGCCCCGAGCACGACCGCCGCCTCGGCCTGCGGTAAGCTCGTGTCCGTCGAATACAGGTACGGGGTCACGAGTATGCGCATCGTAATCGGGATGAGCAGCATGACCAAAGCCGCTATCAGAACAATGACGAGGCCGATGCGCACGTATCGGTACATGAAAAAAGTATAGCTTGTCCCGCTACAGACGGGAATCCCCGCGCAGGAGGGCGGCGAAGAACTTCGCCGAACGGAATTCCATTCGCAGACTATACTACC
Source organism: Minisyncoccota bacterium (assembly GCA_035949275.1). GTDB lineage: Bacteria > Patescibacteriota > Minisyncoccia > Phycocordibacterales > UBA2100 > UBA10103. The sequence continues at coordinate 4,741 of DASZII010000047.1, read as the reverse complement.
ACACCAAATTTTGGTGTGGTGGTATACACCGATTTTATTTTTCTATTATCCCCCGCCGATAAGATTCTGTGCGGGCCGATGGAATGGTTCCGCTCTTGGGCTGACACCCGAACGAGCGGTAGGTTCGAGTCCCACCACCGGCAGTATTGAAACTTGACGACCGCTAAGCAGCAATTATTCTTAGGGATGTCAGCCCAAGAGCGGGTCAACTCGATCCACCGCTCGCTTGGAAAGAAAACGCCGCCCTTTCGAGCGGCATTTTCTTTCCAACTTCTCTAAATTTTACAAGACCGTGAAGGTGGCCGTGTTGCTCGTTCCGTATTGGTCCATCACCGAGATATTGTACGTGCCCGGCGTCACCTGCTGCGCGTATTGCGGACAGGCGTAGCCACTCTGGCAATACGGCGTCACGTACGACGGTACCGTGAACGTGATCGAACTGCCGTTCGAGTATACGTTCTGGAGCGCGCCACTGCCGAAGTTGATGACGTTATTCCCGCTCGTCGAGAAATTATTCCCGAAGATCGTGACCTGCGCGCCGACATATGCCGAGCTCGGCGAGAGGTACGAGATCGTGGGTGCGCCGTTGTTGTTGCCGGGGCCGGAAACGTTGACGGTCGAGGTGTAGGTGTTCGACTGTCCCGAGGAATTGCTGACGGTGAAGTTCAGCGTGTACGTGCCCGAGGCAACGTACGCGTGCGTGAATGTGACCGTCTGCGTACCGTAGACGACCTGCGGCGCGGCCTGATTTACGTACCCGTTGCCGGTGTCGCCCCAGTAGGCGGAAACGGTCGTGTAGGTGTTGCCCTGCGTATTGACGACCATCGTCCATGTCCCCTGCTGGCCGGTCGAGAGATTCGTCGGGCCGGAAACGCTTGTGATAGTTGGCGCCCCGCTCCCTCCGCCGTTCGTTGACGTGACCGTGAACTGCACCGCGTTCGTCGACGCATTATTGCTGTTGGTCACCGACACGTTATACGCGCCGAGAATGACCGGCTGCGAGCCGTATCCGGTGAGCTGCGACGGGACGACGAACGAGATCGACTGGCCGTCCGGCGAGCCGAGGCCGGTGATAACGCCGTTCCCGAAATGCACCGTGTCGTTGGTCGTGGTGAATCCGCTTCCGTAGATCGTCACCGTCGTGCCGACACCGCCCGATTGGGGATTGAGATACGTGATGGTCGGAGAGTTCGTGTTGCCTTGACAGTTATAATTATACGGATAGGTAGAGCCGTTGCAGGTGCCGCAGTTGGAGGTATACGGGTAGATGTTACTGCATCCGCAGTTCCCGTAGTTGTACCCGGAGGTGTACCCGTTGCAGGTGCAGTTGTTGGACCCATACGGGTACGTTCCGCACGTACCGCAGTTGTAACTGTTGCAAATGGACGCATTGATCGTGAAGGTCACGGTGTTGCTCGAGCCGCCCGCATTGGTCACATACAGCTGCACGGTCTGTGCGGTCGTATACGTCGCGCTATACGGAATGGTGAATGTGAGCGAGGTGCCGTTGCCGGAGGAGATGCCGGAGAGCGCCTGGCCGTTGAAGTACACGGTGTTGTAGGACGAACTGAAGCCCTGCCCGTAGATCGTGACCGACTGCCCCGGATCGCCGGTGTTCTGTGAGAGCGAGGTGATGGTCGGCGCGCCGTAGTTGTAATTGTAGTTGGACGGATATCCGTTGTTGTACGGATACGTGTAGGTCGGGTTGGAATAGTTGTAGGGGTACGTCGTGCCATACGGATAGGTCGTTCCTGTGTAGCCAGGATAACCGGGGTAGGCGTACGTGGAACCGCCTGCCTGCGCAGAGAGGCCACACGAAACGCGCTGGATCGCCGAGAGCGTCGCGGGATCAACGTAGCCAGTCTGCGACAGGTCTTGCGACTGTTGGAAGTCGATGAGCGCCGCGCGCGTCGCCCGCCCGAAGTATCCGGTCACCATCCACGAACCGCTACCCGGATAATTCTGAGCAACGAGGAACTGCTGGAGCGCCCGCACTTGGGTGCCGCGCGAGCCGAAGGAGAGGCTGCTCGAGATCGAAACACAGTTGCCGGAGGCATAGCTCGCCCCTGACGTGTAGGTCGGGTAGTAAGATTGGGCGGAAGCCACTCCCGCGACGAGCGTGAGCCCGATGACACTCGAAATGAGAAGCTTTTTCATACTAATGGTGACGAAATAATGGCTAATTTACTTACCCGGACGGCCAGCCGAGCATTTCATATACGCACCATACTGTGCATCAAGACTGATGTCAATTTGGTGAGGTTCGGGACGCTCACTCGCCGTCGTAATACCCGAGCGAGTTTTCCTCGCGACCGAGGAAACGGAACAGCTTGGGTTGGCCCTTTTCGTCGACGCCTTCGAAATGCAGCACGCCGAACTTTTTCGAATCCGGATAGTCCGCGATCTCAGGTGAGAGCTGCGTCGAGACGGAGAGATACTTCAATTCCTTTTGCGACGTGTTCACGATCTGGTGCGCGGTTTCCGGGCCACCAGGCGGATGCGCCATGAAATCGCCCTGTTTGATCTTGAACGTTTCGCCGCCGATCCGCACTTCGCCTTCCCCTTCGAGCACGAAAAACATTTCTTCGTTGACGCGGTGGTTGTGGAACGGGAACGCGCGCTTCCCCGGCGGCACGATCGCGACGTTGTATCCCAACTTTTGCGCGCCGATCACTCTGCCGACGAACCCGATCTTCGCGCCTTCGAATTTTGCTTTCACGTTCTCCGGCATCGGCGCCGGGAACGGTTTGAACTCAAGCTCGGAAATATTGACGATATGTTTTTCGGCCATGGTACGGATTCTATCATTATTCGAATATCGCTTCGATAGTAAGCGCCTCGTCCTCTTCTTCCGAAGTCTTTTCGCCATACACGTAGCGCTCGCCGCGCAGCCATGATGCGACCGCGGCAATGAGATATGCGATGATCGAAAGAATGAACGTGATCGAAAGCCCCTGCTTAAAGGGTGCCGAGATCAGGTTCGGGAAGAACGTGTTACCGGTAAGCAAGGCGGCGTTCTGCGGGGGAAGCGAACTCAAGACGCTGGCGGGGATGAGGTGCTGCATCGGGTTGTAGCCGAGGAACGCCGCGAAGAGGCTCGAGACGGGCGGGGCGGAAGCGACCTGCTGTGCGATCTGCGCCGGAACTCCTTGCGCGGTGAGCCCGGAAAAGATCGTCGACGGAAGCGACGAAGAAAGCCCGATGATCATCAGGCTGAAAAAGAGCCCGATCGAAAGCACTTGTCCGGAATTCATAAAGGTCGCACGCATGCCGGAGGCCTGTCCGCGGTCGTGCGCGGGAACGGAGTTCATGATCGCCGTCGAATTCGGTGCCGCGAAGAGCCCGGAGCCGATGCCGCTCAAAAAGAGAACGAGCGCGAATAGCGGATACGGGAAATCGACGGGGAGCAGCATAAGGCCGAGGAACGCGAACGCGCCGAGTACCATGCCGCCCGTCGCAAAATATTTCGCACCGAACCTATCGGAGAGCCAGCCGGAAATCGGACCCGCAATAAGGAACCCCGCCGTAAGTGGAAGCATATAGATCCCGGCCCAGAGGGGTGTCGATTGGAATGAGTACCCGTGCAGCGGCAGCCAGATCCCCTGCAGCCAGATAACCAGCATGAATTGGAGGCCGCCTCGGCCGATCGAGCCGAGGAGCGAGGCGATGTTGCCTGCTGTGAACGCGCGTATCTTGAAGAGCCGCAAATTGAACATCGGTTCAACAATGTTCATTTCGATGGCACAAAAGATCGCGAGCAGGATCACGCCGGAGACGAGCGCGCCGAGTACCGTCGGCGAGGTCCAACCCATCGTGTGTCCGCCGTAGGGCTGGATGCCATACGTAATACCGACCAGAATAAGGACGAGCCCGAGCGCGAACGTGACATTGCCCCACCAGTCGATGCGTTCTTTCTTCCGCACACCCGTGTCGCGCAATTTCCAATACGCCCACGCCGTACCGAAAATGCCGATCGGAACGTTGATCCAAAAAATGAGCCGCCAGTTGATGTCGGCAAGAATGCCGCCGACCATGAGCCCGATGAAAGAGCCCGCGATCGCGGCGACCATGTTGATGCCCATCGCGAGCCCCCGCTGCTTCGGCGGAAATGCGTCGGTGAGGATCGCACCACCGTTCGCCATCAGGAACGCGCCGCCGATCCCTTGCGCGATACGCATGACGATGAGATAGAGTGCAGCGCTTTCACCCGTGCCAGGCGTCAGCGAGAGCGCGACCGAGGCGAGCGTAAAGACGAAGAAGCCCGCGTTGTACATGCGCACGCGGCCGTAGATGTCGCCGAGCCTTCCAAAGGTGACGACCAGAACGGCGGTGCACATCATGTAGCCCATGAGCGTCCAAAGCAGGAATCCGATGTTCGCGGGCGTGAGCGGGTTGAGGTCGATACCGCGGAAGATGGCCGGCAGCGAGATGATGACGATTGAGGCGTCGAGCGACGCCATGAAAATGCCGAGCGTTGTGTTCGAGAGCGCGGTCCATTTATATGAGTCGGATGTAGCCATGGGAAAATCACAGGGCGCGGAGTTATCCCCGCGCCTTCGCCCCGTAGTATATACGAAAAAGGGGTGAATCGTTCATGAATGTTTGGCCGTGCACGAAACGACTGCTAGCATTAGTTCATGCAAAGCTCATCTGCGCGCATCGCATGCGCGTCCGTTGTCGCCGCAATCGCTCTCGCTTATCTTCCTATCCCGATCGCCTCCGACGCGCTCACCCAAGGTTC
>DASZII010000046.1:0-6931 GCA_035949275.1 Minisyncoccota bacterium | reverse complement strand
CAAATGGTCGGCGCACTTTTCGGCGGCATTTCGACGCAGGTGCTCTCCGGAACAGGGGGCGGCATTTCGGGCCTCACCCAGCCGATCGGCAATCAGCCCTCGTATCTCCAACAGGCCGTGGGGCAAGAGTCGCAAAATCTGCAGACGACGATCGCCAATGCGGCGCTTGCCAATCTCAACGCTGCGCTGCAGACCGAGCAGGGATACAACACCATCATGGGCACGATCGCGAGCACGTTGCAGGGAACTATCTCAACGCTGCGAGGAGCCGAGAATCAATGCTGGCAGCAGGTCGCCCTCGCGCTCTGCCCGTCGAACTCTTCGGGGAGCGGCACCTGCACCGACGTCAACGGCGTCCAGATCAAGATCGCGACCTCGACGGAGTTCTCGCAGCCGGTCATCAATTCGCAGATCGCGTCGCTCGCGTCCACGACCGCGAGCAACCTTCAGACCTCGCAGCAAGCGCTCGGCCTCATCAATCAGCTTATCCAGAACGTTTCCGGCTCACCTGATTCACAGGGGCTCGCGATCGAACAGCTCAATACGTTGATCGCGAACAACGAGCTCCATACGCCGAGCGAGCTCACGACCGCGCAGACACAGGCGCAGTCCGTCCAAAGCGCGATGCAAACGCTCGCGCAGAATACGCCAACGCTCTGGGCCGGGACCGACCCGAACAATACGACGAACAACAACATCCCCTGGAACGGCAGCGTCGGCGCGACGCTGCAGGTGAGCGATCCGGGAGTGGGCTGGTGCAACTTTAAGAACCAAACGACGCAGCATGCGTGGGAACAGATATGGAGACAATGAACGAAAAAAAGTTTCAACGAGCATTCTTCGGGGTTGCGCTGTTCGTCATTGCGATCGTGATCGTGTGCGTGCCTGTCACGATCCGCCAGCACGGTTCCGACGTTGGATTCTCACTGGCACAAGTTGATGCTAGTGCGTGTACTGTCGGTCTTGGAACAGTCTCCTTCTGCGACATGAGCGACGTTAGTAGCCAATGCACATCTGGGGGGCCATGTACTGCGAGAGATCAAGCGATACTAGTGGGGCTTGCGGACAGCGGAGGGCTCGTGAATGGAGGCAACCAGCAGGCGCAGGCGTTGCTGACGTCGAATCCAAATGCCGCCACGCCGACCGACTGCAGCGGGGTCACCGGTTTCTTTTATAGTCCGGCGACCTGCATCGGAAGATCTATCAGCACGTTCTTGGGGACTACGATCATCTGGCTGGCATCCTGGGTTCTCACGTGGGCGGGGCTCCTCTTCAATGTGGTCGTGACGAATACAGTCCTCCAATTCGGGAATCTGGTCACCCCCGGCGTCCTCAATGCAATCAATATCGCATGGAGCGCATTCCGGGACCTGTCGAATATCGTGATCATCGGCATGTTCACGTTCATCGCGATAGCGACCATCCTCGGAAGCGTAAATTACGGCGCAAAAAAGATGATATCGCGGGTGCTCATCGTCGCCGTGCTCATCAATTTCAGTCTGTTGTTCACGAAGCTCATCATTGACGTCTCGAACGTGACCGCAGTGCAGTTTCTGAGTGCGGCAGCAAAAAGCAGCAATTGTTCCGGATGTACACAACTTTCGACCCCGGTCACGGCCACTGCCGGCGCGGTCACAGGCGCGGCCGGCGGAGTGAGCTCAGGACAAACAAGTGGGATCGCCGGCGCTTTCCTTCAGTACGCGGGAGCCCAGTCATGGGGGGATTCCTACAACGCCGTTTCTGCGATCGCCCGAGACCCCAATAATGGCGGCCCGTATGCGCTTCTCTACGGCTTCATCGTCGGGCTACTCGAGATCATCGCGGCGATCGTGCTGCTGTATGGCTCGTTCCTCCTTATCGCCCGCGCACTTCTGATGATCTTCCTGATGGTCACCTCTTCCATTGCGTTCGCCTCATATTTGCTGCCGCCGACCTGGACCGGGAATATCGGCTGGGGAGCGTGGTGGAGCTCGCTCTTGAAGAATGCTGTTTTCGCACCTCTCCTCGCCGTCCTACTCTGGGTGACGCTTCTTATCGCACAGGCATTCAACGCGGTCGGACAGAACGGACAGGCCATGAGCCTCGGTGCCCTTATTCCGAGTCAAGCGGGCTCCCAACCGCCCACCCTCGGCATAGAAGCCTTGTTCGGGTATCTCATCGTCATCGGACTCCTGTTCATTTCGATCCGCGTCGCGTCGAGTTTCTCGGCCCAGATCGGCGGGTTCAATTTCTCGCAAGCACTGCTCTCGGCACCGTTCGCGGCGGCGAACAGATATTTGGTTGCCCCCGGGCTACGTAATTTGCCTTGGCTAGGCGGTCGCGGAGCAGCCGCGCGCTCAAGGGCTCTCTCAAAAGATATTGAAACAGAGGCCCAAACGCAGGCATCCCACAAGCCGGCTGACCGGAATCTTTCCAAACTCACGAATCTCATGCGACAGAAAGATCGCGCGGACGCTCGCGCAAAAAGCACCTTCGATATGGCAAATACAAGGATCGGTCAGGCGATCGGCAAAGGCATCAAAGTGCCTGAACCGCTTATCGCGAAAACGAAGACCAATTTCTCGGACTCTTCCAAGAAAGTCGCTGAAGAGGCTTCGAAGGCTGCTGCTGAGGCGCAGGTATCCAAGGACGCCGCCCAAGAGCGCGCAACAGCTCAGATCAAGCAAGAACACGCTGATCGGACCGAAGCGCTCAAAGAACAGAAAGCGACCAACGCAACACTCATCGCGGAAGCGAGAAAAGCTTCTGACGCCGCTAAGGACGGAGAAAGGATACAAGAACAGATGGAAAAGGCGGAGACTCGACGAACCGAAACGCTAGAAAGGGCGTCAAAAGCGAAGGTCGAGATCGAGGACAAGCATGCGCGCGGCGAGATGACCAAGGTCGAGCGTGATCTAAAGATCCAAGAGCAGGATGAGAACATCAAGGCCGCCGACGCTGCAGTGAAAACGATCCAGAGCAGGATCGATGTGATTGAAAAGCCTCTCAACGACGCAAAAGGTGCTCTCGAACAAACGCAACAACAGATCGATGCACACCAAAAAGACCTCGAAGCAAAGATCAAGGACCGCACGCGGGATATCTTGCAAGCGAGCAAAGAAAATGCGCAGACCGTGGGAGCGAATCTTACGCAAAATTGGATGCAAAGAACATTAAATCTTCCGGCCGACAGTGTGACAGCCAAGAAAGCGAGGGACATGACCGGGAAGAAAATAAATGTAAAAGATCTGAAGGATCGGAGTGCGGCGGAGCGTGAAGCTCTGCGAGATGCCGGAGAGATCGAAAACGGGAACGGGAAACCTTCCGATACGACTCCGCCGCCGAAATCGTAATTACCTGCTATGGACCCGGAAGAAAAAGAATTCAACGTAAAATTGCAGGAGCGTTTCGACCAGCTCCCGAAGGTCATACAAGACGCCATTACCTCGGCCGATGTCGAACAGCGGATGCGCGCACTCGCGGACACGCAGAAATTGCACTTGGACCAATGGGAGTCGCTTGAAAAAGAAGTGCAGCTCGCGCTCCTCGGCTTTCTGCCGGTCGAGGACCTGCAGAAAAACATCAAGAGCGAATTGGGCGTGAGCGACGAAGTGGCGAAAACGCTTGCCGAAGAGGTCTCAAAGATCGTGTTCGAGCCGATCCGCGGTGAACTTGAGCGGCAGCTCGAGCACCCGGAAGCGAAGGCAGAGCAATTGACCGGCGTCGAAACGGCGCGCAAAGAAACCCTCGGCGCAGAGAGCGCCTCTTCCGCCGCCGCCTCGGCACTGCCTGCGCCTGTAGCCGCGCCGGCGACTCCGCCGCCGCCGCCGAACGATGAGAAGGCGGCGCGCGCGCCCGTTTCTGAAGTGTATAAGCCCGGCCAAACTTCTACGGAGCGGAAGGAGGTACATGAAGATCCGTACCGCGAACCTCCCGCTTGAATACTGATATACTTTAAGAATGCAGTTCCAAGTACCGCAATTCATCGAAGTCGAGGACAAGATCTTCGGACCGCTCACCTTCAAGCAATTCGTGTACCTTTTGGGCGGCGCGGGGGCCTCGTACATCGCCTGGCGACTGCTTCCGCTTTTTGCGGCGGCCCCTGTCATTCTCGGCGTAGCCGGAGCGGCGGTGTCGCTCGCGTTCCTCGAATACAATGGCCGGCCATTCATCCTTTCGGTCGAGAATGCGTTCTATTTTTTGGTGCACCCCCGGCTCTATCTGTGGAATAATGAGCGGCGTTCGAAAAAACCGGTCGAGCAAAAGACCGTGGACCTCTCAAAGGGCGCCGTGTTCATCCCGAAACTTTCCGAAAGCAGGCTCCATGAGCTTTCGTGGTCGCTCGACATCAATGAACGCATCGCGGCGGGTGTAAATGAGAACGAGGAGCGCCGCGGCGGCGTTGTTTCGCCCGTCATGACCGCGCGTGACGCGCTCGTTCGTTGATCTATGCCCGTAAAAAATCCACAGTCGAACTCGCGCTCCACTCAGGACTTCGTTCCGGTCTCGGAGGTGCGCGACGGTGTCATCGTCCTCAAGGATGGTTCGCTCCGTGCAATTCTGCTCGCCTCGTCCATCAACTTCGCGCTCAAATCCGAGGACGAGCAGACGGCGTTCATCGTGCAATTCCAGAATTTCCTCAATTCGCTCGATTTCTCCGTGCAGATATTCGTGCAATCCCGCATGCTCGACATCCGGCCGTACATCGCGACGCTCGAAGCACGGTTCAAAGAGCAGCTTGACGACCTCATGCGCATCCAGATCCGCGAGTATATCGAGTTCATCAAAAGTTTCACCGAGGCGGCGAACATCATGACGAAGAACTTCTTCGTCGTCGTGCCGTACTCGTCGACGGCGGTGACCGCGAGCAGTGTTTCGAAACTGATCCCGTTCGGAAAGAAAAAAAACAACACCGAAGAAGCGAACAAAACGTTCGAGGAGCAAATGACACAGATCGAGCAGCGCATCTCCATCGTGCAGCAGGGATTGGTGCGTACCGGCGTTCGCACCGTGCAGCTCGGCACGGAAGAAGCGATCGAGCTCTTGTACAAGATGTTCAACCCCGGCGAAGAAGGGAAGCCGATGACGCTAAATAACCAATAGCCATTAGTGCAATACTATGAAAAATCGAGATCGAAGTTCCCTAAACCCTAATGGCTAATGGCTAATTTCTATGGCATTTACTGATCTGCTCCCCTTCAGAAAGAAAAAAGAGCTGGCGCCGCAGGTGCTGCCCGTCCTTCCGGCCGAGATCTATCAGACCGGTGTCCTCGACCTGCAGGACGTCATCGCCCCCCACGCGCTCAAGATATCTTCCAAAGAGATCGACCTCGGCGAAAAGATCGCCCGCACGTTCTTCGTCATTTCGTATCCACGCTTCCTCACGACGGGCTGGTTCGCGCCGATCATCAACATGGACAAGGTGCTCGACATTTCCATCTTCATCCATCCGATGGATACCAATGAAATGCTGCGCAAATTCCAGAAAAAGGTCGCCGAGGTGCAATCGCAGATCGCGACGCGCGAGGAAAAAGGCATGGTCCGCGACCCGATGCTCGACACCGCGTATTCCGACCTCGAGCAACTGCGCGATTCGCTCCAACAGGCGCAGGAGCGCATCTTCGAGGTGGGTCTCTACCTCACGATCTACGGCTCGACGCGCGAGGAGATCGATAAGGTCGAATCCGAGGTCCGCTCGGTACTCGAATCGAGGCTCGTCTATATCCGCCCGGCGCTCTTCCAGCAGGAAGGCGGCTTCCGCTCGGTCCTGCCGCTCGCGACGGACGAGCTTTCCGTACACACCAAGCTCAACTCCGCGCCGCTTTCTTCGATCTTCCCGTTCATCTCCTTCGACCTTACCTCCGACAAAGGTATTTTGTACGGCATCAACCGCCACAACTCGTCGCTCATCCTCTTCGACCGTTTCTCGCTCGAGAACTACAACTCGGTGACGTTCGCAAAATCTGGTTCCGGCAAATCGTACACGACGAAGCTCGAGATCTTGCGCTCGCTCATGTTCGACACCGAAGTCATCGTTATCGACCCCGAACGCGAATATGAATACCTGGCAGAAACGGTCGGCGGCCGCTATTTCAATATTTCGCTCTCCTCTGAGCACCACATCAATCCCTTCGACCTGCCGATCCCGCGCGAGGACGAGGCGGCGAGCGACGTGCTGCGCAACAACATCATCACGCTGGTAGGCCTCTTCCGCATCATGCTCGGAGGACTCACACCGGAAGAGGATGCCGTCATCGACAAGGCGATCACCGAGACCTATGCGCTCAAGGACATCACGCCGGAGGCGAATTTCGCGCAGGTCGAGCCTCCCCTTCTCTCGGACTTCGAGCTAGTGCTCTCGGGTATGGAAGGAAGCGAGTCACTCGTGAATCGGCTCAGTAAATATACGAAAGGCACGTGGTCCGGCTTTATGAACCGGCCGACGAACGTCGACATGAATAAAAAGCTCGTCGTTTTTTCCGTGCGCGACATGGAGGACGACCTGAAGCCCGTCGCGATGTACATCATCACGCACCACATCTGGAACACCGTCCGCAAAGAACTCCGCAAACGCCTCCTCGTCATCGATGAGGCGTGGTGGATGATGCGCTCCGAAGATACGGCGTCATTCCTTTTCGGCATCGCAAAAAGAGGCCGTAAATACTACCTCGGCATCTCGACCATCACGCAGGACGTTTCCGACTTCTTGAACTCGCCGTACGGCATTCCGATGATCACCAACTCGTCCATTCAGATCTTGCTGCGCCAGTCGCCGACCTCAGTGGACCTCGTCCAGCAAACATTCAAACTGTCCGATGAGGAGAAATACCTGCTGCTCGAGTCGGACGTCGGCGAGGGGATCTTTTTCGCGGGCCTCAAGCACGTCGCCATCAAGGTCATCGCTTCGTACACCGAAGACCAGATCATAACGTCGGACCCGTCGCAGATCCTT
>DASZII010000045.1:0-5709 GCA_035949275.1 Minisyncoccota bacterium | reverse complement strand
GGGGGAAGGACTCGGTGAGATGAGCGGCATGAAAGCGCCGATGCGAGGCACGTTCACCAAAATCGTCGAGCCGGAACGATTAGTCTTCAGTAACAATGCGCTCGATGAAGCAGGCAACGTCCTCCTCTCGGGCGAAACGTCGGTCACGTTCGAGGACGAGGGAGGTAAAACGAAAATGACGATCCGCACGAGCGCCGAAGGTACCGCTCCGGGAACCGATATGATGCTCGCGGGGATGGAACAGGGTTGGAACGAGCAGACGGACAAGTTGGGCGAGTTCCTTTCGAAATAGTTACTAGCATTATCAAGTAACATAACAAGTATGAACAAATATTTCGTGATGTTCAGGATCCCGTTGCAGAGCATGGATGAGTGGGCAAAAAACGTTTCGTCGGAAGAGCGCAAGAAACAGTCCGAAGGCATGATGCAAGATTGGAAAAAATGGCAGGAGAAAAATAAAAATGCCATCGTCGATAATGGTTCACCGCTCGGGAAAACTAAGCGCGTTTCAAAGGATGGCATCAAGGACGAACGCAACGATCTTAATTACTGCATGGTCATTCAAGCTGCATCGCATGACGAGGCGGCGAAGATAATCGCCGGAAATCCGCACCTGCAGATCCCAACCTCGTTCGTGGATGTCATGGAGATCCCGCACACGGGGATGTAACCTTCGGCTTCCCGGAAATGGGCGTTCACGCCCCATTAACGATACACAGCGGATACTTAGGCCGTATGGCGAACGGTCCGCGCGAACTGGTAGGAGAACTGCAGGAAAAAGGCGTGCTTGTCTCGCCGGCCATTGCCAGCGCATTCGAGCAGGTCGACCGTGCGGACTTCGTCCCGGAATATTTACAGCGGCTCTCCTACGAGGACCGCGCCCTCCCCATCGGTTCCGGCCAGACCATTTCGCAGCCGTACACAGTCGCCTTCATGCTCGAGCAGCTTGAGCTGGAGCCGGGACAGAGAGTTCTGGATGTCGGCTACGGTTCGGGCTGGCAAGCAGCCCTGCTTGCCCACGCGGTCGGGCCGCAAGGATCGGTCTATGCGATGGAGCTCGTGCCGGAGCTCAGCGAAGAAGGAGAAAAGAATTTGGAGAAATACCCGGAGCTGCGTTCGCGAATACAGCTTGCGTATCGCAGCGCCGCGACGGGCTGGGCCGAAGAAGCGCCGTTCGATAGGATCGTGGCTGCCGCGGAAGTGAATGTCGTGCCGGAGGCGTGGCGAGCGCAGCTTACCGAAGTAGGAAGCATGATGTATCCGCAAAAAGGCGGCCTTATTTTGGAAACGAAACACTACGACGGCTTCGAACGGCAGGAATTTCCCGGTTTTGCTTTTGTGCCGTTCCTTTGAAACTTATCTTGGGCGATCGTCGGGAATTGAACCCGAATTGAGAGCTCCACAAGCTCCAGTGTTGACCATTACACCACGATCGCCATGCGGACAATGGATTTATAGCAGATTGCACCCGCGAATGCGACATGCGGCGGTCGGCTGAAGGCCGGCCGCCGCATCTACAATTTCGAAAACGACTACATTGCCATGCCTGCGGACATCGGAACTTCCGCCTTGGCGCCGAAACCGGCCCAAAGCGCGACCGCCGCGATCACGAGGTGCAGCACGTTGTCCGCCGTATTGACCATCATGAGGCCCAGGATCGTGTCGCCCTGGACGAATCCGATGATGGTTACGATGGCATACACGACACCGAACACCTTGAAGTAGAGGCGGGCGTAGCTGCCCGTCCCCCACGCCGCGAGGATCGCGAGAACCCCCGAAACGAGATGGACGACGTTGTGCATTGCATCGACGGAGAATATCCCGAACAGCATTCCGCCCGGAGTGAGCGAAGGAATGAACCCGAGGATGCCGATGACGATAAAGACGATGCCGAACACCCAAGCTAATTTTTGGATCATATGGGTATCTTGTCTGTGTTAATCGACCGTTTCATGAACCATTGTGACGCGCTCAAACTGCACGTCAAGCGGTGCTGTGGATGCGACGGCTCGCCTTCCAATAACTCACGGTTGCGCCTCGGGACTATCTCGGTTAAGGAACTCTTCGAGGGCTCGGTTGAAAAGCCTGCCATGACGATTGATCAGGTCATAATGGCGAACACCTGGATGAAGAGCGGGGCACCCGCCGTGCCGAGAAGTTCTCTGGTTCACTCCCAACGGAGGCACTCTAGTGATCATGAACACGAACGAAGGATCGAACGGCCGCGTCGTATCGTGCGGATGAACGATTGGAACACCGTTGTATCGTTCCGGCTCCTTGTCTCGCATATATGCCCAAAGACCGAACGGCGCAAGAGCAAATAACTCAAGATACGAGTAGCCCCATGGATTTATCTTATAGGTTTTCTCATTGATGGTGAATTCGTCATTAGGACAGCTTTCAAGAAGTCTCGCTGAAAGTGCGCTCAGCTCCTCGGGAGTATTCGAAAACCGGGCAAGAAGCGATTCCACGTCGAGCATAGTTTGCACGTTGTCGACGGTTATTCCGCCTACCTCGGTGATGTCGAGCGATGTACCTGTAAATTCCTTCCCGCCACCTTTTATGCTCGGTCTAAGTCTGGCAAACATCGCAGCCAAGAGAGAACCGGCAGCAAGAAGCGGACGTTGAAGATCCCGCTGAACGTGAACCTCAAAGCTTAGATGTTCTATCCGTCCACTCGTGAATTGCTCTTGAAAACATCCAAGTCCGGGAAATCGGTCTATGGTGTCTGGACTTCTAGTGAACCGTGTTCCTACATCGGACAGCCTAAAATTGCTCGTTGCGCTCATTCTATTTGTAAATACGATCCCCCAATCATTGTCGTTCGCGTTTTCCGCCGCGGTATAGATGTCGTTTGTTATGGCGGCAAGCCTCCCTCCTTCGTCGCTCGTCACCCCCATCCAGTCCTTTGCGGATTTCCCGGGACGATCCGAGCTGGTTTCTACAGACTTCTTTTTCGGACCAGTTTTTTCAAAGCGACGTTCTCCTAGCTCTGACATGTGATGAGTATACCTCTCTGCAAAACACCTTTATTTCACGTCGGTTATATATGATTCGGAGCTTGTCGCGTCAACCACGGTGAAGGAAACGCGCCCGATAAGCTCGCCATATTGGGTGATGACGTTGACCCTCCACTTTCCGGGCGCCGGGTTGAGCAATTCGGAATAGCCTTCGTACCCGCCGTCCCGCCCCCCTTGAATCGAGTATTCGATGGTCGCCTCGGTCTTCCACGTTCCGCTCGCCGGATCGTTGTATTGCCACTCATGGAGGACCTGCGCCGAGAGGCCAGAAGGCGCGAAGATCGATGTGTAAACAAAAACGCTCTGCCCCGGCAGTTCATGGAACGTAATGTAGAAAGGATAAATAGAGTCGTACCACGGCTGCGGCTCGCCGGTCACCGTGTAGGTCCCGGCAGCGACATCGTGCGTGACGTCGTGATAAACACCTGCGTCTTTCAGGGAAAGCGGGAGCGGCGGGATCGAGCCGGTGAAGTAGAGCAAGTTGAACGCAAGATAAATGACAGCGATCGCCCGCGCGCATGCCGTCAGCTGCTTTTTCACCGCCGAGACGAGGCGGATAAGAAGTGCGAGGAAGAGTGCTATCAAAAGAAGCGCGGAAATGCCGCTTGCGGCGAACATCCAGGGGCCGATCTGGTGAAAGACGACGGGCAAAAAGAAGATGAGGAACGCGAAGAGCGACGTGAAGAGAATCGAGATCTGTACGGCAGGACGGACATAAAATCTCGCGAACCGCTCGTTGCCGAGGAGAAGCGCGGCAACTAAAGCCACGAAGATCCAGCTCGCCGCGTACCCGGCGCTGCGCGAATAGAGCGAGAGGAACCCGCTGAAAAGTCCGCCGAACGCGAACTGCACGATGATGGGGATCACAGGAGCCGCATCGATGAGGAATTTCTTTTTGATACGCCCCGTTTCAAGCCCGTTGATGAGCACGATGC
Source organism: Minisyncoccota bacterium (assembly GCA_035949275.1). Taxonomy (GTDB): domain Bacteria; phylum Patescibacteriota; class Minisyncoccia; order Phycocordibacterales; family UBA2100; genus UBA10103. The sequence goes on along the minus strand of DASZII010000045.1, from coordinate 1,754 downwards.
CCGTACCTGAGAGCGCGAGATAGAACAGGAAGAGCGCGTCCGTCGTCCAAAGATCGACGCGCTTCAGGAGGATAAGGTTATCCGAAATGAATCCGGCCACGAGCGAGACCGGCGAAACGTAGCGTTCGTACCAGCGCACCAGCTGTTGGACATCTTTGGGTAGGTACCGCCGTATCACCGGCGCATCATAACAAACCTCATTGACGCTTCATAAGTCGTAAGGTAAAGTGCCCGCCTTATGAAGACTGCCAAATTCGTCGCGGCACTGGCACTGCCCCTCCTGGCGCTGCCCGCAGCCGCGTTCGCCCAAATCTATTACTACGCTCCGAACACCACCAGTGGCGCATTTAATTACGGCTCTTCGCTTTCCACCTACATCCCCGCTTCGGCAATGCCGTACGTGAACATGGGGTATCAAATGCAGCAGCAGTATCAGGGTTATTCATATCCGTCGTATTCGTACCCGATGCAATACCAGTCCCAGTCGCAATACCAACAGCAAAATCCGTACCAAACTTCATACTCGAACTACGGCTATCCGTCCTATCAACAGCAATACCAGAATCAACAGCAGTATCAGAATTACCCGAACTCCTATTCCTCGTATCCGAGCTACGGAGGTTACGGAAACTATGGATACGGCGGTTCCTCCTACAACAGCAATCCGACGCAGGGCTATCACATTTCAAGCCCCGACGCGTATCCGACGCAAGGTTATACCAACTCCCGCCCAGGCGTGTATTCGTACCCGACAGGAACTTCCTCGTATGGTTCCCCGCTTTGCTACTGGTCGGACTATCCGACCTACTCGCCGTGCAGCTATGATCCGCAGCAATGGATCCAGGATCCTTATTCGGGGCAGTGGTACTGATCCGATGGGTATAAGTTTCTACGACATTGGCCACCGGCCGGTATCGCGTTGCTATACTTGAGGCATGAGCTTCGAAGGTCCGAAACGCAATAATTCATTGGACGAACCCGCTAATCCGGGCCGCCGTAAGTTCCTTCTCGGTGCCGCTGCCTTTGCGGGGGCCGCCGCAGTGGGCGCGGGGATGTACAAGATGGGAAGCTCGCAAATGGACAGCTATCGAAAACAGATCGCCGATCGGGAAGATAAAGAAAAACCCTTCACTCACACCGGAAAGGCGCTTATCGTGAACAAGCTGGAAAAGTCCGATGCGCGGGCGCCGAGCGCGGCGGAGATCGCCTCGGGGGCACTCGAGGGATACCAGATGAGCGGCTACGACGGCGCGGTGATGATGGCGGGAAGTTTGCGCTAAAAAAAGGCGACCGAGATTACTACTTGGTAATCGCCGTCGACAAAAGAGAACCTATCGTTACCTCGGTCACCGAAGCAATGTATGAATTGAGCGAGGTCGGCGAAGAGCTGCCGATCGAGTACGTCACGAACAAAACCGGTGAAAAGATCGAACGGATGAAGAATTTGACCCCGGTCGAAGGAAGATGGGCGGATCCGGAAAAATAAACGTCTTCATCCGGAGGTCGTCAGGAACGTGCCCGGCAGCGTGCCGCGCGCGTTCACCATTTAAAAAAGATGCCGGCCCTTTCGGGCCGGTCGGATCTTTTCGGCAGGCGGCAGGAGCTTGCGCAACTCCCTGATGCGTCGGTCGAAATCCTTGCTGTCGACGCGCTTGAATTTCTTCGAAAGGCGAAGCTGCCGGATCCGTTTAAATTCTTTGAGCGCGTTTATTAGCGTCAAAGTTCCGACCCAGTCCGCGGCAATGCGGTCCGCT
>DASZII010000044.1:0-7683 GCA_035949275.1 Minisyncoccota bacterium | reverse complement strand
CAAGAACCCGACAGCGAGCCCGACCAGCATGCGACGAAGATTCGTGTTCATTGTCTTTCCCCGTTGCGCTCCGCTGTGGAGCAGACCATCGAATACTATACAATATTGTGAAGAAAAAGCAAACGCTCACACTCGCTTCATTTCTTCGAATGCTATACTTCCCTATTCTATGGATTACGTAGCAAAAAGGTTCACGTTCCCAGAGCTCGACGGCATTTCCAAAAAAACGATGGACGAACACATCGGCCTGTATCAGGGTTACGTTAAAAATTTCAACGCCATCAAGGAGAACCTCAAGGCGCTCATGCCTGATGCCGAAAAGAACAATCACGCGCTCTCAGAACTCGAGCGAAGGCTCTCCTTCGAATTCGGCGGCATGCGGCTGCATGAATATTATTTCCCGCAGCTCGAAGGCGGGGGTAAACCGCTCGACGTTTCAAGTGCATTCGCGAAGCAGATTGCGAAAGAATTCGGCGAAAATCCGGCGCAGCCGGTACAACTCATGAAAAATATCGGCGGCATGCGCGGACCCGGCTGGGCGATCCTCTACTGGGATCCGGTAGGCAAGTGCTTGCAGGCCGGTTTCAGCGGAGAACAACATCAAGGGCATTTCGTGACGCTTCCCATCCTGCTCGCGCTCGACGTGTGGGAGCACGCCTTCATCCTCGACTACGGCGCACAAGGCAAAGGCAAGTACATCGACGCGTTCTTCAAGAATTTGAATTGGAGTGTGGTCGAAAAACGTTTCGACGAGATCGCGAAACAATAAAAAGCGTGTGCCCGCGAGCGGTCGCGGGCACGGTTGTTGAAAGATCGAGGCGTATTTCACGTCGGCTGGTGCTCTCGCCGTAGGCGGGAGCCTAGAGATGGCACAGGTCTTCAGGCGATCTCGAAAAAGAATCCCGCGTATCGGCGATCACCTTCCGCGCGGAGGTGATGCCCGACGTGCTTTCGCAGCCAGCGGCGGACCACATCAAGTTCGTGATAGCCGTGCCTCTCTTTGAAAAAGGCGACGAACGGCCCCGGCAAATCCCGGTCGCTGAAGTAGATGTGAGTGGCGTTGCCGTCCGAGGCGAGCCGCCCAGCAATAGCCTCGCAAAGCGCGGCGCCGTGGTCTTTGAGGATCTTCCGCAGCCTCTTCGGGGCCGATCCTACATCTATGGGTTTTGCCTGGCGCGACTCGAGCACCGTTCGAAGCGGCGGGACGGTCTTCGGCATACGCGATCTCCTTGTGTTGACGCCCCAGAAGCAGATTGCTTCGGTCTTGCCGTAGCATAGCAATTCCGGGCTCTTGTGGAAAAGCGGCTTGCAGGCCTTGATTCGTGATACTCTGAATGGCATATGAAAATCGAACGAGCCATTTTAATCGCGTTCTTGGGCAATTATTTGGTCAATAATGTCGTCGCCGCCATCGCCGCCTTCGTTCCTGCGGGGACAGGCACGATCACCGCGCAGTACGTCACCTTCGTCGTACTTGCGGCGATCCTCGTCGCCATCGTGACGTGGTGGTACTTCAGGATGGCGCCCGCATCGGTCATGGCGGGGCTCTGGTTCGGCATCCTCGGGTTCGTGACGTCAATCGTCGTTGCCTTCATCACCGGCGTCTCCGGCGTCCTCGTGCAGACGGCGTCGTTCTCGACCCTCTTCAGCGTCTTGCCGAACTTCTGGCCGTTCCTCTGGAGCGTCTCGACGCTCGTCCTCCTCGGCTACTGGGTCATCCCGGCGGTTTTGATCGGCTGGTTGAAGGGAGGCCGCGGTGCAAGAGCGATGCCGCAGTCGGCTGGCAGCACGTCGATGCCGCAGCGGTCGATGTAATCACCTCTACTAACTAGAAGAACCTCATGCGGTCGGCCCTGGGCCGACCGCATCATTTCTGGATAAAAAATATGCTGCAAAAAGCACAGCGTACGAGCCGAACGGTCACCAAGCACTGAACGATGGCACAGAGATCGCTGCGAATGGCAGGGTCGCCAATAGATGTGCGATCGAAACGATGTACCATAGCAAAGCATAGGCCGGCAGGGCAATGAGCGACACGCTCTAGCGATAAAATGGCGCTTGGTCCGTTCATAGGCCGTCACACTCATGACGCCTCTCCTTTCCCTTTTGTCGCCATTTCAGAATGGCGACTGTCCGTAGCGAACAATATTTTACATGGCTTCAAGAGTCAGTTTCCGACGCCCTCATCGATTGCTTCGTTCACAAGCCTGTCGGCCTCTTTGTTCTGCTTGCGAGGGACGTATCTGAATTGATGCGACGGAAAATCGGCGAGAAGTGCGCGAACTTTTGCGGCCTGCGTTTTGAGCGTCGCCTCTTTTATTTTCCAATTGCCAGATAGTTGCTCCGCGACGAGCTGGCTGTCCATGCGAACTTCGATGGGTCGTTTCGCAAGACCTTTTTTCTTCGCTTCCGCGAGCGCGAGCGCGACGGCTTCGTATTCCGCCCAGTTATTCGTTTGGCGCGCGCCGAGGAATTTTTTGACCTCGTATTTTTTTTGCCCGTCGATGATAACGACCCCTGCGCCCGCAGGACCGGGATTGCCACGGGCACCGCCGTCGGTGTAGATGACTATCTTCGACATGCTAGGCCACGGGTGTGGGTCCAGCTTTTTGCTCGAGAATTCGGAACGCGCGCGCCATCGCGATCATTGAAACGGGTATCGAAACAAGAAGCCCGACTATCAAGCACACGAGGCCGAGGATATTCACGAGCGCCAGAAGCACGAGGAGGAGCAGAACTTTCTCGCGATTCCCTTCGGTCATGTGCGCGCCTTGCTTCATCGCGTCCATTGCGAGCGTTCCGCGCGCGATGACAAGGTACGGCGCAAAGAGAAAGCGGATGACGACGAGCAATACGAATATGATCGCGAACACAACGAGCGCGCCCAGAAAAACGAGGATGCCTGCATTGCCGCCTGCGATGAAATATGCGATGCCCCCGAAAACGCCCGCACACACGAGCGCGGCGATGAACGCGAGCAAGCAGCAAAGGAAAATGAGGATAGTGACGAGAACGTAATTCCAGAACGGATACGGATGCCAATAATCCTTGAGCTGCAGGTTCGCAACATCGTCGACGGCTTTCAGCTGGAAATTTACGGAGCCCATCTTGTAAACGATCATGACCGCGAGGCTCGCGATGAATGCAAGGAAAGCGAGCGCCGATCCGAAATTCTGCAGGTCTCCCAATGCCGTGCTCAAAACCCCATAGATGACGTTCGCGAGGAGTATGATGCCGATCAGGAACCACGGCCGTTTTTTGAACGTTTCCCATCCAAAGCGAACACACGACCCCGCCGTAAACTCGTTCATGAGAATAAGGCTAGCATGCACCTTGAAAAATGCCAGTTCGGTTACGCAGGCAGGACATCGACGAGCCGGAGCGCAAGGCCGCCGCGGAAGGTGTCGCGCTCAAGGGTCGCGAGGACGTTGGCCTGTGCTCCCGTTTGCGGGAGGTACGAAAATTGCTCAGGCCGGCGGAAGAAATCGTACGCGCGCACGGGCGCAAAGCAATCGCCGTCGAGCATGAGCTCGACGTGGTTGTTTTCCTTGCCGAACTTCTTTATCGCCGTCACGGTCGCACGCTGAACAAGGAAGACGGGCTTCGGGTTTTCGACGCCGAAAGGCGCGATACGAGAGATGTCAGCAAAAAGAGCTCGCGAAACTTCGGCGAGGGTGATGCGGGCGTCGTATGCCGGTCCTTCGGGGAGCTCCGGAGCGGCCACGAGCTTCTGGCTGGCGCTCGCCAACATTTCCTGCAGCTCATGCACGCGCTCATGCGAAACCGAAAACCCGCCGCTTCGTGCATGGCCGCCGAACTCTTCGAACGAATCTTTCGCGTTCGAAAAGAGTTCGACCACAGAGTACGAGCCGTCAGAGCGGCATGAGCCCTTGAGCCGGCCAAGCGCGTCGCGGCCCCAGAGGCAGACCACCCCGCCGCGCTCTTCGACGACCGAATTCGCCGCGAGGCCGAGCAGCGCCGGTTTCCATTCAGGATTTCCCAGCACGACGACGTTCTCTTCTTTGCGGAAGCGATCCCGTGCGCGCTTCTTCGCCTCGCGCACGATCGCCCCGGCGGCGCCTTTGCGCTTGGAATTCAACGATTCGAGCTGCGCGGCAAGTTGCTCTGCCTCTTGTGCATCGTGCGTCGTCAGCAATTTGAGCGCCAAGTCCGGGTCGTCCATGCGCGAGGCGGCGTTGATGCGCGGCGCGATAGAAAAACCGATATCATCCTCTGTGAGCTCCGCTTTCCGCATCCGCAGCTTATTACAAAGGGCCGAAATGCCCGGCCGCGGCGACTTCCTAAGGACCTGCAGGCCCCAGAACGCAAGCGCGCGATTCTCTCCGGTGAGCGGCACCATATCGGCGACCGTCGCAATAGCGACGAGATCGAGCAGCCATTTTTCCCAGCCGTCCGGGATCTCTGCGAACGCTGGCAATTCGCGCTTTTTCCCTTCGCGAAGGATCGCTTGCGCCAATTTGTACGCGACCGCTGCTCCGCAAAGCCCTCCGAACGGGTACGGTTCGCGTTTTGGATTTAAAACGGCGACGCACTCCGGCAACTCGCTGGTAATTTCATGGTGATCGGTGACAATGACATCGATCCCTAATTTTTTCGCGTGCGCGATAGGCTCGATCGCCGTCGTGCCGACGTCGACCGTGATGATGAGTTTCACGCCGCTGCCCGAGAGCGTATCGATCGCTTCGATATGGAACCCGTAGCCTTCGCGGTCGCGGTGCGGAAGGTATGTTTCGAAATTTTCATAGCCGATCTTCCGAAAAAGGTCGGACAAGAGCGCGGCGCCGGGGATGCCGTCGCAATCGAAATCCGCGTAGACGGCGATCCGTTCATTGCGCTCGATCGCCGCAAAGATACGGCCAACGGTACTGTCCATCCCGTTCAACAAAAAAGGGTCGTGCGTATGCAGATCGTAATCAGGGTCCAAAAAAGCGCTAATGTCCGAATCATCTTGTATGCCTCGCTTCAAAAGAAGCGAGCGGACGAGTTCGGAAATTTCCATTGCAAGAATTGTACCAGCAAAATCCCGCGGCGATTGGATGTCGCCGCGGGGCTGGAGTTGATCAGTTCATGGTATGTGCCTTAAAGGTGCTCCCCAGCAAACCACCTTATCAATGGGGACCAGGGGGTTTTGGGATGGGAGTAGTCAACGTCCCATTCCAGCCACTTAGAATCGTTGTCCGATGATCTATTGGTGAACCGGGCGCGGCACCAGCGACGGAGGACCCCTTGTTTCCAATGTGTCGCATTCGGGAATTTTCCGGCGAAACCCTTATCGGCTTCGTTCACGGCCGCCAAGGAATAGGGGTCTATCGGCTTTAGGCCACGCATCGTGTATTCATGTTCCAGTTGATCGTCATCGATTTCACGGTACGAAGGCTCGACGACGCCTGTGTGGAAGAAGAACACCTCGCTAAGATCGCCTCGTCCGCGCGGCATACGTTCCACGACTTCAGTACAATAATAATCCGGATATCCCGCGGCCAGCAACGCTTCCATAGGCGAACGACCTCTATCGACTTTCACCCGCCGCACGATCAAGTCACCGACAGCCTCGGTTCGTCTGCGGATGCTGAGCAAAAACTCCGACACGACATCTTCGACCTGTTCGTCGAAAACTCGGGCCGCAACCTCGTTCAGTAAGTGCGACTCGCGCAGCCCTGCTGCGAAGAGCGTCGCGACCTTCCGGTTGAATCTGTCGATCTGTTCGTCAGTCATGATCTGCTTTGAGCAGACATGAATTCGACCTTTGATTTTGTCCATGATACCTCCTCACTTCCTTGACCTATCGTGGATATGTTCCGGCAGTATAATTTCACGATAAATATTGATAATCAATGGATTAGATGATAAACTGTCGATACTTTTCCACAACAATGCCACCTTCTCTCAAATTCATCTTGCAAACGCTCGATCTTGGCGAAAAACATATCGCGGTGTTTAGCGTGCTATTGGAATCTAGGGCTCCGATGTTGGTATCCGCCATCGCTCGTCAGGCTAAACTCAATCGAACAACCGCCTATGACATTCTCGAAGAGCTCGGAAATCGGGGGTTGGTTTCGCGCGTAAACAAGGATCGCGTTACGCGTTACCAATCGATCGCAATTGAACATTTGCCCGCCTATATTGAACGTCAGCGAGAGACATTGGAAGAAACAAAAAGGGAGCTTGCGGACATTCTACCGCAGATCGCGTTGATAAGATCGTATGGAAAGATTTTACCGAAAGTGCAGTTCTTCGAGGGACTTGAAGGAGTAAAACAGGCATACGAGGATACGCTCGAAAATAACAAGGGCAAGCAATTGTACGACTTCACGGGCACCGACGCCATATATCGGAAAATGGGAGAAGCGTGGCTCGTGTACTACTGGAAAAAACGTTCGCGGCTCGATATTGAATGCACGGTAATCGCACCTGATACCGAATGGTCTGCGATCATGAAACAGGACGACGAGAAGTACGCGCGGATCACGAAACTCATTCCAAGAGAATTTTCGTTTGATTCCGAGATCGACATTTATGATGACAAAGTGGGCATTTTTACGTTCTCGCAGGAACACCCGATCGCGGTTTTGATAGAAGACAAAACAATCCACGATACGATGAAATCTTTTTTCAACTTCGCGCTGATGCACGCGAAATAGCTAATTTGTTATACTTTGCTTCATGCCGGATTGCATTTTCTGCAAAATAGTGCGCGGCGAAGTGCCGAGCCACAAGGTGTACGAAGACGGCAACACGCTCGCCTTTCTCGACATTCATCCTGTGAATCCCGGCCATGTGCTGATCGTGCCGAAAGCGCACGCGGCGAATATTTTCGACATTTCAGCCGAGGAGTGGTCGCACGTGCAGGAAACGGTCCGCAAAGCCGCTGTCGCGCTCGAGCGAGCAACGGGTGCCGACGGCGTGAACCTCATGATGAACAACCGCGAACACGCAGGGCAGGTCGTCGATCACACACACGTTCACCTCATCCCTCGTTTCAAGAACGACGGTCTCAAACTCTGGCCGCACAAAGAATACAAAGAGGGCGAAGCGGAAGCGATGGCGGAAAAGGTCCGGGCCGCACTTGCTTAAAAATCCGCGAGCGCGACGGGGATCACCGCCGCGCTCGATCGTTCGTCCGCTCAACCGCTTTGCCTGTATAGCAAAGTACGGCGCACAATGCCCGGTATGTGCTTCGATAAGAAGTAGACCGCCCAGAAGACAGAAATTATGAGAGCGGCTTGCACGTGCGAACCTTCCTGTTCGGCCCAACTTGCGAGCATGATGCCGAACAACAATGCGCTGTACCCCACATACCACAGGTCGCGCACGCCCGCGATGATGAAACGTTCGGCAAGGTACGCCGCGAGGATGTAAGCCGCCCAAACGAACAGCGCGATGAGCACGCCGAGTACTTTGCTGTAGCCGAACGCCGAGCCGGCCAGCGTCATTAGCCCCATGAAGAGCGTGATCGTGACGGTTATGATGTTCGTCATTCGATCGTAGCTGACTGGTTGGTTGACCAGGTAAACCACGATGCAGAACAGCACGAATCCGGTCGCCGAAGCTGCAGTGAGCGCGTCGCTCACATCCAGCACGTCTCTTGCCACCGCATACGTGACGAACATCACGCCGAGAACAAGCGTCGGAATGACGCGATCGAGGAGGCGAATCATGGCC
>DASZII010000043.1:0-19570 GCA_035949275.1 Minisyncoccota bacterium | reverse complement strand
GAATCCTCAAGGACGACCGCGACAACCAGCTCTAACCCCGCCATGCAAACTGCCTCTGCTGCCTCGACGCCCGCGTCGAACTACCCATGATGGGCCAGCATTGTCGCGCTCACTCTGGCGGCGGACGCGGCAGTTGTTGCTGTCGGCCATTTCGAAAAGGGCGAATGGGATATCATTGAAGACAACGCGGAATGAGTGTATCGTTCTGACTAATGGCTCCAAAAGAAACGGTCCTGGTAACGGGCGGCGCAGGCATGATCGGCTCGCGGCTGATAGAACTGCTGCTCCCGAGTTATCGCGTCGTTTCGCTCGACAATTATTTCATCGGAAAAAAAGAAAACCACGTTCAGGGCGCGGAGTATGTGGAGGGCCACACGAAAGACATCGAAGCGCTGCTCGGCAAAGAAAAACCGAAGATCATCTTTCACCTCGGCGAATATTCGCGCGTGGAGCAGAGCTTCAAAGACATAGAATTGGTCTGGCAATCCAATGTCATGGGCACACACTATGTGCTTGAATATTGGCGCAAACGCGGCGGCAAGCTCGTATATGCCGGCTCATCGACCAAATTCGCCGACGGCGGCATGGGCCGTGACCAATCACCGTACGCGTGGATGAAGGCGAGCAACACCGAGCTCGTCCGCAATTACGGGAACTGGTTCGATCTGCCATACGCCATCACCTACTTTTACAATGCCTATGGGCCGCGCGAGCTCGCCGAAGGACCTTATGCTTCGGTAATGGGGCGCTTCAAAACGCTGTTCTGGACGGGGCGGCCGATCACGGTGGTCGCGCCCGGAACGCAAAAAAGAAATTTCACTCACGTCGACGATCTTGCGCGCGGGATCCTCATGGTCGGCGAGAAAGGGCATGGGGATGAATACGGATTGGGAAGCCACGAATCGTATTCGGTCCTCGATATCGCGAAGATGTTCGGCGGAGAGATACAAATGCTGCCGGAGCGGCCGGGCAACCGCATGGATTCAGTGGTCGACACGTCCCGCGCCGAGAAGGAATTCGGTTGGAAAACGGAGTACACGGTGCAAAAGTACATCGAAGAACTTAAGAAGCACAAGAAATGAAACGGGTCCTTATTTTTGCGCTCGCGTACCATCCGTTCATCGGCGGAGCGGAGATCGCCATAAAGGAGATCACCGATCACATTTTACCCGAAGAATATTCATTCGACATGATCACGCTGCGGTTCGATTCGAATTTGCCTCGCGTTGAGAAATTCGGGAACGTGACGGTGCACCGCATCGGCTTTTCGTCGCCGGGCGCCAAGGTATCCGACCGCGCGATGCCGCTTCGTTGCAAGATCGCGAAATTACTTTTTCCCCTCACGTCCTCGATGAAAGCAGCAATGCTCAGCCGCGAACATCGATACGACATTATCTGGGCGATGATGGCGAATCAGGCCGGATTCGGCGCCCTTTTTTTCAAACTCGCGAATCCGAAGCTTCCGTACTTCCTCGAACTGCAGGACGGCCGCGCGTTCGAGGATATGAAAACGCGCCAGCCGGTATTGCGCGTCCTCTGGAGCCTCTACCGACAGATATACCTGTGCGCCGATCTCGTCAAAACTATTTCGAATTACATCGCGAAAGAAGTTCGCGGTATCGGGTACCGGGGGCGCGTCGAGGTCATTCCGAACGCCGTCGATGTCGCGAAATTCTCGACTGCCGTTCCTGAGGAAAAATTACGAACGCTCGCCGCGCGGTTCGGCAAAGAGCAGAGCGACGTATTTCTATTTACCGCGTCGCGTCTCGTCCTCTCGCGCGGTGTCGAAGACGTCATTCAATCGCTTGAGTTCTTGCCCGCTAACGTAAAACTTCTCATTGCAGGCGATGGCGAGGACCGTGGCAAGCTCGAACACGTTGCGCGGGGGCTCGAAGTGCAGGACCGCGTGATATTCGCCGGGCACGTTTCGCACGACGAGCTGCCCGCGTACCTGAAAATTTCCGACATCTTCGTGCGGCCGTCCCTGATCGAAGGCCTTGGCAATTCATTCCTCGAAGCGATGGCGGCCGGCGTGCCCATCATCGGCACGCGCGTCGGCGGCATCCCGGATTTTCTTACGGAAGGGGAAACCGGACTTTTTTGCGAGGTCCAAGACCCGCGCTCGGTCGCGCACGCAGCCAAACGGTACATCGATGGCCCTGCGCTCATGAGGCGCGTTATAGCGAACGCGTCCAAGCTCGTGGCGGAGAACTACGACTGGCGCATGATCGCGACCGACATGAAAACCAAGGTGTTCGAACCGCTCACAAAAAGGGGATAGATACGTTGCTAAAGGTGTCCATACGTGGTTACTTGGGAGTAGGTATGGCAGGTTGGCCTACCCAACAGGGAGCGAGCCAGTGCTGGACGACGCCGTCTCAGAGGAGAATCTCTACCGGCTCCTGCGCCCTCCGGGGCTCATGATCGCGGCTCTCGACTGGGTGACCCTTCCGGCTGCATTGTATGTGCGGTATGTCGCCATACCGCAGATCCTGTTCATCATCGCGCCGATCGCGCACATGGTGGACAGTTTCCTGCCGGGAACGCCCGCACCGGAATAAGACTGACGCCGGTGCACCACGTTGAGACGGCGCGCGCTCGCGCGCCGTTTCGCTTTGCGGTACAGTAGTGACCATGAAAATATTGATGTATGCGCCCATTTTTCCGCCCATGATCGGAGGGCCCGCGACTCAATGCTTCCACCTTTGCAACATGCTCCTCAAAGGAGGGGACGAACCCGTCGTGCTCACCATCGGCGATCGTTTCGAATGCGCGTCCCCCGACGGGTACCGCGTCTACCGCTATCCGTGGCGGTACACTCGAACGCCGATCGACAAAGCGATCCGCTGGGTCGTGTTCCCCTGGTACTTCCTTTCCGTTGTGAAGCGCGAAAAGCCCGACGTCATCCACTGCCATGCCGTCAGCGCCCTTTCGTTCGTTGCGGGCGCTCTGTCGCGCCGCAAGCGCATCCCATCGGTCATCAAGTTCGCCGGCGACTGGGTGTGGGAAACATTCTCGACCAGGCGCTTGCGCGCCCGCGACTTCGATGACCTCTATCGCCGCTCGTTCCTTGCGCGACTCTTGTGGCGCGTGGAGCGGCGCGGCCTCAAACGTTTTGCGATGATCTGGGCGCCATCGAAATTTCGCGAAGAGAATGTACGGCGGGTCATGGGCGATGTTGACAACGTGCGCGTGATCTACAACGCCCTGGACCTGCCGCCGGGCGGGCTGCGCGAAATGCGTCCCGGCGACCCGTTCGTCGTGGTTTCGGCCAGTCGATTCATCCCGCACAAGCGCATTCCCGTTATCGTGCGGGCGTTCGCCGCGTTGCAGGATCCGCATGCGCGCCTCGTCCTGATCGGTTCCGGCACGAACGAGCAGGTCGGGATCGCGAAAGCCGCGGTTGCCGAAGCGGGAGTGGGGCGGCAGGTAACGTTCCTCGGCAAACTGGATAGTTTGCGCGAAGCCGACAAGCTCTATGGTGCGTTCAAACAAGCGAGCGTCTACGTGTCGGCCTCTCTCGAGGAAGGCTTTCCCAACGTGTTCGTCGAAGCGATGCATTTCGGACTCCCGATCGTTTCCACCGACGTCGGCGGCTGCCGCGAGATCGTCACGGACGGCCGAACAGGGTTTTTGGTTGATCCGGCGGACGAAACCGGCTTCGCGCGGCGTTTGAAAGAACTCAAAGAAAATACGGAGCGTCGCAACGAAATGGCGGAAGCGGCGGTCGAGCAATCAAAGCGGTTCGAGCTTGCTGCCGTCTTGGGACAGTTCAAGTCGCTCTACGCCGAAGCGATACGGCGAACGCTTTCAACGCAATGATATGCAACCGCAACGAGCTGCACTTGTGGGGCTTGGCCGGTGGGGGCAAGTCATATTGCGCGAATTGCTGGAGATCGGTGTGCCCGTGACGGCGGTTTTGCGTTCGCGGGACCCGGAGCGCGAAGCGCGGCTTCAGAGCGCGCACCCCGAAGTGGCATTTTCGTACGGGACGCGGAGCGTCTCGGAAGATCCGAGCATCACCCATGTCGTCATTGCGACCCCGATATCGACGCACGTTGCCGTTGCGGAGGAGTTCTTCGGTCGCGACAAAAGCGTCTTCCTTGAGAAACCGATCAGCGCGGACGCCGTTCAGGCGGAAGGACTTCTCGCGCGCGCGGAGGAAACGCGCACGCCGCTATTCGTCGGTCAGATCTTCCTCTATCACGAGTGCTTGCAGGTCCTTGCACGGGAACTCGCGGGGAAGCACTTGCGGCGCGCTGCGGTCGAGAAATCGGTGCGGCAGCAGGGACCGGAGTCGAAAGAATTTTTTATCGATCGTTTTATTCACGAAACATCCGTGCTCCTCAAGCTGCTGGGGCTCCCCAGCTCAGCCCTGAATACGGAGAGCGGAGGGCTCGCGATGCGTTTCCCGCGTGCGGATGCGTCGATCGACATCTTGCCGCATAGTGCGCACAAAGTGCGGCGCTTTTCCTTCGAGACGGACGATGGGACCTACCGATGGGAGAACGACGAGCTTTTCCTCGAATGCGCAGGCAAGATCGCGCGCATCGCTTCGCCCTCTGTTCCGCCTCTTCGCGCCGAGCTGCAGCGCTTTTTCGCCGGAGCGGATACTCCCGAGGTGAAGGAGAACAACCACATCGCGCTTGAGTCGGTCAGGGTCCTTGAGAAGGCATATGAGAGCCGGTGAGCGTCTCCGCGTACGATAGGCATTCTTCGGCGGCCTGGATGCTGCCGGAAACTTTCCCGGAGAAGACGCTCAATACGTTCTTTTTCACTTCCCGTACCATCGTGCGGCGTGCGTCGCTCTTGTCGGGAAGCACGACCTTGATCGCAAAGAGCGAGCCTGCGTGGCGCGCTCCCGCAATGCCGGGAATGAATGCGCGTGCAGAATCTACAAAGGCGCTGAAGCGTGTGATGTCGGGGTTTTCGATGATGCCGCGTCCGAGGAATCTCTCCAGTTCGAGCGGCGGCAGAACATCACCCCCTGTCCATCGCACGTGGGTCGAAAGCCCCGCATGGCTCAGAAGAAAGAGACCGGACTCGCGGCCGAGCGGCTCGAGCTGGAAGAACGGTCCGTCCATAATTACGAAACTCTGCTTCGCGAACCGCGGGTCAAGACGCACCACGGCTTTTTCGCAGAGACGGTATTCATAGGTGCGTTCGTCCTCGCCGCCGAGGGACGAAACGACCCTTTGGGATCCCGCATATGCGGCGATGACCGTGAGGCCGTATCCCTCGAATGCACGCGTTCGTGCATCAGTGCCCAAGTGGAGGCGTACTCCGCGGTTCTCAAGCCGCGCGCGGATGATCTGTTTCAAGCGGACATGGTCATACGCATATTCGGGAACCTCAAGACAGACCTCGACGGCGCTCGGCTCGATGAGCGGATTGCTTGCGAGGCGGTATGGCAATCCGTGCTTCTCGAGCGCTTCGATGAATTCCGTCCCGCTCAGCTTGCTGTCCTTGCAGGCGATCGCGTAGAAGTTCGAAATGTCCTTGACGACGGCTTCGGGATAATACTCCTCAAAGCGCGGCGCGTAGATCTGGCAATCACGCGCCGTTTCGGCGCTGCGCGGATAGAAGTATCCGCGGTGCGACCGCACGCCGATCGAGGCGGTCACCGCGAGGATGTCGTTCTCTTTTTCCATCAAGTCCACCGTGTGCCCGGCTTCGGCGAGCTTGAGCGCGATGGTGCATCCGTATATGCCGGCACCGACGACAACGATCTTCATCGGCATATAATACTGCAACGGGTGGTTTGCCGATAGACGCGCCGTCATGTCTCGCGTTGTTACGATGAACGTACCTCCGCGTAGTCGCGAAGGCAGGTAATTCGACACATTTCTCGAATATCCTTATAATGCCTGCTCATGCGCGTTTTAATGATCTCCTCGGACAGAACCACGTTCGAGAAAGACAGCAATGCCCGTCATCGAATGGAGGCGTATGCCGAAGCGGTGGGAACGCTCGACATCGTCATATTCACCTTGGCGCGATACCGTTTCTCCGAAGTGCGCGAGGGGCCGCTTACCCTGCACCCGACGCGGAGTATCTTCCGGATCTTGTACGGGCTGGACGTTCTGCGCATGCGTTCCCTGCGAGGGCCTTTTGACGTGGTAACCGTTCAAGATCCGTTCGAAATAGGATTGGTCGGCCTCATCATTTCCAAGCTCAGGCGCATCCCGCTGCACGTCCAGATCCATACCGATCTCTTCTCGCCGGCGTTCCGCGAGCACTCGTTCGTTAATCGCTCGCGGCTCCTCATGGCGAGGCTGGTGCTCAAAAACGCCGCGCGTGTACGTGTTGTTTCCGATCGCATAAAAAACGACGTCGAGCGCCGCGTCCCCGAGGCGACGCGCAAGCATGTTTCCGTGCTTCCCATCTACGTCGACACGGCAAAGTTCAAGCAAGCGAAAGCCCCGCCGGAGCTCGTTTCCCGCTTTAAAAATTACAAAAAGAAAGTACTGGTCGTTGCCCGGCTCGAAAGCGAAAAGAACGTCGCACTCGCGATCCGCTCTTTCGCCGAAGGAGCTCCGAAGGACGCGTGCTTGATCATCATCGGTGAAGGGCGGCAGCGCGCGGGGCTCGAACGGCTCGCGAAGGAGCTCGGTGTCAGCGAGCGCACGTTCTTCGAGGGACGCCGGGACCCGACGCCGTACTATCCGTTCTCTGATCTTCTGATCGTCCCTTCGTTGTACGAAGGGTACGGCATGGTGATCATCGAGGCGCTCTCGGCTTCCGTCCCGGTGCTTTCGGACGACGTGGGGATCGCGCCGGGAGCGGGGGCATTTATCGCGGAACCTTCGCACTTCGCGCGCGAAATACGGAACCTCCTTGCCGCGCGTCCGCAGGCCACGCTTCTTTCGTACCCATACTCGAGCTGGGAATCGTATGTTTCAGCATGGCGCAACGACGTGGCCGCATGCCTCCCGATCACGCGACGCTTCGCCGCGTTCACCGAGAAGAAACCGCTCATCGGTTTTATCGGCCAGGGATTCATCGGCAAGAATTACGCCGACGATTTCGAGCGGCGCGGGTACTCGACTGTGCGCTATTCGCTTGAAGAGCCGTATCGCGAAAACAAAGAGCGCGTCAAGGAGTGCGACATCACGTTCATCGCGGTCCCGACTCCGACCACACCGCAGGGGTTCGACATCTCCATCTTGCGTAGCACACTGCGGGGAGTCGGGAAGGGGAAGGTCGCGGTCATAAAATCGACGATAGTGCCCGGAAGCACCATGCGGCTCCAAGAGGAATTTCCGGACATCATCCTCCTCTACTCGCCCGAATTTTTGAGCGAAGCGACCGCCTCGTACGACGCCGCACACCCGTTTTCCAACATCGTCGGCATCCCGGTCGAAAGCCCGAAGTACCTTCTTGCGGCCGAGGCGATATTGAGCGTCTTACCCGAGGCGCCGTTCGCGCAGATCTGCTCGAGCACCGAAGCGGAGATCGTGAAGTATTCGCACAACGCGAGCGCGTACGCCCAGATCATCATGTTCAATATCATGTACGACATCGCCCGCACCGAACGGCTCGCCTGGGACAATATCGCCGCCGCCCTCAAGGCCGATCCGATGATCAGCAGCCGGTACTCGAACCCGATCCACAAAACCGGCAGGGGCGCGGGAGGGCACTGCTTCATCAAGGATGTCGCAGCGCTCCGTGAAATCTATGAACGGATCGTTCCTGAAGACAAAGCGGGAAGCACGTTCCTCCGCTCGCTTGAAGGCAAGAACATCGATCTTCTCACCACAAGCAACAAGGACCTCGACCTCCTGCGCGGCGTGTACGGCGATGCGCCGCGGGTCGTATGAGGCTCCTCATAACGACGCAGGCCGTCGACCTCGACGATCCCGTGCTCGGATTCATGCACCGCTGGATCGTCGAATTCTCGAAACGCTGCGACACGGTGCACGTCATTTGCCTGAAAGAGGGCAGGCACGACCTGCCGAAGAACGTTTTCGTTCACTCGCTCGGCAAGGAAACCGGTCGTTCTCGATTGAAATATATTTCGCGTTTTTATCGCTACGCGTTCTCGCTGCGCGGCGAATACGACTGCGTCTTCGTGCACATGAATTCCGAATACGTCGTGCTCGGCGGCCTCTTCTGGCGGATGTGGGAAAAAAAAATCGTGCTCTGGCGCAATCACAAAATGCGAGGGCTTTTGACCTCGGTCGGTGTGCGGCTGACGAACACCATTTGCTATACGTCGCCGGAAGCGTTCGTGGCGCAATTCGCAGAAGCAGTAAGAATGCCGCTCGGCATAGATACGGAATTCTTTTCCCCGGGAGCGTTGCCGCCGAACTCTCGCTCGATACTGTTCTTGGGAAGGCTCGATGCGGTGAAGCGCGTGGATGTGTTCGTGGAAGCGCTTGAAAAACTGCATGATCAAGGAGTTGAGTTCTCCGCGGACATCGTCGGCGACCCGACGGACCCGAAGTCGAAATACGCGCATGATGTGCGCAATCTCGCGGGCCCCCTCGCGCTCGAAGGCATCGTTGCCATGCACCCGGCCGTCACCAACGAGAAGGCGCGCGATCTCTTCCGATTGCATTCGATCTACTGCAACCTGACGCCATCCGGCAGCTTTGACAAAACGATAGGTGAGGCGATGGCGAGCGGCGCGATCGTCGTATGCGCGAACGCCGCCGTCAAAGATGCGTTGCCAAATAAACTCCTCGCCGGCTCCGGTTCCGCAGATGCCGCGACCGCCACTCTCAAGACCGCGCTCGAACTTCCGGAAACCGAACGCCGCGCGATCTCGGAAGCTTCGCGGGCCTACGTCATTCGCGAACATTCTCTTTCCTTGCTAACAGACAAACTTATCATCGCGCTTTCATTATGAAAACGCTTCTCCTGAAGATTCCCCTCGTGCGAAACGTGGTGTTCGAGCGCGGCGTGCGGCGCGAGATCGAAGCAGGCGAGTATCGGCCGTCAATACAACCTACACATATCCTTGACCTCGGCGCCCATAAAGGATTCGCGACGATGTGGTTCTCGCGGCAGTATCCCGACGCGATCATTCACGCCTATGAGCCGAATCCTATGATTTTTCCTGTATTGCAGCGGAACACAGCACATTTAAAGAATGTGACGCTTTTCTGCGAGGCGGTCGCGCAGCAAGACGGCACGGTCGCGTTTCACCTCTATGATAATTATCTATCCTCATCGATCTTCGGAACGGGGGAAGCGATCTCAGTTCCTTCGGTTTCGTTGGGAACTGCCGTACGCCGCATCGGAGGGGATAGGATATTTCTCAAGATTGATATCGAAGGCGCTGAATACGGTGTCCTCAAGAATATTCCTCTTCAGATCGAGGAAGTGATCGGCGAGGCGCATCCGAAAAAGGCTAAGCGGAACAACGGCGAGTTGCGCGCCGCGCTTTCAAGCTTCGGCAGGGTTGATATCGGAGAGGGTACCTGCATCTTTCACGCCGTATAACCCGATTGCTCCAAGGCGGACTTGCGGGCATACTTCCGACATGAACTGGAAGTCGCCGGTCAAAAGCGCCCTCTACCGCGCGCGTTCGCTCCTGCCGGCGCCCGCTGCCGGGGTCGTTCTCATGTACCATTCCATCGGCGATGGAAGCGATCTGATGACGGTCGCGCCTGCGGAATTCGACTGGCAGCTTGGCGAGATCTCCAGCAGCGGATACTGCGTCGTCACGCTTGCCGAGCTTGAGCGGATGCTCGACAAGAGAGCAGTCCCGCCGAAAACCGTCGCGCTCACGTTCGACGACGGCAGGAAAGACAATTACACGAACGCGTTCCCGGTTTTGAAAAAGTATCGCATGCCCGCAACTATCTTCGTCGCGACGGACTATATCGGCGGCATGTTCAGGGGATCGTACGGCGATGCCCCCATGCTCTCGGCCGGCGAGATGCACGAGATGCACGGATCTGGTCTCATTGATCTCGAACCGCACACCGCGTCGCATCCGAACATGAAAAAACTCTCTTTCGAGGAGGCGCGCGAAGAGGTCGTCCGTTCAAAAGAATTTCTTGAGAACATGCTGGCAAAAGAATGCGCGTACTTCGCGTATCCGCATGGGAAGTTCACTGGAGAAACACAGGAAGCGGCGAAAGCGGCCGGCATACGCTTGGCGTTCTCCGTTGTTCCTGGAACCTTCGATGCCGGAAGTCCGCGCCTTGCGCTTCCGCGCAACAACGTGGATCCCGGAATGCCGAGCGCCCACTTCCGCGGCATTCTTGAGCGCGGCAGGATCTGACTATGGAGATCCTCTACGTCGCGTTCGCCCGCATGCCGACCGAAAAAGCGCACGGCGTTGCGATCGCGAGGTCGTGCGAGACCTTCGCGCGTACCGGAGCCACGGTGACGCTCGTCGTTCCGAAGCGCGCGACGAAGATCGAAGGCGACGTCTTTTCCGCGTACGGGCTCGAGCGCAATTTTACCGTGTCCGAGATTCGCATCCCCGACCTCGTCGGGCGTTTCGGCGAGAGCAAATTTGCGTTCTGGCTGCACTACGGCCTTTTCTCGTTAGCGGTGGCATCCCGCCTTCTCTTCGGTTCCCGCAAACGCTTCATCTATACTCGTGAAGCTCCACTGTGCTTTTTCAAATGGATCGGCTACCGCGTCGCGCTCGAAAGCCATCTCGTTTCGAACCGGCGGGGGACGTATTTCTTCTTCGCGCGCCGCGCGTATCGGATCATCGCGATATCGAGCGCGCTACAGGGCATGTTCGCGGCGGCCGGGTTCGACGAGAGAGATGTCCTCGTCGCGCAAAGCGGCGTCGATCTTTCGGTATTCGACATCGATAGTTCAAAGGAACATGCGCGCGAGCTGCTTGAGCTTCCGCTCGATGGAAAGATCGCCGTTTACACCGGCAACTTCACGACGATGGACGAAGACAAAGGCTTGAACGACATCATCACAGCCCTCAAAGACGCGCCGGGCGTCCTTTTCGTCGCGGTCGGAGGTAATGAAAAGGACATCGAACGCTACCGTGTGAAGGCGCGCGAGGTCGGTGTCGCCGATCAGGTCATCTTGCGGGGGTATGCGCCGCAAAAGACGCTTGCGGTATACCAAAAGGCGGCCGACATGCTTCTCATGCCGTTTCCTGATACGCCGCATTACCGCAATCACATGTCGCCGGTCAAAATGTTCGAATACATGGCGAGCGGCCGCCCCATCATCGCGAGCGACCTGCCGACGATCCGCGAAGTGTTGAACGGCGGGAACGCAATTATCGTTCCGCCCGGCGATCCCGCCGCGCTTGCTGAAACGCTCATGCGACCGCACGACGCGAAACTCGCACGGCAGGCCTACGCCGACGTGCAAAAATTCACCTGGGATGAACGGGCGAGAACGATCATCGCGTTTCTTTAAAGATATGTCCATCTATCGAGCGCTCTCGTGCGGTTTCGGTTTATCGAATAAATTGAAGCTCGCCATATTCTTTACGCTCATAAAAGCGTTGAGGCCATTTGGAATGCCTATACCATTCTCCGCCCGTGTTTCCGTGGGCGGGGGAGGGGGTCGTACCTCAAAAATTAATTTCTTGGGAACGATTGATGAGATGCTAGCGCTCGGAGGGATCTTCGTTGAAGAGGAATATAAACCGTCGATCGCTCCGACGTCCATCGCTGATCTCGGGGCCAATATCGGCATCGCTTCGGTGTGGTTCGCCCTTCGATATCCCAAAGCGGAGATCACGGCTTATGAAGCGAATCCGGATTTGATACCGAACTTGAGAAGAAATGTTGAGCCTCTGGGCGTGCGGGTGGAGAACAAAGCCGTGACTCACAAGAATGGCCCGGTGACTTTCTTTGTCATGCACCGGAATTTTTCGTCTTCGTTGGATCAGAAGGGAAGCTCGATACCGGTTACCGTACAAGGGATATCGCTCTCGGACATCCGGGCGGATTTTCTCAAAATGGATATCGAAGGCGCTGAATTTCACGCGGCGCATCTTGCGCGAGCGAAAGAGATCGTGGGAGAGATGCACGGCAAGAGCGAGGCCGATATCGAGAAGATGCGCGGAGAGCTTTCGCGATACGCCTGCTCGTTCACGAAACCGAAGGGAACCTTCCGGGCGATCCTCAGGTAACGGCAGTGTTATAAAGGTGTCGTTTCTCCGGACTCGACGCTCAGCGACATTCCCGCCACGCGCGCTCCTTCGGGCGAAAGCAGGTAGGCGATCCTTTTTGCGACATCTTCGGGAGTCGTGATTCTTCCGCGCGGATCGCGCTCCGCAAGAAATTCAAAAAAACGCGACGGCACGCCGGCCGACAATTTTGTCCGCATCACGTCGGGCGAGACCGCGTTCACGCGTACTCCTGCCGGGGCTGCTTCGCGGGAAAGTTCGCGCAGGAATCCTCTCAGGGCGAACTTGGCGGCGATGTACCCGGCCATCTTTCCGGCCCCCTCGTTCTCCTCGATGTATTTTGTCGTAACGGCGATGAACGCGCCTTTACTTTCGCGCAACAGCGGAAGCGCGCTGCGCGCGAGATTGAAGGCGCCGAATACCGAAGCTTCGAACTGTCCGCGGAACGTTTTTGCATTCTGCCCCTCGATGGTCGCGCGTGCGATCGGATCGACTGCCGCGTGAACGACCGCGTCTATCCTCTCGAACCCGTCCGTTATGTGCTTGAAGGCTTCCGCAACGGAGGATTCATCGGCGATGTCGCAGCGGAACGCTTTGGCGCGGGGCAGGGAAGCGGCGAACGATTCGGCGTCCAGCCGGGCACTTGAACGATATAAGATCGCGATCGAATATTCTGTGCCGATCTCGCGCGCGACCGCCTGGCCTACGCCGCCCATTCCCCCGGAGATGATGGCGGTCTTTTCCATGGTCATTGAAACATGCGCACGATCGCCTCTCCGCGCACGAACACCGTACCCTCGGCATCCTCGACGCTCGTCGAGATACGCAACGTCCGCGTCGCCTCGGATTTTGCCGTAACGATCCCTTTCACTCTGACGCCGCCGAACGGAAGCGGACGATGGAATTGCAGGGTCTGCGAAATATAGAGGCAATACCTGCCGGGAAGGTGCATGCCGACCAGCCTTGAGAAGAGAGCTCCGGCGATCATGCCGTGCGGAACAGTGCCGCCGAAGCTCGTGCCGGAAGCGTAAACTTCGTCCGTGTGGATCGGACTGTGATCTCCTGAAAGCGCGGCGAACGCGGTGACGCTCTGCTTCGAGATCTCCGCCTCGAAAGACGCGGCTTGGCCTTCTTGCGCGTCGTCGAAGCGGTATGAAGCGGACTCAGGCATTCGGATTTCCGCCTTTGCTCTCCACGAGCTTCATCGCATCGCCGAAATTCTTGACGCCCATCGCTTCATCATAGGTGAAACGGATGGCGTAGGCGTTCTCTATCTCGGTGACGAGGATGATGGCGTTCAGCGAGTCCCACGCGCTTTCGTTCTCCGGCGAAAGCTCCGGAGTGACGCGCTCTTCCGGAACGCCGAGAACGCTCGCGAATATGCGGGTGAGCTTAGACATGGACCGTGAGATGGGAAAGCGCTTCCGAAAGCTCTGGTGTCTTTTTTTTCGCGTACGTCGAGAGTTCGAGCCGGTACGTCGTCGTTGCATCCTCCTCTCCGACTTTCTGGAAACCCGCTCGCGGAAGAAATTCCCGCGAAGGCCTGTTCTTTGCGGTCTCGATAGATCGCGCCATGACCGTAGCATACCCTGCAGCGCGTAGTTTTTCGAGCACGTGGTTAATGACCGCATATTCGGCGCCGCGCGAAAAGACCCGGCAACTCATGAGAAAGGTGTCGAGTTCGACTTCCTTTTTCGAGCGGGGCTTGGCGATAGCCAGCAGGACGAGCCCGTAGTTCCCGAATTTGTCGCGCACGTCGACGCCGAAGATATGCGCTCCGCTTTCCGCCATGCCCTCAAGTTCGGCCTCGCTGTAGCGGCGGGTCGTCAAGTTGAACTGGTTCGTCTTTTGCGACAATTGTGAAAGGCGAGAGAGTTGCGAAGGTTCGTTGTGCGAGATCCGGACCTCGACGCCGAGTTTATCCAAATAACCAGCAGGGTCGGATGCGATAACGGTCCTCCGCGCGCGCTCCTGTCCGTACATCTTTCCTTTTTCCTTATCCTCCGCGGTAAGCCTCAGTTGCGTGAAAAGGTACAGGTGGTCGAAGAGATGCCGCGCGTATTCCTCCGGTTGGGAAGGCATATCGGGCACGAAGACTTCAGGGAGCATCGCTTTCACTTCTTCGCGACTTGCCGCGTCGTCGTCCAAAAAGACCATCGAGTCAAGTCCGATATTGAGCTCTTTCGCGATCTCGGTGATGTTCCCTGATTTTGGTTCCCAATTGATACGGATCGCGCCGAAGTCCTCTTTCGCCAACCGCATGTGCGGATTTTTCTCGAATACTTCGTCGACGTCCGCAGGGTTGTTCTTGCTTGCGATCGCAAGGAGTATGCCGCGCTCGAGACAGCGCTTGAGCGCGTCCTGGAAATTTTCGTATGCGTAACCGGGGTAGCCGGGTCCGAGCGCTATGCCGCCCGCTCCAGCTTCCCCGACGATGCCGCCCCAGAGCGTATTGTCGAGGTCAAGAACAATGCACTTTTTGCTCATGCCCGAAAGAGCGAAGAGATACCCAAGAAGCTCTTTCGCGAGCGCGAACGTGAGATCGTTGGTGTACGGAACGTCGAAGGCATAGAGCGAACGCAAGTCGCGGCCCGAATGCTCTCCGAAGCGCTGGAAGAGGCGCTCCATATCGAAGACGATCACGTTCTTCCGGCGGGACGCGAGCGCGTCCAACCCCTCATTGAACGCGCGGGCTGCACGTACGGCGGGGTCGTCGGAGAGGAGCTGGCCATACGCGCCTGACGGGTGGGAAGGCAGCGTCGCGACGACGATAGGTCCGGAGGAGCGTTCGGCAAGCTCCCGCAAGCCTGCCAGCACCTCCTCGACATGCGCCGGATCGGAAACGAATTCCGACGTGACGTAGGGGTTCAGGTCGAACACGACATAGGTGATGTCGCCGCCGCCGTGCCCTGCGAGATCGAAGTGATACTGTTTATACGGCGCGGGACGGAGCTTCGGATAGATGCCGTGTGAAAGAGAAAGGCCGATGAGGAACTTTTGCAGGATCGTATCGGTGAAGTTCGTCACGAGCGAAATACTTGCGCTCTTCGGAAGATCGCTTTCCGAAAGCGACTCGAACCGCGCCGCGAGCTCAAGGCAGGAGAGCGGCGTCATGGCGATACACAGAGCGCGAAGGCGCAGGCGTAGCGACCTTCGTGCGAAATGGAGAGCAGCACTTTGTATGGCGGTGCGTCCGAAAGCCAGCGGACCGAAGGTACCGCACCCTCTTTCAGTATCTCGAAATCCACGGGACAAAGCGGTCGCGGGCTGGCTTTCACGACCGCTTCTTTGGCCGCGAAACGGGAGGCGAGGAATTGATGGAAGTCGCGGGAATTTTTTGCGGCGCGCAATTCGTTTTCAGAGAGATAAAAAGAGGCTGCGCGCTCGGGAAATCTGGCGCTCCGGAAACGCTCGATCGAGCACAGGTCGGTACCGACTCCAAGGATCTCCATGCGGGAACTGTACTAAAAATAAAGGCCTATTTCAATATCAAAATGCACTCTATATAATGCGAGCGTATGCTCCGAAGGCTTCTTTTCAGCGAGTTCGGATTCCGGGAACGGAAGCTCACCCAGCTACGCAGTTGGTATTGGCGGCAGCTTTTTTTGCACATGGACCCCACGGCAAAGATCTACGGGCGCATCACCGTTTACCAGCCGCAGAAAATAACCGTCGGCGTGCACTCGACGATGAACGAAGGAATCATCCTGCACGGCGCCGGCACCATCACGATCGGCGACCACGTTCGCATCGCCTCAAGAACGGTGATCAATACCTATTCGCTCGACTATCTCGCGCCTCGAGGATCGCGCGGCCATACGCAAGCCCCCGTCGTTATCAAGGACGGCGTTTGGATCTGCTCCGGCGCGATTATAAACCCCGGCGTCACGATCGGTGAAGATGCGGTCATCGGCCCCGGAGCGATCGTCATGCGCGACGTGCCGAGGGGCGGTGTCGTCGCGGCGGCGCCGTCCCGCATCGGGAACATGCGCGACCGCCTATGATAAGCGTCGTCATTCCGACCTACAACCGCAAAGCGATGCTGCCGCGCGCTGTTCAGAGCGTGCTCGCGCAAACGTACCACGAGCTGGAGGTCGTTGTCGTTGACGACGCTTCGACCGACGGCACGGAAGCATTGTTTGCGCACGCCGATCCGCGGGTCCGCTACGAGCGCCTCGCGCGGAATTCCGGCGTGCACGCCGCGCGCAACCGCGGGCTCGAGATCGCGAACGGGGAATTCATCTCGTTCCTCGACAGCGACGACGAGCTTTCTCCGGAGGCGCTCGAGAAAGGGCTCGGTGCGCTCAACGACCCGGCGTACGGATTGGTGATGGCGCCCTTCCGGCTCGACTCCGGCGGCCTCACCGGGTTTGATAGGAAGGACGGCGAGATGCCGTTCGCAGATCTCCTCTGCGAGCGCGGCGTGCGTTCGAAGAAGACCGGGTTTTGCCTCATCCGCCGGAGCGCGATTGGCAGCATACGCTGGCCCATGAAGAATCTCGATTTCGTTTTTTTCCGTAGAGTTGGGGTGCGCACCCGTATCTATTACATCGCAGAGCCGCTCGGGGTGTACCGCACGGAAGGCGAGGCTGGAGCGATGACGCGCGCGCGGAAGATCCCGAATGCGGAACTCTCGATAGAGCGAGCGAAAGTCCTCGATGAGTTCCTCGATGAGTTCGGCGCGATGATCCTTGAGAGCTGCCCTCGGCGTTTTGGCTACTATGCATACGGCGCGGCGGTCGGGCTCCTCCTTGACGGCGAGAGCGCGCGAGCGCGCAGACGCGCGCGAGAGGCCTTGCGTCTCCAGCCTCGCCTTCGCTACCTATTTTTTTATGCATTCGCGTTCGTTCCATTCTCTCCGTCGCTACTTTGGGCGCTCTTTTCCGCGAAACGCGGGTTCCAGGACGTGAGATAACAGAAGGTGATCGTCTCGACCGTCTTCACGGCATATTGCGCGCCGAGCAGGCCCCAGATACCGTAGAAGTACGTGAGCGGCCCGATGAACAAGAAGGTCGAGGTGATCGAGGCGACGTTGAATATGTAAAGTTTCTTCACCTCTTTTCTCGCACGCAGTATCGCGCCCAAAAGCACACTGAGCGCGGTCAGCAAAAGCGAGAAGGCCCACACTTGCGTGTAAGGAATTGCGGCGATATATTTGTGGAACAGTATGGCGTAGAGGTACGGAGCCGCCAGCACGTACACGACGATCCCGACGCCGAGCACCGCGAATAGCGGGCCAGACTTGCGCACAAGTGTCCGCCAGTTCCACACGTCCCACGAATCTTGAGAGAATTTCGGCAGCACGAGCGACTCGACATTGTTGAGCATCCCGCGCATTTGCTCGATCGGTGCGACGGCTATGCTGTACACGGCCAGTTGGACGGCACTTATATGGAAAAGAAAGATGCTGCCGAGCGACGCCGCGATGACCGAAGCGCCTTTCATGACCGTAAGGTGTTTGCCATAGGGAACGGCTTCCGGATCCTGCACGTCGTTGGGCGGGAATGTTCGCAGCGTGTAGATGAGCAGCGCGCCACGTATCACGCACCATCCGGCGAAATACGCGATGACGATCGGAAAGAGCGAAGGGAACAACACCGCGACGCCCATCATGATGAACGTCGAAGCGAGCTGTCCGATGACGGCGAGATTGGTCGCGGTACGGAATGCTCGGCGCCCCCGCAGGAGATCGTCGTAGCAGGCGAGCGGATCCATGATGGATATACAGCAGGCGACTGCGAGGAACGCTGCTGCGAGCTGCGTGTTGTGGTGAAGGAGATAGTACAAAGCGAGTCCGGCGGCGAAGATGTTCGCGATACTGCCCCACCGCACCCGTGTCCAGGTGACAGCGAACATCGCGCCTTCCTTGCCGCGCGCGACCGAGCGTTGCAGCGATACGTCGATCCCCGGCAGGACGGCGACCGAAAGGACACTCGCGACCGCAAGCACGTAGCGGTAC
Source organism: Minisyncoccota bacterium (assembly GCA_035949275.1). Lineage (GTDB taxonomy): Bacteria > Patescibacteriota > Minisyncoccia > Phycocordibacterales > UBA2100 > UBA10103. The sequence goes on along the minus strand of DASZII010000043.1, from coordinate 1,541 downwards.
GCGCCGTACGTGTTGGGGTCCAGTATATTGGCAAAGACCAATGCGAGCGCGAACGACGAAAGCGAGCTCGCGGCATATCCTGCAGAAAGCCAGAAGCCGCCTGAGGCGAGGTAGACCATGTCCGTCTTTGTATAGTGCTCGCTCCACCGGAGAAGGCGGACAGCTTTCTCCCGCGCCCGTTCCGCAAAAGACATCGGAGTTACTCTATCGTCAAACCGCGCGCGGCGCTAGCGCGCTTGCTTTTCGGTGCTACAATGCCGCGCATGACCATATCGGAGAAGATCCTGCGCTGGGTCGTCCTCGTCGGCGTCTTCGCACTTCCGTTCATCCCACTCGTCGTCACGACCTGGCTCTTCTTCCCGTTCATCACCGGAAAGAATTTTCTTTTCCGCGCGATCGTCGAAGCGGTCACGCTCTGCTGGCTCGCGCTGTGCCTCGTCGCCCCCAAATACCGCCCGCGCCGCAATTGGATATTCGCGGCGTTCCTTATATTCATCGTCGTCATCGCGATAGCCGATACGCAGGGCGTGAACCCTTTCAAGAGCTTCTGGAGCAACTTCGAGCGCATGGACGGATGGATCACCATCGCGCACCTCTTCTGCTACACCGTCGTCGCGGCGTGCGTGATCAATGCGGAGAACCTCTGGCGCCGGCTCTTCGAGCTTACGATCGCCATTTCCGTCTTTATCGATCTGTGGGGCTTTTCGCAGATCTTCGGGGTCGTCGCGCTCGGCGAAGGCGGGACTTCCGGCCTCAGCGCCCGCATCGACGCCACCTTCGGCAACCCCATCTACCTCGCGATATACATGCTCTTCCACGTTTTCCTCGCCGCACTCCTTGTCTATCAATCGGGCAGGCTGAAATGGGAACCGTGGGAGCGTATCGCATTTCCGGTCGCGCTCGTCGTCGGACTTCTCTTTATAGCAGTTTCCGGCGGAACGCTTTCGTGGCCGGCCGTGCTGCTGTATCTCGTCGTCTTGGCGTGCATCGTGGGGCTCATGTTCGCGAAGCGCAGCTACCTGCTCTCGTTCGTGATAGCGCTCGACGCGATCGCGCTTCTCTTTACCGGCACGCGCGGAACGACCTTCGGGCTCATCGGTGGCACCGTGCTTGGCGGCCTCATCTATATATTCCTTGCACCACACGCGAAGCAGGCGCGCAAATACGTCCTCGGCGGCATCGCGCTCATTATTATCGCGGCTGGAGGGCTCTGGCTCGCGCGCGACACATCGGCGGTCGCGAGCGTCGGCTTTTTGCAGCGCCTCGTTGAGATCTCGCCGACCGAAACCACCGTCGCGTCGCGTTTCCTCAATATCGGCATCGCATGGCAGGGGATCAAAGAGCGTCCGATCCTCGGCTGGGGGCAGGAAGAATACGCCATCGTGTTCGACAAATACTACGATCCGCGGATGTATCCGGACGAGCAGTGGTTCGACCGCGTGCACGACATCGTCTTCGACTGGTGGGTGGCAGGCGGCACCCTCGGGCTCCTTTCGTACCTCGGGCTGCTCGGTTCTTATCTGTGGATTCTCTGGCGCACG
>DASZII010000042.1:0-14145 GCA_035949275.1 Minisyncoccota bacterium | reverse complement strand
ATCCACGGGATGGTCACAAAGTTGAAGTAAAAGATCGTACGGATCGCACAATCGTTCGTCGGGTCGCACGGAATGAGCACGCCGGAAGGCAAGACTTGCAGCAAGTGCTGATAGAGCGCGAACAATCCGCCGATGAAAGAGAGTCCGAGAATATAATCGGCGACATCGGACATTTTTACGCCTTTGATAAGCGCGATGAGCGTAATGAGCGGGATCGGATACATAAAGATGCGCTGCCACCAGCAAAGGATGCAGGGGGTCAGTCCGCCCGCGAATTGCATCAAAAGCGTTCCGGCGACCGCGAGCGTTGAGAGAACAAAGATCGCGAGCAGGCCGTAATCTCTTTCCCGTCGCAGCAAATGCGCGCGCGACCGAGGGAACAGAAGCATTGCTATCTTTACAACGATACTCACATCCAGGACGACGGTCCCTATCGCCATCCAGAAAATGAGCGTCGAAACGAACGCGGGCATGTTACTTGGTTGCCGTTGAGCTGGCTTGCGTCGCGCTCGACGATGCGAGTGTCTGGTCGATGATCTGCTGGAACTGAGCAATGCCGGTCGGGTTCTGGATCTGCTTCAGATCCACGAAGAACGTCGGCGTGTGATTGATCTGGGCGGCGTCCCCGGAATCAATATCGCGCTGCACGCGCGCAATGACCGCGCTTGAATTGATGTCCGTATCGAACTGCGAAACATTGAGCCCGAGCGACTGCGCGTAGCCGTTGAAGAATTTGGAAACGACATCTGCGGGCTGGAGCGTCGTGTCCGCGGTCCACTCAGCCTGGTTCTTGTACAGGAGATCGTGCATCTGCCAGTATTTGCCCTGCAGCGCCGCCGCTTCCGCTGCCTGCGCTCCGATCTTCGCGAACGGGTGGATCTGGTACAACGGAAAATTGCGGAAGACGAACTCGACGCGGTTGTCGTACTGCTGCTCAAGCTGCTCGACGAGCGGTTCCCACTCGCCGCATGCGGGGCATTCGAAATCCCCGTATTCGATGACCGTAACTTTGGAATTGGCGTCGCCCTGCACGTGGTCGGCCGAGGTGATGGGCGGAACCGTCGTCGCGACGAACCCCGAGCTGTTGATCGCTGCACCGTTGGAGAAATACGCGGCCGCGCCGACCGCAAGGACGACGACGGCGATAAAGCCGCCGATAAGCCACATCTGGGTGCCGCGTTCCATGATTGCGTAATACTAATTGAAGTATTGAAAAATGACAACCGGTACCGATCACCCTTCAGCACGTATAAAATCTTGCATCGCGCCGGAAAAATACGAAGCTGGTACGAACGGCAGTATGCGATCGCGTATCTGTCCAATAAGCCCGCCGGACATCATCCAGCTCTCCATTCGACGTGCAACCTTATGGAAACCGCGTAGCCGCGTGTTCCTTCGTGCCGAAAAAGCCGAGAGCGCGACTTCGATATCGCCAGAGTGACATGCTAACTCTCCGGCAAGCACGTGTGCGTCCTCAAGCGCCATCGAAGCGCCCATGCCGATCACAGGAGAAACAGCGTGCTGTGCGTCACCGATCAATACCACCCGCCCTCGATACCAATCCTGAAGATCGACATATGCGTGGTTATCTGAAAAGATCTCGGAATTCGAGGGAGCTGCCGCTATTGCGTCTCGAACATGCGGATCGAAATCCGAAAAAAGCTGCAACAACTGTTCTTTGCAAGAAGGCGCGACCGGCTGATCTGGGGCCATGTGCGCCATAAGCCATGCGACCGCCGAATCGTAGAATGGAATGATCGCGCACAATTTCCCATCGCCGATAAAGGCTTCAGCGTTCCTCGAAAGACCGAGGGAGGCCGGGAGCCAGTAAAACCATGTCCTCCAGCCGTAATAGTGCAAGTAGCCTGCGCCAAATATCCGTTCGCGAACGAAGGAATGTATGCCATCCGCCCCAACGACGAGATCAAATTCATCGGATGTACCGTCATTGAAGCGAATCGTGCAACCGCCTGTATGTTGGACGATATCGACGACCGTCGTTCCAAGACGCAATGATATTCCTTTGATCGACTGTATAAGACTTTGGTGCATGTCTGAGCGCCTGACGACTACCGTTGTGCCGATGTCCTCAACTGAAGGGACCGGTAATTTCTTCAAGAGTCCGCCGCGCTTATCTTTCACGACCTCCCACTCCAGTTTGTAGCCTTTTGAAGGCTCGGAGAATTCATCTATGTTCAGCTCTCGTAGTATCCTTCTGCCGTTGCCCATGAGACCCATCAGAAGGCCGATATTGTGAAATTCGGGAGCGCGCTCGACGAGCGTTACGTCGTTCATGCCGCGCTTTCGCAAACATGCGGCGAGCGCGGGGCCTGCAATGCCGCCGCCGATAATCAGGATTTTCATACGAATTCAATGCGTTCGGGCGAACTCGCGGAAGAGTTCGACGAGCTTTACCGAAACCGGACCCGGCTTGCCGCTTCCGATAGTCCTGCCGTCGACGGATACGACCGGCACAATCTCTTTAAAGGAGCCCGTGATGAATATTTCGTCAGCTGCGAAAAGCTCGTCGACGGAAACGTCGCGCTCCTCGACCGGAAATTCTTTGTTCGCAAGCTCGATCGCGACCTTGCGGGTGATGCCGAAGAGCATATCGCGGTTCGGCGTCGCGACGGCACCGTTCTTTACGATAAAAATATTGCTGCCGGTGCACTCGAGTGCGCGCCCGCCGAAGACATAAAGCACCTCCATGAGGTTGCCTTCGCGTTTTTTTCCCTGCAACAGCACGGCTTGGATGTAGTTCGTCGTTTTCATTTCGGGGAATTGCCGCATGTGTTCCATGGTCGCTATCGACGAACCATTCTGCACATAGCTCTCCTCCGGCGGAACGTACTCCTCGACGAGAATGTAAAAGGTCGGTGTTTTCGGGTCATGCGCGATCCCTTCGATCGCGTTGCCGCCCGTTTGGATGATGCGGATGAGGCCCTCTTTCCCTTTCGGAACGTTCTTTTCGATGAGTTCGAGTACCGCGCGCTCGATCTCAGCGTCGCTGAAAGGGATCTCAAGCTGCATGCGCTCTGCAGTTGTATGCATGCGCGCCATATGATCGGCGAACATGAACGGTTTTCTGTTGCTCGAAACCAACCCCTCGTATATGCCGAAGCCCCGCAAAAGACCGAGATCGTACACGCTCACCTTTCCCTCCGAAAGCGGCACGATCTTCCCGTTCAAAAAACAAAACTGCTCCATTGAGCGATTCTAGCACGCGATGTAGGGATGCTCTGCAAATGCTATAGTCCCTTTATGGAGCCGGTGGTGAACGAGCGCGAACGGCGGCACGCGCAAGAGCTCATGGCGCGTCACGTGCCTATTCCGAATGTATGGTATAAGCGCAATATTTTCTTCACACTCTTTATGAACGCGGGTTCGGTCGGGATCCCCGACGCGGAAAGATTTGTCGTTTCTGCCGTTGAGGCTTTCGCAGAAAGCGGCGACTATCCGACACTGCGTGAGCTCATCATCCACATCATCGTGGAAGAAAAGGCGCACGCGCGAGTGCACGACGCATACAACGAATACCTGAGATCGACCGGGCTCTCATTCGATCGCTACATCAGGCAATCAACCCGTTTTCTGGACTTCGTGTCCCGCCGCTTTTCGATCAAAAGCAGACTCGCCTTCGCTTGCACGATCGAACACTTTACGGCGACCGGTGCAAGACAAATTCTCGATTACGCGATCTTCGAGGGGGAAGACGTGGACGAACGGATGGATCGCGTATGGACTTGGCATGCGCTCGAAGAACTCGATCATCGTTCGACGGTTTTCGACTTATACCTCGCCGCAGGCGGAGGTTATTTCCGGCGCGTTAGCGTGGCCTTTTTTGCGACCGCAGTGTTCATCTATTTTCAACACCCATGTTTCCTTTCATTCCTGCGGCAACGCGGGGTCCTCTGGAATGGCCGCGTGTGGAGAAATGGCTTGCCGTATCTCTTTGGCAAGAAAGGTGTCTATCGTCGCATGTTCTTCGATTGGCTCAAGCTATTCCGGCCTGGATTTCACCCCACGGACATTCCGATCAGGAACGTCCTTCAAAAACAGCTCCACCACTACCACATGGAGGACGAGCTCATCAAATATTTTCAAATCGGAACGCTGAGAGCGTCCTTGTAACCCGGGTCTACCTTGTGGGGAATAACGCGCCTGAGATTAGAGTGATCGCCACGAAGCCGACGCCGATACCTATCCATTGCGACAAATGCACCTGTTCGTGGAAGAAGAAAAAACCGAGCGCGACGCTGATCGCGATCGTAATAAGCAGGATCACTGACGTAGTTATAGCGAGACCGCCCAGCCGGATCGCGTACATGTAAAAGAAAACCGTAAAAAGGTTGATCGCAAGCCCGGCATAGAGCCAGTATTGGCTGCCCGTGATACCCCAGTATTTCGCACACATGTCGCAGATCGTCGAGAAAAACGAATTGAGCGCGACAACTTCGATAAGCAGCCAGTCGATCGTCATATCACCTGCTGAAATAGAAGATGATGCACGCGCCGACGAAGACAACGACGCCGCCGAACGCAGTGCCGGGGTGCAATTCCTCCTGTCCGAAGAGCAGGTACGCGAAGAGCGCGATGAAGAACGGATACGAGATCTCGACGAACCCGGCGAGCGTCGCGTCCTTTTCGCTTATCGAGAAATTGATGGCGAGCTCGGCAATAATAGAGGCAGTGGTGAATAGAACGAACGTAAGCATCAGCTTCGAGGAGGAGGTGAGGGTTACGAGATCTTTCTTGAAGTCCCCCGCCTTGATCGCAACGATCAGGATCACGAAACCCATGAGAAAACATTCGATAACGAGCGTCGTGTAAACGGAGATGCGCTTGAAAATGTGCTCTGCAAGAATATAAGAAACGCCCCAGCACATCGATGCGACCGTCGCCAAGAAAAACCACATACGCATCAGCGTAGCTCCAGGCAAGGCTCGCGTCCACGATGCATTTCGAACAACGTACCGAATTGATCGGAAGACCGTATAAAGACGTCGGCCGGAGCAGCAGCGCTGCCCCGGCCGATCCCTTGTTTAGGCTGCGTGGCGAAGCAGCTCCTCGTACGGGAGTACGACCCGTTGTGCTTCCTCGTAGAAGTCGAATTTCGCGCCGATGCTCCGATAGAACGCGAGGGCTCCCGGATCGCGCTGCGAGATTTCGAATTCCACCAGCGCATGGTAGCTGTAATTGCGGACCTTCCCCGCAAGTGCGCCAATCAGCATCCCGGCGATGCCACATCTCCGGTGCGTATCGAGCACATACAGATGACCCACGTGGAGCGCCCATACCGTGCGGCGATACACGTACGACGGGTAGGCGATCACGCACCCGACGGGCTTGCGATCCGCCTGCGCGATGAACGCGTGGATCGGGGGGTTTGCGCCTTGCTCCAGTTGCCTGGCGAGCCATTTCTCCGTCGGGTTCGCCGTCTGCTGCTCGTGCTCCGCCTTGAGCTTGATGAACTCGACGAGCGTCTTGGCATCGGCCGGCATCGCCAACCGCACGTCGAGCTTTGTCCAGGGTCCTTGTTTGGCCATTTTCTCTCCTCTTCCCTTCGTTTCAGGGCGTTTCGGGACATTTTCCTGCGCACGACTATAGCACCGCTAGAATAATGAGGCGAGCGACTGCGATATACTTACGAATATGTGGCAGCTGTATGTGCTCGGCTCGCTCATCGCCGGCGCGGGCGAGAGCGTCGTCGATAAGGTCGCGATCGTCGGCGACCGCAGGATCGATTCCTTTGTCGCGACGTTCTGGCGTATCCTGCTCTTTTTTCTTTGGACGCTCGTCATCGGCCTTTTCGGCTGGCTCGGCGGCATACAATTCATTTTTGCTCCCGTCGTCTTCCTCATTGCGGCGATGAGTATCGTCAACTCACTCATCTGGACGTCGCTCCTCAGGCGCGTGGAGGTGACCGGCATCGGCGCGATATCGTATCTGGCGCCGTTCCTGTACCTCGTCATCGACACGCGCGTGCTCCATACGAGCTTTTCCGGCGGGGAGGTCGCGGGCATCTTTCTCATGGTGCTCGGCGGGTTCGCCTTCGCGATCGACGGGAAAACGCATCATTTCAAAAAGGAACTGTCGCCGGCCGTGTGGCTTATGTTCATCTACATGGCGCTCTTCGGCGGCATCGAGGGATATTCCTTCAAATACCTGCACGCGCTCTACGGCACGACGGCCGTCGGGTTCACGCTCAGTTACGGAGCACTCATGTGTGCAGGTCTTTTCGTTATCATCATCGCCCGCGGAAAATCCCACTTGCTTTGGAAGAGCACCGCACGGCGGTATATCCCCTATGTTACGTTCAGCAAAGCCTTCGACGCGACGAGCACCGTCCTCTGGACGCAGGCGCTCACGTTCGCCGCGGTTTCGCAGGTGAGCGCGATGGGCGCGCTCGAACCCATCGTCCTTTTTGCCTGCACCGTGCTCGTACAGGACGTCCTGCGCATGCGCACCGGCGAGAAACTCGACCGCTCCCGCACGCGCTGGAAGGCTGCAGCGGTTTCAATGCTTGTTCTTGGCGGTTTGCTGGTGAATTGAGTTGTCCACCTTTTTGCTCATGAAATGTAGCGAAGCTCGAGTGCGGGTGTATATTCAAATATAGGAAGCGGCACCGTGAAGGCTGCCGTCAACTCAAAAAGGGTTACTGCGATGAAACGCAAAATCCGTGCCGTGTTCGGTAAGGTGCGCAGCACTTGCAGTCATGCGGTCGAGTGGGTATTGGACCCATATCGTCCCGAGCTGCACTACATGCGAGGACCGGGCCCGAAGTGGCTCGGCTCAGCAAAGGGTACGCGGGCGCACCTGATCAAACACGTTCCCAGATACAGGGTCTCCCCGCGCCGCGCCGTCCTCGTGACGGCGCCCCTTTTGCACTACAAAACCATGTGGATGAGCCAGGAAAGTATCGAGAGCACGATCGCGCCGAGGAGCGCGCTCCAGAATCCGACCACTGAGAACCCGGGCACAATAAGCTCCATCGCCCAAAAGAGAAGTGCGTTCAGAATGAGCGAGAAAATGCCGAATGTGAGTATCGTTATCGGTAGCGTGAGGATATTCAGTATCGGCTTGATGAGGAGCGTGATGACTGACCACACGAGCGCCAAAAGGAGTACTGTGAGCCAGCCTCCGGTCACGTGCACGCCGGGCACGATATACACCGTTATCAGTACTGCCGCGACAGTGCCCAGATAGCGCAGGACCGTATGCATAGTTCAAAAAGTATAGCACGGGAGATGTACGGGCAATGAACGCCGCCGGCCCGTACTATTCCCACTTCTCGTCCGTCTCCTCGCCGCTTTCAGCCGGATCCATCAGCGGATCGTCTTCCTCATCCCCCTCATCGATCATTCCGTCCAGCGCATTGCTTGAAATCTCCTTTTCTTCCTCGTCGTATACCATAGTTTTGAATTACCTCAGATAACACGACTATTCTTGCGCACCGCGAAAAAACTGCAAGAGAAAATCATGTTCGCGACTGTGGATAATAGTTCGGGTATTATTGAGCCCATGTCGCCGAACGATGAGCTTGCGAACGTATTTCGCCTCACCCCGCCGCAGAAAGCGGCGCTCCGCAAGCTTGGCGTTCACGCCGTGCTCGACCTGCTCTATCACTTCCCCGCTCGCTACGACGAAGCCGGCGGCGAAGAATCGATCGGCGGCCTTGTCGCAGGGCAGGAAGCGACGGTCTTCGGCACGATAAAGAAATTGGACACGAGGCGTTCATGGAGCCGCCGGATACCGATCGGTGAAGCCGTCATCGAGGACGGGAGCGGGTCGGTCAAAGTCATGTGGTTCCACCAACCGTACCTCGCGAAGAAATTCTCTGAAGGCACGTTCGTAAAGGCCGTCGGCACGGTCAGCGGCAAGGAGAACAAGCTGTATCTCGCGAATCCCCATGTCGAGGCCGCCGACCCCGCCGATACCGGACTTTTCTCATCGAAAAAGGCGGGAGCAAAGAACGAGCGACAGCTCTTTGCGGTATATCCGGAAAGCCGCGGCGTCACCTCGCTGTGGTTCCGACATGCGATCGAGCGCGCGATGAATTCCGGCGTGCTCGAAAAGATCGAGGATCCTGTACCCGCTGCAACGCTCGCGAAATACAACCTGCCCGATATCCGTTCGGCGCTGCGATACATCCATGCGCCCGAGAACATCCGGCATGCCGAGGCGGCGCGGAAGCGATTCTCATTCGAGGAGATCTATACGATACAGGTCGCGCGGGCGCTCGAACGGGCTAGCAACAACGCGCAGCGTTCCTTCCGCATTCCCGACGCAGAGGAAGCGGCGGACACATTCATAACTTCGATCCCCTTTCCGCCGACTTCAGCGCAAACGCGGGCGATCCGGGAGATATGCGCGGACCTCGACAAGGGCGCGCCGATGGCGCGGCTCCTCGAGGGGGACGTCGGCTCGGGAAAAACGCTCGTCGCCGCAGCTAGCATCTACGCGGTCGTGACGTCGCGGCCGCCGGGTCGCGAAAGCGGAACGTTGCAGGTCGCCTATATGGCGCCGACGGAGATCCTTGCGCAGCAGCATTTCGATTCGTTCGTCGAATATTTCAGGGACCTGCCCATTAACATCGGCCTCATCACGGGCTCCGGCTGCAAAAAATTCCCTTCCAAGTCATCGCCGGGGAACGCGACGGCGATCTCCCGCGCGCAACTTTTGAAATGGGCGGTGAACGGCGAGATCGCGCTCCTCGTCGGTACGCACGCGCTCATCCAAAAGTCCGTGCTGTTCCAGCACCTCGCATACGCGATCGTGGACGAGCAACACCGCTTCGGCACGCGGCAGCGGCGAGAGCTCGCGCAGAAAAGCAGGGCGGACATGGGCACGTTGCCGCATTTCCTGAGCATGACCGCGACGCCGATCCCGCGCACGCTCGCGCTGACCATCTACGGGGACCTTGATATCTCGGTGCTCGACGAATTGCCACCTGGCCGCGCCAAAATAGAAACGAAGATCGTGCCCGCAAGAGAGCGCGGCGCGGCATATGAGGCGCTCCGCGCGAGGCTGCGCGAAGACAGGCAGGCGTACGTCATCTGCCCGCGCATCGACGAGCCGGACCCGGAGAAGCAAAATGCGATACAGGCGAAATCGGTAAAAGCTGAAAGCGTCCGGCTCAAAAAGGAAGTGTTCCCCGAATTCGAGGTCGGCATTCTGCACGGCGCAATGAAACCGAAAGAGAAAGACGATGTCATGCGTGATTTCGTATCGGGCTCGATAGACATTCTCGTCGCGACCTCGGTCGTCGAGGTCGGCGTCAATGTGCCGAACGCGACCTGCATCGTTATCGAGGGCGCGGAACGCTTCGGATTGTCGCAGCTCCACCAGTTGCGCGGACGGGTCATGCGCTCGTCCCACCCGCCGCTTTGTTTTCTTTTCACCGATTCAAAAAGCGAGATCTCGCTCAAGCGGTTGTGCGCGCTTGCCTCGACACAGGACGGTTTCAAGCTTGCGGAAGCCGACCTCGAAAATCGCGGCGCCGGAGACCTCTTCGGCAGATCACAGTGGGGCGTATCCGACATCGGCATGGAAGCGCTCAAGAATCCGCGGCTCATCGCGGCGGCGCGCGAGGAGGCGCTGGACCTGGTCGCGCACGGCCATCCGCTTTCGGACGCTCTCACCAGGCGCGTGCAGCGGATCACCGGCGAACTTCACGCGGAGTAAAGAGCGGGGTCGGGAGAGGCGAAGTTAGTTTTCTCGAACTCCGTACTTATCTCTGCTTGTACGTATATCACCATTACTCAAATACCCTGGGCGACTCGAACGTGTCACGCGCAAGGTTCGTTAAAACAAACCTCGCCTCTCCCGACCCTAGTCGCTACCTACAGCACGCACTCATACGCGGTAACACAACCGTTCGAATTCGTCTGGAACGGCACGACCGTTCCCGGACAGATCGGTTTTTGCACAACGGAGCATGAGGTCGTCGAAGAAGATTGCGTTCCCGTTCCAGACGTCGTTCCCGCGGTCGGCAGCGAGATCGCACACTGATAATACAGCGTGCACCCGTTCGTATCCGTGATCGGTTGCCATGCGGTCGGGCATTCCGTCGAAGGCGGAGAAGCGGGCAGGCATTGTTTCGCTAGTGGCATCCCGCCACCGCCGGATAGGCAGGCCGCGTCCATCGCCGTGCGCGTTCGCGGACCGACGACGCCGAGCCCCGTCGAATTCGCGTCGCCGCCCGAAACCACGCCGTTCATTTCCTGCCACTGCGCCACCGCGGACTGCGTGAGCGTGCCGAAGTAACCCGTCGCGATCCCGCTGAAGAGGCCATTCTGCGTGAGGAACGTTTGCAGACCTACGACATCAAGCCCGTTCGAGCCGAGAGAAAGCGTCCGCGAAAAATCGGGGCAAGAGCCGCCGGACGACGAGCCCATCGCCGCGGAAGAAGCGGGAACCGAGGTAGGGGCAGGCGTCGCCGAACCGGAAGTGAGCGAATTGATCTGCTGCTCCAGCGCTGAGATCTCGGCCATGAGCGATGAGGCGTCCTGCCCGGAGGTGCTTTGCGCGCCTGCCTGCGCAGGCAAGAGCGCTGCGAGAGGCGCCGAGAACGCGAGCAGGGCGACAAGCAAAGACCAGAGCGCACGCATACTATTGTGAGATGGAAACGCCGACCGTGTCGTTCTGCTGTCCGCCGCCGTAGATGCTGCGCGTGAGCGAAACGGTGTAGGTGCCGTCTTGCGTATAGCTGTGGTTCGCCGTGTATGACTGGGTCGCCGTCGTCGGATTCGCCGACGTAGAGCAGTCGACGGGCGGGGAAGAATTACCGCCCACTCCGTCGCCCCAGTCGATCGTGTAAGAATTCGCGCACGAGACCGCCGTGAATTGGAGCGAGACCGCGAGAGGATTGGCGCCGATATTCGGTGTCAGCGTGGGCGGCGGATACGAGGAGGACGCGTTCGCCGTACTGGGGCCCGTTGCGGTGATCCCCTGTGCGGCGACCGCCTGCGACGATACGGTTCCCTGCGAATTGCGAATGAAGACCACGAGCTGCGCGTTGAAGCTTCCGGGTTTTGCATAGGTATGCGCAACAGCCTGCAGCCCTCCGTTGCAGCTCGACTGGGAAACACCGGTCGAGCCGAGGTCGCTGCCGTCGCCGAAGATAACGTCGTAGGCCAATCCCGACGCGCAGGAAACGTAGAAGGTCGTTGCGAGCGGCGCGGGGCCGGAGGTGATGAATGCGGACATGGAGCCGGCGGGTTGGCCGGTCTGTTGCCCGTTTGAATTCGCCTGCGTTCCCGAAACGGTCACAGTCGCGGTCGTTGAATGCGTACCGGCGGAGAGCGTGACCGTGTAGGTGCCGCCGTATTGGTACGTATGCTGGAACGACTGGTTCTGCTGCGAACAGTTCTTCGGCGGGATGGAGATCGTTTGGTTTTGCGAGCTGTCGCCGTAACTGAGCGTGTACGTCGCGCCGCTGCACGAGGCTGCGGTATTGACGGTCGCAGTGACGGTCGTAGTGAGCGGTGCCGGGCCGGAGATCGGCTCAACCTTCAAAAAGCCGCCAACGACTCCCGATGTGCCCCCGCTGGTCTGGCTTCCCGAACCAGTTGAACCGCTGCCGCATGCGAGACGGATCGCCGCAGCAGTGCGCGGTCCGACGACGCCGTAGCCGGTGGTGCCCGGGTCGCCGTAGGAAATGATGCCGTTCGCGCTCTGCCATTGCTGAACCGCCGCCTGTGTCTGAGTTCCGAAGTAACCGGTCGCCGGAGAAATGCCCAGGAATTGCTGCAGGCTGGTCACGTCATTTCCGGATGCGCCGACAGAGAGAACGCGCCCTATTTGCGGACAGTTCGTGTAGCCGCTCGGCCCATAGATTGGCGTCTGAGCACCCCCTGCGTTCCCCTGAAGCGCGTTTATCTGCGCGATGAGCTGCTGGACCTGCGCCATGAGCGTCGAGGCATTTGGATTCGTCTGGCCTGTATAGAAGCTTGTCTGTCCGGTCGTCTGGTATTGGTACGTATTCCCGTTCGTATAATTGTTCGCGGAAAGATTTGAATAATAATTCACGTTCGGGTTCGTAACGTTTGCGTAGGTCGTCGTTTGCGTCTGTATGGAATTGCCGGTAACCGTGATCTGGCCGAGCAGAGCAGAGCCGCCGGCATTGTCGTAATAATTGTAAGTGCCGCTCGTATTGAACGTGGCCGCGAACTGCCCGCCGGGCGCTATGGAACCGCTTTGGAACAGACTGTCATTTCCGGTCACCGATTGCGCCCCGCCGCTGGTGTTGGTCCAGACGACAGTATCGCCCGCGTTGATGGAGATGGCAGAGGGCGATATCGAGTTCACGCCGAGGGAAACTTGCGCCTGTGCGGCAAGCGCCAGCGCCGGTGCGAACAACGCAAAAAGGAACCCGATAAAAGACAGTTGTTTTCTCATCCCATCATTCTCGCACGAGCTAAGTGCCGCGCAACGCACCTCTGCACACGTCATGAACTGAGCTCCTTGAGGGCGGCAAGGGCGTGGGCGCGGACGTCCGGCACGATGCCGAAGTCGTTCTTTTCAAGCTCTTCTTTCGTGAACCATCGGAGCTCACCATTTTCGAGTTCCGGACGCGCGTTCGAAATATCGCTGATTGGCCTTGCGAAATAGCACAGGTCCACATGTTCGTGCGTGTGGCTTTGGTCGAAGAAATGCCTGTTGAGGAATTTGGGTGGGATAAGTTCACGCGCGTTGAACGGCGAATCGTATGAGTGTGCCTCGCCGACAAGCTGTGCGTCGAGACCGGTCTCTTCTTTCGCCTCGCGCAACGCCGTTTCGTTCGGATCTTCGTCAAGTTCCACGTGCCCACCTGGCGCCAACCATATATGTAGCAGCTTGTGCTTGTGCAAAAGGATTTTGTTATCGTGCACGATATATACGCTCGCGGTGAAATCTATCTTGTCGTGGATGTGCGCCATATCAAAGGACCCAATAGTTGATGATGCCGTAGATGAAAACCATCGTGACGATCACCGTGGTGACCGCGATCCCCCATTGGCCCGCTTTCCACGCGCGGTACGACGCATATCCCCAAAAGATCTCCGAAACAAGCCCGACTATGAGGCCGTACTGCGGCAGTTTCGAAGCGGTCAGGAAATAGCCAACGATCGTGAACCCCGGCAAACAGATCTGCACGGTCGTGTTCCACATCCTTGTCGTTCGCGATTCTTCCATTTCGATAGCGTAGCATAGTGAAAACGTTCTATAATCGGGGCATCCGCCCGTAGCTCAGTTGGTTAGAGCATCGAGCTTATACCTCGAGGGTCCTTGGTTCGAGTCCAAGCGGGCGGACATGTTAGTGACAAGTCGAGCGTCCGAGCGGGCTCGAGCCTTTGCGTCATTCACCGCTAACAGGAAGGTGGTACTATACGTACGTAAATGATACCGTCTTACGCCTATCTGATCGGCGATAGTATACTCCTCTTCGTTTGGCTCGTACTTTTCGCTCTTCGAAAGGATTTGCGAGTCCAGATGATCGCGATGTCTCTCATTGTTGCTCCGATGGGTCCACTGTCCGAGCTATTCTACCTGCGGGATTATTGGGACCCGCGACTCATTGGTGGATTCCGACTCGGTTTTGAGGACTTACTGTTCGCGTTCGCAATCGGCGGAATTGCAGCCGTCATCTACGAAGAGATCTTCATGCGCAGAGAAAAGCGTGCAAAAGTATCACGGCCTCGTCATTGGATCATGGGGTCAGCATGTTTCGCTCTCGCATGGATGCTGCTTGGCGTCTTCGCTTTCCATATCAACTCGATATACGTTTCCATCTCGGACCTCCTTGCGATCGGCATAGCCATGCTCGCCGTACGACGAGACCTCATCGGAGACGCGGTGCTTTCGGGCCTCTCGGTATGCGTTCTCTTATTTGTTTTTGATTTTACATTTCTACACTTGTTCCCCGGCGTGATACAAGCTTGGTGGCAATTAAGAAACCTCTCGGGCGTCCTTATCGCAGGGGTCCCTTTGGAAGAATTGATGTGGGGCTTCGGATGGGGATTTGTTGCCGGGCCTTCGTATGAATTTTTGCTAGGGCTCAAGCCTCAGCCGATCAAAAAGTGGAGAGGATCCTAGTGATTACTGCGTCAAAATCTTTTTGTCTTTCAGCACCCCCGACCGAGCGGCCTCAATCTGCTAGACTGG
>DASZII010000041.1:0-1644 GCA_035949275.1 Minisyncoccota bacterium | reverse complement strand
CTTGACCACGTGAGGTTCCAGACCGAGCAGGAGGAAACGTTCAGTGCCGCTGCTGCTGGAAGGTCTGCTTGCGCAGCTGTTCTTCCGCCTGTTGCGTTTCGAGCTTGTACTGCTCGATCTTACGCTTGTTCTCGATGAGCTTTTTCCGGAGTTCCTCGGACTTCTTTTTGTCGCCTTCGAGCGCAAGCTCTGTCGTGTGCAGTTCGTGTTCGATCTTTTTCGTTTCTTCCACTTGCCAGGCAAGCTGGCGCTTCATTTGCGCGAGCGATGAAGGGTCTATAGTCATTCGATAAGTATACACCCCTAACGGATCGCCTTCGCGACCGCTTTCGCGACCTTCGTATCGAACATATCGGGGACGATCTTTTTCGCCGTAGGCTTTTTGACGAGCCCCGCGATTGCCTTCGCCGCTTTCAATTTCATCTCTTCGGTTATTTTGGAAACCTTGTGGTCGAGCGCCCCGCGGAAGATGCCGGGGAACGCGAGCGAGTTGTTGATCTGGTTGGGAAAATCCGAGCGACCGGTCGCGATGACCGCCGCGCCGCCTTTTTTCGCCTCTTCCGGCATGATCTCCGGCACGGGATTCGCGAGCGCAAAGACGATCGCGTCCTTCGCCATGCGTTTTACGAATGACGAGTCGATCGTGTTCGGGCCGGAGACGCCGATGAACACGTCCGCGCCGCTCAATTCCGCGAGTTTACCTGTAAAATTCGGCGGGTTGGTGAACGACGCGAGCTCGAACTTAACCGGCGTAAGGCCTTTCCGCTTCCGGTAGATCGCGCCTTGCGTATCAAAGATGAGGAGGTGCCGGTTGCCAGCCGCGTACAGAAGCTTCGCGACCGCCACACCCGCCGCGCCCGCTCCGGAGATGGCGATCCTCATATCTGCGAATTTTTTGCCAACGACCTTTGCCGCGTTGAGAAGCCCCGCGAGGACGACGATAGCCGTACCGTGCTGGTCGTCGTGCATCACCGGAATGTCCAGCCGCTCGATGATGCGTTTTTCGATATCGAAACACTTCGGCGCGGCGATGTCCTCCAGATTGATGCCGCCGAACGCGGGCGCAATGTTCACGACCGTTTCGACGATCTCGTCCGGATCCTGCGTATCGAGAACGATCGGCACCGCATCGACATCTGCGAACGTTTTGAAAAGCGCGCACTTCCCTTCCATGACCGGCAGAGCTCCAAGCGCCCCGATATTGCCGAGGCCTAAGACCGCCGAGCCGTCGGATATGACGGCGACCATGCGGCCTTTCATCGTATAGTCGCGCGCTTCCTTCGGATGTTTGGCGAGAAGCGATGAAACCGCCGCGACGCCCGGCGTGTAGACGAGCGCCAGATCTTTGCGATTCCTGACCGGAGCGGCCGGGATAATACGTATCTTCCCTTTCAATTTCTTGTGCAAAGCAAGCGCTTTCTTGTCGTTGGAGTTTGCCATGGGATGGGCAGTATAGCACTTCACTATTGGCATATATAATGAGCGCGTGGAAACGGTCTCCATCAAAAAACCTTTCGATTCCCACGTGCATTTGCGGCGCGGATCGACCTTGCGCGCGGTGACGCCGATCTCCGCTGAGAAATGCATGGGCGCGATCGTGATGCCCAATACCGAACCGCCGATCGATACGACGGAAATGGCGGG
>DASZII010000040.1:0-8396 GCA_035949275.1 Minisyncoccota bacterium | reverse complement strand
GATGAGCGTTTTTTGCTCGAGATGTACAAGATCGTGTTCGAAAAGAGCGGCTATGAGGTCTCAACGTATGATTCCGCGGACGATGCACTGGTCGCGCTCCGGGCCGGGTACGAGCCGGACGTCATCCTCTTTGACGTCACGATGCCGCAGGGGAGAAGCGGCTATGAGTTCCTGGAGATCGTTAGTCGCGAAAGGCTCGCGAAACGCAGCATGAAGATCGCCCTCACGAACGAAGGCCAGGAAGGGGAGATACACCGCCTTGCGGAGCTCGGCGCCGATGCCCACATGGTGAAGGCGATGTATATTCCCTCGCAGCTTGCAACGATCGTGACGGAACTTTTGGAAAAGAAAAGAACCATGGAGAAAAAATAGAAGCGCACCCGTTGAACATCCCTGCGCAATCGACTAGGATAGGGAATGCCTACCGGAGGAATGCGCGGCGCGATGAGGAGCTTTCGTCAAGACCCCTCCGTCACCGAACGATCGGTCCGTCCCGGCACGACGAAACGCATCCTGAGATTCGCGATGCCCTACGCGGGGCTCCTTGCATTCTTTTTGGTGTTGGTAATTCTGGATGCGGGTATCGGAGTCGCGAATCCGCTCATCTATCGGGCCATCATAGACAGCGGCATTTTGGCGGGGAACGCCGCATTGGTCGTCCGCCTCGCGCTCCTTGTTGGTGGCCTTGCGGTCATCGACGCTGGGTTGGGGCTCGCGGAGTCATATCTCGCCGCAAAGATCGGCAACGAGATCGTGCTATCGATGCGCACGAAACTTTTTGAGCACGTCCAGCAAATGCCGCTCGCATTTTTCACCCGTACGCAGACCGGCGCGCTCGTCTCCCGGCTCAACACTGACGTGACCGGTGCGCAGACCGCGTTCACCGACATCCTTTCCAACGTCGTCGGGAACCTCGTCACGGTCGTTCTCGTTTTGAGCGCGATGTTCTTCCTCTCGTGGCAGATAACGCTCGCCTCGCTCGTCCTTTTGCCGCTTTTTATCCTCCCGGCGCGATACCTTGGCAGAAAATTGCAGCAGATAACGCGCGAGAGCTACGATCTGATCGCGGCGATGAACAGCATTATGTATGAACGCTTCAACGTCGCGGGTGCGCAGCTCGCCAAGCTTTTCGGCAGACGCGAAGATGAAAGCAGAACGTTCCGAGGACAGGCGTCGCGCGTCTCGGAGATAAACGTCCGGCAAAGCTTGTACGGTCGCTTCTTTTTCACGGCGCTCGCGCTCATGGCGGCTTTTGCGACGGCGCTCGCGTACGGCTGGGGCGGCGTGCTCGCGATCGAAAAAACGCTCGACGTCGGTACGGTCGTCGCGCTCGTTTCGTACCTCACGCGCCTCTACGGGCCGCTAATCGGGCTTTCAAATATTCAGGTCAGCATCATGACCGCGCTCGTTTCGTTCGACCGCGTGTTCGAAGTGCTCGACCTCGAGCCGATGATCAAGGAGAAGCCGGGCGCTGTCGCGCTCGCGCCGGGTCCCGCCGATGTCCGCTTCGACCACGTTTCGTTCCGCTATCCAAGCGCAAAAGAAGTCTCGCTCGCGTCGCTCGAATCGGTCGCGGTGCCCGACAAAACGCCGGAGAAAACCGTGCTGCACGACGTGTCGTTCGACGCGAAGCCGGGGCAGCTCGTCGCGCTCGTCGGTCCCTCCGGCGCGGGCAAAACCACTATCACGCAGCTTGTCGCGCGGCTCTACGACGCGCGAAGCGGCAGCGTTTCGATCAACGGCGTCGACGTCCGCGACCTGAAACTCGACTCGCTGCACGAGAAGATAGGGATCGTCACGCAGGACGCACACCTTTTCCACGACACCATCCGGGCGAATTTACTCTATGCCAAACCGGACGCGACCGACGAGGAACTGCGCGGCGCGCTGCAGGCCGCGCAGCTATTGCCGCTCGTTGAGTCGCTGCCGAACAAGCTCGACACGCTCGTCGGCGAGCGCGGCTACCGTTTCTCCGGCGGCGAAAAACAGCGCCTCGCGATCGCGCGGCTCCTTTTGAAGGCGCCCGACATCGTCATCCTCGACGAAGCGACCGCGCATCTCGATTCAGCGTCCGAGGCGGCTATCCAAGCGGCGTTCGAGACCGCGCTCGTCGGGCGGACCTCCATTGTCATCGCGCATCGGCTTTCGACGATCCTCAAAGCCGACAGGATCCTCGTCGTCGAAAAGGGCAGAATAGCGGAACAGGGCCGGCACGAGGAACTTCTCGCCAGCGGCGGCATCTATGCCGACCTCTACCGCAGGCAATTCGCGCAGGGGAAACGCTAATCGCCGACACGGTGTAAGGGCGCCCGACGGGGAGGTTTTGACGTCTACGGGACGCCATATAGACCGGTGGTTGGATGTCGGCACGGCCTCTTGCGCAAAATCTTCATGTGAATATAATCCGGTCCCGCTTATAGTAATGCGCTGAAAACGGGAACGTCACCATCTATATGAAAACGGGGATCACAGTAATGATAGCGGCGATCAGCGCTCTCGGCGGGTCGAGCTTTTTGTCGGGCCATGTACCGTTCGTTTCGGGGTACGCCGCGCCCGCGCAATGCGTCGAATGGTATGACGGTTGCAATATGTGCGACAGGACTCCGAGCGGAGCCGTTTCCTGCACGGACCGTGTCTGCACAAGCTCCGGTAAAGGATTCTGCCGGCAGTATGCGACCAGTACGGCGGAAACCAAATAACCCACGCATGGTTCCAGAGCTTGCCGTTCATCAGCATTGCGCTCATACTAGTGAGAACATTCGGTATGCGGCTGCAAACGATGATGTTCACCGGGCTTGTCATTGCGATGGCCGTCCTCCTCGCGTTCGCCTGGTACACATGGCCGCAGCAACCTTCTCTGCAACAGACTTCGTCTGCCACGACCGCTGCGGCTTCTTCCACGGTTCCCACATCCACGACATCTACAGCAACTTCAACATCTACGACTCCGCAGGCATCATACCCGCCTCCCGTACTCGGTGAGCACACCGGAGTAGTCCGGATCGACGGGCAAACGATCTACGTCGACCTTGCGCAGGATCCGCCGCAGCAGACGCTTGGGCTCGGCAACCGCCAAGGACTTGGTGCGAGCCAGGGCATGCTCTTTATTTTTCCCAATGACGCTCAGCACATGTTCTGGATGAAGGACATGTCGTTCTCCATCGACATGGTCTGGCTCTCGGCAGATGGCACCGTCATCTATATCCAACCGAACGCCGCGCCTGACACGTATCCGCAAACATTCGGTCCGAATCAGGACTCCCGCTACGTGCTCGAGGTGCCGGCGAATTTTGCAACGGGACACGGCGTCAAGGTAGGGGACCAGGCGATATTGCCGTAGCCGCGTTTTCGTGATATTTTATTTGTCTGCGCTAGGCAGCTGCCGGTTCGAAAGAGCCGGAGGAAAGTCCGGACACGCGTCGGCCCTGGGCCGACAGCAAGGTAGCGGGTAACGCCCGCCGTCCGCGAGGATAGGGATGCGAACAGAGACGCCCGAGCCGAGAGGCAAGGGGATCCGCAAGGATCAGTCCCGACGGAAACATCGGGAGTGCAACGGCTAAAATCCTACCCGCGTGCAAGGCCGTGCTTGTTCCGACCACGCGTGGGAACAAGAGTGCCGCTCGAGGTGATCGGCGACGATCATCCCAGATACATGGCTGCTCACGACAGAATCCGGCTTAGAGGCGCAGTAGAAACGACCCGCAAGGGTCGTTTCTATTTGTTATACTCGGCAAGTCACGAAACCCTATGAGCCCCTTCCAGAGAGTCCGGACCGGAAGCATCTACATCACCTCGCGGGCAAGAAAATTTTTCGCTGCTGAAACGCGCGGCATGCACGAGGCGGCCTATTTACTTGCCGCGTTCGCGTTCGCCTCGCAGTTCCTCGGGCTCGTCCGAGACAGGACGCTCGCCGCTTCGTTCGGCGCGGGTCACACACTCGACATTTACTACGCTGCATTTTTGGTACCGAACTTTCTTTTCAGCACGGTCGCATCGCTCCTTTCGCTCTACGCACTGATGCCGGTCCTCTCACGGCTCGAGGAGGAACAGAAGGGCCTCATGGTCTCGTTCCTGCGCGACCTCGCACTTTTTTTCATCGTTGGGATGACGCTCGTATCGCTCGTTGCCTTTGCGCTCGCGCCGATCCTCGTGCCCCTCATTTCGCCGGGACTTGCCGCCGACGCCGCGACCCGTGCGGAGCTCATTTTGCTCATGCGCATCCTGCTGCTCCAGCCGATCTTGCTCGGCATTTCCAACACGATCTCGTCCCTGACGCAGCTGCGGCACCGGTTCATCCTGTATTCCATCTCGCCGCTCCTCTACAACCTCGGCATCATCTTCGGGGCGATCTTTCTGTATCCGAGGCTCGGCATCTCGGGCCTTGGCCTCGGCGTCGTCCTGGGAGCCCTTATGCACATGGCGGTGCAACTGCCATTCTTCTTCACCGAGCATGCGGAGGGGAGGGTGGGGCTTCCGCGCCTCGCGAAGCTCTCGAAAGAGATCTTCGCGCTCTCGGTGCCGCGTACGCTCGCGCTCGCGTCCAACCAGATATCGCTCCTCGTCATCTTGGCGCTCGCGTCGTTCCTCGCGCCGGGCTCGATCACCATCTTCAACTTCGCGTACAACCTCCAATCCGTTCCGCTCACCATTATCGGGATCTCGTATTCGGTCGCAGCTTTTCCGACCTTCGTGCGGCTCTACGCGCAGGGGGCAAAGGTGGAGTTGGCGCGGTACGCCGAAGCCGCGCTCCGGCACATCATTTTCTGGTCGGTGCCGTGCACCGTCTTTATGATCGTCCTCAGAGCGCAGATCGTGCGCACCGTCCTCGGGGCGGGGCAGTTCAACTGGGACGCGACACGCCTCACGGCCGCCGCGCTCGCGCTCTTTATCATCTCGCTCCTCGCGCAATCCGCGACGTTCCTCATCTCGCGGGCGTATTACGCGATCGGGAACACGAAAAAACCGTTCTACATCGGCCTCGCCGACATCTGCATCTCGATCATCGCGGCGGTCGGCTTGCTGTATGTGTTCAAGACGAATTTCTTTTTCATGGAGTTCGTCGAAGCGCTCTTGCGCGTGAATGACATCGCGGGCACGAGCGTTCTCATGCTCGCGCTCGGCTACGCGCTCGGCTCGATCGCCGAGTTCCTCATCGGCTATACGCTCTTCGTCAAGGATTTCGCCGTTTCGCATGCGAATTTCAACCGGCTCTTTTTCGAGACCTTCGCCGCTTCACTGATCGGCGGTGCTGTTTCGTATGGCATCCTCTCAGCGACCGGGCAAACCGGCACGATCAATACCACGATCGGCATCTTTACGCAGGGATTTATCGCCGGCATAGGCGGCATTGCGGTCACGGTCGTTCTCTTGTGGATCCTGAAGAGCAAAGAATTGCGCGAAGTCCTCGGAGCGTTGAAGCGGAAATTCGCCGACGCGCCGCAGGTCGTCGCCGTCGAGCCTTCTGACGTCGCGTAGGTAAATAAAACCACGAGCTAGCCTCCCGCTTCCCGTGTGGTATAAATATTTTTGGACCATAACGTCCTCGAAACGCTTGCCTTGGAGATGAACAATGGCAAAGACCCTGACCCGCGCTCAACTGCTCGGCAATGCTGCCGAGCTTCGAAGCCTGCTTTCCACGACCGGTGCTCATACCGATTGGACCGAGGAAAGTGTTCTTGCCTATATGAGGGGGGAGGCCGCGAAGTATCGGCCCAACGCGCTCTACTACATCGCCAAGGTCCTGCCGCCATATTGTCAAGCGGATCTCGGTAAGCGGCTGGATCTCGCTCGCGATATTTTGATGGTGGCGTGTATCGCGGGAACCGTCGGTGGTGCGCTACTCTCCTTCATCCTCTGGCTCGCCGGATCTTCTTGGGCGAGGGGCGCGCTCATCACCGCCGCCATAGCCGTGGTCGTGTTCGTCGTCAGCCTCATGTTCGACGCAACATGGGACAAACTGGTCGTCCTCGGCCCGGCCGCATGGCAGACGCAGCCGTTCTGCTTGACGGAAGAGTGCGAGGCCCCGACGGATGTCCGTAAAGTCGCTCGTGCGGCGCGATCGCTCATGACCGACATCCGGCTGGAAATCTCGCTCCTCTTCCAAGGCAAGTGGCGTCTCGACCCTGTCCTTTGGGGAGTAGTCCCGACCGATTCCGGCGAAATCCGCATCCCGCTGCGCGTCTGGGACGAGAAGGGCAGACCGGTTCTTCCTCATTGATCGCCAAGACGCGATCGTGGTGCTTGGTGCGCGGATGAAAACTCCGCGCACCAGACTTTTATATACGCCGGTTCGGATAAACACGGAACTTGAAGTTCGACAATGCCTAGTTTTCCCGGCCTTAAAATGCTAGATTTCCGAGGTGAACATTCGGAATTTCTCCATCATCGCCCATATAGATCATGGGAAAAGTACGCTCGCCGACCGCATGCTCGAGCTCACGGGCACGATCGAGCCGCGTCGCATGCAGGAGCAGGTCCTCGATAAGATGGACCTCGAGCGCGAGCGCGGCATCACCATCAAAATGGCGCCGGTCCGGATGCAGTGGAAAAAGGACGGCACCCCGTATGAGCTCAATCTCATCGATACGCCGGGGCACGTCGACTTTTCGTATGAAGTTTCGCGCGCGCTGACGGCCGTCGAGGGGGTCATCCTGCTCGTCGATGCGACACAGGGAGTCGAGGCGCAGACGCTGTCGGTCCTTGGCGTCGCCAAGGAGCTGGGGCGGGTCATCATCCCCGTCGTTTCGAAGATCGATTCTCCCGCGGCTCGCGTCGCAGACATCAGAAGCGAGGTCGCGCTGCTTCTCGGTGTCGATGAATCCACCGTGCTCGCAGTCTCGGGCAAAACGGGCGAAGGCGTCGCCGACCTGCTCGACACGATCGTGGAGCTCGTGCCGCCGCCGCAGCACTCGACGCAAACCCAAGGGCTCATTTTTGACTTCGGGTATTCGGACCATCGCGGCATCATCGTGTATTTGCGCGTCTTCGGCGGACGTTTTGGGAAAGGCGACACGCTCCGGTTCGTTGCGGCGGGTGCGGATTTCGTCGCGCTCGAGGTCGGCACCCTGAGCCCTGACGAAAAGCCTTGCCCTGAACTTGTCGAAGGCCAGATCGGCTATATCGTTACGGGCATCAAAAAACCGGGCATCGCCTCGGTCGGCGATACGGTGACCAATGCCAGGCGGCCGGCTCCCGCGCTCGAGGGCTATATGGCGCCGACGCCCGTCATCTGGGCATCGGTGTATCCGGAAAGCCAGGACGACCTGCCGATCCTCCGCCAGTCTCTCGAGAAATTACGCCTGTCCGATTCGTCTCTGTCATACGAAGAGGAATCTTCGGGCGTTATGGGCCGCGGCTTTCGCTGCGGCTTCCTCGGCATGTTGCACCTTGAGATCATCATCGAGCGCTTGCGCCGGGAGTTCAACCTTACGCTCGTCGTCACGCAGCCGACGACCGTGTACGAAATAACGTACATGAACGGAAGGATCGAAGAGATCTTTTCCCCCGCAAAATTTCCCGACGACGGCACCGCCAAGCGGGTCAGGGAAATGTGGGCGGACATTACCATCATCACGCCGATCGATCACATGGGCGGGATCTCTCAGCTTCTCTATGATCACGAAGCGAAGATGGGGGATACGCAAACGTTGCCGGACGGGAAGATAGAACTGCAGGCCGAAATGCCGCTTCGCGAACTCATGCGCGGATTTTTCGATAAATTAAAAAGCGTTTCGTCGGGATTCGCATCGCTCGGTTATAAGCTGACGGGCATGCGCGAGGCGGACGTGACGCGGCTCGACATCCTGGTCGCTGAAGAGCCGGTACCCGCGTTCGCCCGCATCGTTTCGGCGCGCCGGCTGAACTACGAGGCCGAACAAATGGTGGAAAAGTTGGAGGAGTTGCTGCCCAAGCAGCTCTTCGAGCTCAAGATCCAGGCAAAAGCGAATGGACGCATCATCGCCTCGCGCCGGAAATCCGCGATGCGCAAGGACGTCACCGGTTACCTCTACGGCGGCGACATCACGCGCAAAATGAAACTCCTTGAAAAGCAAAAGAAAGGCAAAAAGCGAATGCTTGCGCGCGGCAAAGTCGACATCCCGCACGAAGTCTTTTTGAAGGTGGTACGCGAAGGCTGACCCTCCTATTGCCCCAGAAGCAGGTTTGTAAGGCCCGGCGCGAAGAAGACGATCATGCCGAGGATAACGAGGACGGCAATGACGCCCCAGACGACATTGAGTATTTTTTTGGTGCGCTTGTGGAAAAGAAAACTCATACAAGTGGTACGATTATACCCATATGGCGGCAGTGAGGCAACGGAACGACCCGGTGAGACTCCTGTGGCGACGTCTCGGGCTTTTTGCGCTCTTTATCGTGGTTTGTTTCGCCGCATGGAGCGT